>SYOX01000045.1 GCA_005804885.1 Pseudomonadota bacterium
CCCCATGCACTCCTCACACCGCCCCCCCTTGACGTTGAAGCTGAAGCGCCCTTTGTTGTAGCCGTACATCTTGGACTCAGGCAGCCCCGCGAAGACATCCCGAATGAGATCAAAGACCTTGACGTAGGTCGAGGGGTTGCTCCGTGGCGTCCTCCCGATGGCCTTCTGGTCGATCTCGATGACCTTGTCGATCAACTCCAGGCCCTCGATGCCTCGATGTGCCCCGACGATCTGCGCGCTGTTGCTGTAGATCTTGCGGCTTGCGGCCGGAAAAAGGATGTCGTGCACCAGCGTCGATTTGCCCGCGCCCGAGACCCCCGTCACGCAGATGAAGGTGCCCAGCGGGAAGGACACGTCCAGATCCCGAAGGTTGTTCTCCACCGCGCCCAGGACGCGTATCGCCTTGCCTGAGCCCGTCCGCCGGGTCGCAGGCACCGGGATGCTCAACGCGCCGCTGAGGTACCTCCCCGTCAGGCTCGCCGAGTCGCTCATGAGGTGCCCGGGCTCTCCGGCGCTGACCACGTGGCCGCCGTGACGACCCGCGCCAGGCCCAAAGTCCACGATCCAGTCCGCGTCGCGCATCGTCTCGGCGTCGTGCTCGACCACGATGACGCTGTTGCCGAGGTCGCGCAGGTGCTTGAGGGTCTCCAGCAGCCTGAGGTTGTCGCGCTGGTGCAGCCCGATGCTGGGCTCGTCGAGGATGTAGAGCACCCCGGAGAGCTCGCTGCCGAGCTGGCTGGCAAGCCTTATCCGCTGCGCCTCACCGCCCGACAAGGTCGGCCCCGGCCTGTCGAGGCTCAGGTAGTCCAGGCCGACGTTGAGCAGGAAATCCAGCCGGCCGCCGATCTCCTTGACCAGATCGCGGCCGATGATGGCCGCATTGCCTTCAAGCTCAAGGCCGTCCAGCCAGCCGCGCGCCTCGCGGATGGACCACGTGTTGACCTCCGTGATGGTGCGACCGCCGACGCGCACAGCCCGGCTCTCCGTCCTGAGCCTCGCCCCCCCGCAATCCCCGCAGGTCGTCGCCGTCATGTACTGCGCGTAGGCCTCCCGTGCCTGTGCACTGGATGTCTCCCTGTAGCGCCGCATCAACGTGTTCAAGACCCCCTCGAAGGCCGTCTTCCAGGTCCCGCTGGAGCGCTTGCGCGCCCACTTGACCGACACCTCCTCGGTGGTGCCCTCCAGCAAGACCGCGCGCTGCTCCGGCCGCAGCGCGCTCCACGGTGCGTCCAGATCGATCTCGAAGGCCTCGCAGACGGCCTGGATCACCTCCCATTGCCAGGAGCTGGAGTCGTCGGGCTTTCCCCACGGGGCCACGGCGCCCTGCGACAGCGACAGCGAGGGATCGGGGATGATCAAGGCCGTATCCATGCTCCGGGACTCTCCGAGGCCGTTGCAGCCCGGGCACATGCCAAGAGGAGAGTTGAAGGAGAAGGACTGGGGAGAGAGCTCCGGGAAGGCCAGCGCGCACTTCGCGCAAGCCAGGTGCTGGCTGAAGGTGATGGAGGCCCCGTCGACGATGTCGACGGCGCACCCCCCCTGGCCGATCTTGAGGGCCGTCTCGACGCTGTCCGCGATCCGCGCTCGCGCGTCCGCCTTGACCACGAGCCGGTCCACGACGACGTCGATGGTGTGCCGCTTCGTCTTGACCAGCGACATACCCTCCTCGATCTCGACGACCTCGCCGTCGACCCTCACCCTCGTAAACCCCTGGCTCAACAGGTCTGCGAAGAGGTCCTTATGCTCGCCCTTGCGGTTCCTGACCATCGGCGCGACCAGCAGGAAGCGCGTCCCAGGCTCCAGGGACAGGACCGCGCGGCTGATCTCGTCCTGCGTCATCCGCCCGACCGCGTCGCCGCAGCCTGGGCAATGCTGGACGCCGACGCGCGCGAAGAGGACCCGCAGGTGATCGTAGATCTCGGTGATGGTCCCGACCGTCGATCGCGGGTTGGAGCCGGTCGACTTCTGCTCGATGCTGATGGTGGGGGAGAGGCCGCGGATGGCGTCAAAGTCCGGCTTGTCCATCTGCCCGAGGAACTGGCGCGCGTAGGCCGCCCGCGTCGCGACGTAGCGCCGCTGGCCCCCCGCGCAGTGGGTGTCGAAGGCCAGAGACGACTTTCCAGATCCGCTGGGGCCAGTGAAGACCACGAGGCTGCGCTTCGGGATCTGGAGGCTGAGATTCTTGAGGTTGTGCTCTCTGGCGCCGTGGATCTCGATGTTGTCGTAATGGCCGGCGAGCGGGGGGAGCGCCGATCTCATCGAGCCTTCGATGTCCTTAGGCAGTGGTCGGGTCATGGGTCTTCTCGTCGGAGCGCGTTGAAAAGAGCGCGGGAGGCCTGAACGGGCGGCGCACTGTCAAGGCGTCCAGTTATACGCGCCGCAACTGGGGAACACAACACTCGCACAGGTTGGGTGGTGGTGTCTTGTGTTGGTGTCATTAACTCACGCAAGATTACATAATTGCATGTCGACGGGAGAGCGCCCCAACGTTCCGCCTGGGCTTGATGTGGTGTTCTCCAACCAACCTTATTTTACATAATGCATGTTTGGACGGGGGGATGAACTGGCGAGATTGGCGAGGTGAAGGGGGGGTGATAGGGTGCAGGTGAAGCAGGGAAGGAGGTCCGGGCGGATGTCGATAAGGGCGAAGATACTCTCCATCCTCATCAGCGCCTTGTGCCTGGCCTTTACGGTCAGCGCGCTGGCCTACCTCCACGTCGTCGAGATGGAACGTCAGGTGGACGGCATCGTCGATCTGAGGCTCCCCACCGTCAGCGCAGCACGCGAGGTCCGGGGCGACGTGTTGCTGATACAGGAGGCCGAGCAGCGGATGATCTCAAGCGACGACGCCACGCACCTGCGAGGCGTGGAGGAGATCTTCATCCGCTTGGAGAAGACCATCGAGAGGGGACAGGACCATACGCGCGAGGAGGCTCTGAAATCCAGGTGGATGGAGATGAGCAGGCAGCTGGCCGCGCTCAGGACCAATGAGCGGCGGCTTGCAGAGCTTATCAATAATGATGTTCGAGACATCAGCGGCCTCCAGCGCGCTCTGAAGCCCAGGATGGAGTCGCTGGCGGGGAGGCTCCGGGACTGGAAGGTGGAGGGAGGGCCGGAGGACGAGCCGCTCAAGCGTCTGGCCCTTGAGGCTGCGGACGTCCTTGAGGACCTCGTGCAGGTGCGCTACTCGGCCAGCCAGCGTGCCCTCTTCGACGAGGCGCTCTACAGGCACTTGACCTGGCGACTGACGAGGGGGCTGAGGGCTCGGCTTGAGAGGCTGGCTGAGGCATCGGGGGGCTTGCGGGTTGGCGTGCGGGGCTTCGGGGCGTTGAACGACACGGGCGTCGATGATCTCCTCTTCGATCTTGAGGACCTCGACGCGCAGATCACGGACGTCAACGACCGGCTGATTGCTCTTACCGAGGAGACGAGGTTGACGCGCGAGCGCTTGTTGAAGCTCTCGACGCTGGCCGAACGCGAGCACTGGGAGCTGATCGAGGCGAGCCGCCGGGATATCTCTGATTCCAGCGCGAGTTCGGGGCTCTTCATCCTGGTCTTTCTGTCTCTCGGGGTCATCATCGTGGCCGCGCTTGCCTTCATCTTCATGAGATCATTGACGAAGTCTGTGGGGAGGCTCCTGAGCGCGAGCCGCCGACTCAGGCAGGGCGATCTTGAGGCCAGGGTTGAGATCGAGGGGCGGGACGAGCTTCAGGAGCTTGGGTCCTCCTTCAATACGATGGCGCAGTATCTTCAGACCCGACGTCAACGTCAGAACGATTACAATGAGATCGTCACGGCGCTCAACAGCACCATCGGTTTGATGAGGACCCTTGAGTCGAGCCTCTCGGACGTGGTGCGCCGTACGGGCAGCGACCTGGGTGGGATATACCTCTTTGATCCTGAGACGCAGCTGCTGGAGCTTGCCCACGCGCACGCGCTTTCAGGCAAGTCGGCCGGTGAGGGGCCCTTGAGGCTGGGACAGGGGGTTGTGGGTCAGGTGGGGTTGAGCCGGAAGCTGGCCTTTGTCCAACCCGTCCCTGAGGGGCTCTTTGAGCTGCACCTGGGGATCGGGCGCGCCCAGCCCGCGTGCCTCATCGTCCAGCCGCTCGTCCACCTGGACGTCTTGCTGGGCGTGATCGTCCTGGGATCGACGAGGGTCTACTCGATGGAGGACATCACCTTCATCGAGGAGGTTGTCTTTCAACTGGCAGTATCCATCAGCAACGCAAGATTTTATGAAAAAATTGAAGACGCCGCAGCCGAAATGAGGGATATCAATGAGAAATTGATGCTCCAGCAAGTTGAGATGGGGATGATCAACAGCAAGCTGGCGGAGGCCAACCAGCTCAAGAGCGAGTTTCTGGCCAACGTGACCCATGAGCTCAGGACGCCGCTCAACGCGATTCTGGGTTATACGGAGCTGGTACTCGATGGGGAGGAGGTCCAGGGCAGGGGGAGGCGGAACCTGGAGACGGTGATGCGAAACGCGGACAACCTGTTGAGGTTGATCAACGATCTCCTCGACGTGTCGAAGATGGAGAGCGGCCAGGTGTCGCTGCGGGTGGACGCCTTCGATCTCAACGAGCTGGTCGGTGAGGTGATCGAGATGACGGCGCCGATGGTCAGAGGCAAGGCGCTGGAGGTCAGGAGGGCAGGGGCCGAGGGCGTCCTGCTGGTGAGCTCTGATCGGCTCAAGTGCAAGCAGATCCTCGTCAACCTCGTCTCCAACGCGATCAAGTTTACAGAGACGGGCTCGGTGCTGGTGGAGACGGCCAGGGTTGGCGACAGCGTCGAGATCCACGTCAGGGACTCTGGGATTGGGATCAGGCCCGAGGACCTTCATGTCATCTTCGAGAAGTTCCGCCAGCTGGATGGATCGACGAGCCGCAAGTATGGGGGGGCGGGCCTTGGCCTTGCGATCACGCAGCGGCTGTGTGAGTTCCTCAAGGGCGAGGTCAAGGCGGCCAGCGTGCCCGGCGAGGGGTCGACCTTCTCGGTGCGACTGCCCATGCGGTTGAGCGAGGGTGAGGTCGGCGGCGGGGTCGGCGGTGAGGCGGGGGTGGGCAAGGAGGTCGAGGGCCTTGGGAAGCCAGTCCTGCTGGTGATCGACGACGATCCAGGGACGGTCGTGACCCTGCGTGAGGGGCTCATGGGCGTGGGCGTCGAGGTCAGGAGCGCCTTTACAGGTCGGGACGCGGTGGATATACTCAGGGAGATGAAGCCCGCAGGTGTGGTGATCGGTGCGACACTTCCTGAGATCGATGGCGCAGAGTCCATGTCTCGTGTGTGGGAGCTCATCAAGGAGCAGAGGATCTCGGTGTTGTTGATCTGGCAAGGGGAGGGGGAGATGCCGACCTATGGATACCCCCCTCACGGTCGGGTGAGCCTGGGAGACCTCTCGGTTACGAAGATGTCCAGGGTGCTCGGGTGTCTCAAGCGCCCGGTCAACTCTGTTGATGTCATGGATCTTCTGGTGGAGTCGAAGATCATCGGCTCAGGTGTCGACATCTCTAGGGAGGGCAGTGCGTGACCGCCGAGACTGACCGCTACAGCATTCTGGTTGTCGATGACGACGATGATACGGCCGAGTTGTTGACGCAGCAGCTCGAGCGGGAGGGGCACTCCGTCGAGATCGCCAAGAACGGCCAGGAGGCGATCCTGCGGACGAGCGATTCCCCGCCGGACCTGGTCATCATGGACGTCATGATGCCCAAGCTTGACGGCTTCGAGGCGACGCGCTTTCTCAAGGCGAAGTTTCGAGGGCGCTTCGTCCCTGTCATGGTCTTGTCGGCCAGGCATGGCGACGAGGACATCCAGCGGGGGGTTCGCTTTGGTTGTGACGATTACATGACCAAGCCCTATCGAAGGCAGGCGCTGGTCGCCTCGGTTCGAGAGCTTCTTGAGCTGGGCCAGCTCGAGACGGCCCTGCTCAAGCGGAGCGAGGGCGCGGAGGATTCTGGGGGTGATGATTTGGAGCGCCGGGCTTTTGTGGCGAGGGTCGCTATCGCGAAGCGCCTCCTCGGAGAGGGCAGGGCGGTGGTGGCGCGCAGTCACCTTGACCGGGCACAGGAGATCGCCCCGGGAGACGCGGAGGTCGTCGCGCTCCTTGGTCAGGTCGGAGGATAATCATGCGGTTGATTTGTGCCGGCGTGACGGATGTTGGGGTCGCGCGTGATCACAACGAGGACAACTTCTACCTGAGCACCATCGGCGAGCCCATCTGCGTCGTCGCCGACGGGATGGGGGGGCACAAGTCTGGAGAGGTTGCCAGCGAGATCGCGGTCAACACCATCGTGCAGTATTATCGAGACACGATCATCGACCAGGACGACGAGGCGGCGATACGTTCGGGCTTCAAGTGGCCCTGGCGGCGCAAGAAGCCAGAGGACGCCGCGGAGCGGCGCCTTGTCCAGAGCTTGCTCTGCGCCAACAAGTCCATCTTCGAGTCGGCGGCCAGCAACGAGCTCTACCGGGGGATGGGGACGACCATCGTGGCGGCCTACTTCATGGAGAGCGGGGTGTACATTGCCCATATCGGGGACTCGCGCGGCTACAGGCTCCGGGAGAGCAACCTCGAGCTCTTGACCGAGGATCACTCTCTGGCCAATGAGTACGTCCGCATGGGGATCCTCTCGCCCGATGACGTCGAGCACTTCCCGTACAAGAACGTCGTGACGCGCGCCTGCGGGCTGGCCGAGGAGGTGGAGGTCGAGGCCGACTTCGAGACGGTTCAGGACGGGGACATCTTCTTGTTCTGCTCGGACGGCCTGACGGACTGCGTCAACGACGCGGGCATTCGTGAGATCCTCATGGCCAACCGCAATGATCTCGACGAGGCCTGCGCTGCGCTCGTCGACGCGGCCAACCGGAACGGCGGGACCGACAACATCACCGTCATACTCGCCCAGACTCTCCTGGCTTGATCGTCGCGCGCCCTCTGCGCGGATCTTCCAGTTCTCACTCCATCCACTCACCGACCCCCACGCCTGTTTGCGGGCCCGCTCGCCTTGCTTCGACTTGCGACCATCCATCTCATCGGGCTGATGAGGTGGCTCGCGATCGAGATCAGGAGACGGAAGGTTGTATTATAAACTGTCTTAAGGTTACATAATGCATACCTATCTACAACCCTCAGATTCGCACGGACAGATGTGAACCCACGGTTCACCCTGCACTGTCTGTTGGGGTCTTTTCTTGACCGGAGGAGGGGTGATGATAGCGTATCAGAGCACGGCATCCACGGGAAGGGAGCATGAAGATGGCTTTCTGAGTCCCCTGGGCCGGTCATGTGCCCGCGACGCGCCCAGGTCAGCGATGGTGGGGCAAGCAGGGAGTCATCCTCTGATGATCGGGATTAGAAAGAGCAGGGTTGTCCTTGTCTGGATCGCGCTGGCCACGACAGCCGCTGGTCTCGGCGCCTGCGGAGGTCATACGGAGGCCCTCCAGGCTCGCATCGACAAGCTCGAGGAGCGCCTGCGCGACGCCGAGCGGCAGGGCGGTCGCATTGGAGTCCGGATTGAGGACTTCGAGGACCGCATCAACATCATGAGCGACAGGGTCGAGACGAACAGGCTCGCTCTTGAGAGGCGAGGGCATGCCAAGCCGCTGCCGATGATCGTGGCGCGGCCAGATGGGTCTGGCTCCGTCGTGACAGAAGATCCGGTCTTGTCTGCGCCGGCGAGGCTCAGCGAGGTCCGCCCGGCTCCGAGGTCGGACGCTGGCCTCAGGCCGCGTATCCTCGTGCCGGACAGCGCGCTCTATGAGGAGAGGCTGGACGATCAGCCCCTCGAGTTCGCCCCCGAGCCTTTGGACGAGAGGGTCGAGAGCGTCGTCATCAGCGAGGATGAGTACCAGGATTTTGTCCGGCAGTATGGCGTCGACCGGGACGACTCGGTCAGCGACGAGGGTGGGGAAGAGCACAAGCCGGGCCGTCGGGCGGCAGGCTTGTCACGGCCGCGCAATGCCCAGGATCCCGTGACCAGCGAGACGCTCCCGATCGTCCCCATCAACGCCGAGGGTGGCGAGCGTGGTTCTGAGCCGATGGCCGAGCGGACCGCCATGGAGATCTACAAGAGCGGGCTGGCGCTCTATCGGGCCGGGGATTACGCCGCGGCGCTGAGCGAGTTCGAGAGCTATCTGGAGAAGGGCCCCTCGCAAGATTACCTCGACAACGCCTACTACTGGCTGGGCGAGAGCAGCTTCGGGTTGGGGCAATATCAGAAGGCCATCGGCTACTTCGACAGGGTCATCAAGGAGATCCCAGAGGGCAACAAGGTCCCCGACTCGATGCTCAAGGCCTCGCTGGCCTACGCCAAGATCGGCCAGAGCGACCAGGCCAAGAGCATCCTCTACAACCTCCTTGAGACCTACCCGAGCACCAACGCGGCCAAGCTCGCGACGGATAAACTCAACAACATCAAGTAGTATTGTGCTAGAGCATGACAGGCTAAAGCTCAACTTCAAGGGAGTCAGGCGCATGAGGAACTTCAAGCCCAACGGACCTGGAATCAGGCTCCTGCAGACACTGGGCGTCCTGGCTTTGGTCGCCGCCTGGTCGTCCGTCGGTCTGGCGCAAGAGGCAAGGACTGCAGACGACAAGAGCGTCGGTCGGCCTCCGCAGCCCGGCGAAGAGGGCCCGCGCCCTTTGCCCATCCGCGGGGAGCTCATCCCGAAGATCCCGCCGGCCTTCAACAGGCCGGTGCCGGATTATCATGTGGTGCAGTCCGGCGATACGCTCTTCGGCCTCTCGCAGAGCTACTTCGGGACGCCCTTCGTATGGCCCATCCTCTGGTCCTTCAACGCTCACATCTCCAACCCGCACTGGATCTACCCGGGGGACGTGGTCTACCTCAGGGCGCCGCTGCCGGGAGACGCGCCCTTCGACGAGAACGGGCCTTCGCCGCTCGTCGCCAGCCAGCGAGGGCTCAGCCTCGCCGTTGGCGGCTTCATCACGGGCCGGGCGGTCAGCTCGGTGGGCAAGGTGGAGTACTCTCCGGAAGAGAAGGACATGTTGACCTTCCCCGACCGCGTCTACTTCTCGCTCAACAGCGGAGAGAACGCCCGGGTCAAGCGAGGCAAGGTCTACGCGATCCTTCGCCCCAGCGGGTTGGTCTACGACGGGGATGAGGACGATGAGAACACGGCCATCGGGACGAAGTTCCACATCGTCGGCGCCGTTCGTGTGGTCGAGACCAGCGACAAGACCCTGCATACGGCGGTCATCGTGCAGGCCTGGGAGGAGATCTACAGAGGGGATCTGCTCTTCCCGTACGAGCGCCAGCTGCTCCGCGTCGCCCCCTCGGTCGCGACGAAGACGGTCGTTGGCAATATCATCGACACGCTGGATCGGACCGAGCTCTTTGCGCAGCACTTCTACGTGTTCCTGAACAAGGGCGAGAAGCAGGGCGTCCGCGTCGGAAACAGGTTCTTTGCCTACCACAGGCAGGACGGTCGGAGCTCCTTCGACGAGGACGATCTGTCCAACATCCCCTTTGAGCGCGTCGGGCAGATCCTGGTCATCCAGGCCGAGGACAATTACTCCACGGCTCTCGTCGTAGAGTCGAAGATGGAGCTCGAGGTCGGCTACAGAGTCGAGATGTACGAGGGCTTCTGAGGCCGGGCGAGCGGGCTCAGCGAGCGGGCTCAATAACCTGATGTTCAATGAGAAAGGCCCCGTGGATTCGTCCACGGGGCCTTTCTCATTGAACATCAGGGGTGGGACGGTTGGAACTCAAGGCGTTGAAATCATGAGGCGTTGCAAGGAGTTCATGAGGCTTCGCAAGGGGTCCTGGAGAAGAGGATGGGCGTCAAGGCGTTGGTCGGATCGATCCTGGGGCCGCGCATGACGTCCTTGATGGAGGTCTTGCGAAAGACGTTGATCATGGCGTCCTGGGCCTGGGCCCAGACGTTGACCATGGAGCAATGGGATTGAACGGGACAGACGCCTTCATCGCCGAGGCAGGTGTTGATGACGATGGGACCTTCGGCGGCCTCGATGACGTCAAGGAAGGAGATGTTCGAGGGCAGACGAGCCAGGGCGTAGCCGCCCTTGGGGCCTCGTGTGGAGCGGACGACGCCGCTGGAGACCATCGAGCGGAGGATCTTGGCCAGGAACTCCTTGGGGATCTGTTCCTTGAGGGCGATCTCCCGAAAGCTCATCACCTGGTTGTCGGGGACCTCGGCCAACCTGATGGTGGCTCGCATGGCGTAATCGATCTTGCGGCTGATCTGAAGGGCGCTCTGCATGATGAAGGATCCTGGTCGAGCACTGAGGCTGGGTCTTCACAGGGCGGAGTCTAGTACAGCGCCCGTCGTTTTTCCAGAGTGGCTCGGACAAGGTTGTCCGAGGTGCAATCGATCATGGGCAAACAGCCTGGGGCTTGAACGTCGTCCTGCGGGCAGGATGACGAGGGATGGGAGGAATGCAGCGTCGAGCGGGTGGTCTGAGCCAAGTTGAAGCCGAGTTGGCAAGGTCCGAAACTCCCAGATCCAAGGTCCGATAAGGTCTATTATGTCAACTCATGCATGCGAACCACTTCATAGGATGGTGGTCGACCCTTCCAGTCGACTTCCAATGGCTCTCCCCCCTCAGGACTTCTCCCTCAGGGGCTCGCCCTCAGTGCTTCTTCTTCAAGAAGCCCATGAGCTTGTCCATCAAGCTCTCCTTGTTGTCCATGCGCATGTTCATCAGCCGAAGCTGGCGTTGGGCCTGGACATTCTTGGGGTTGATGGAGCTGGCCATCATGAACATCTTGCGCGCGTTCTTCTCGTCGCCCTCTTCCATGAGGATGAACCCCTGGAAGACATAGCCCATGTCGAACTTCTCCACCGTCTCGGAGGACTCGACGATGAGCTTCTTGAGCTCCGAAGCCCGCTTCTTATCGGTCAGGACGCCCTTCTGGTCGCGGCTGAGCGTCTGAAACTCCGCGAAGAGCCGAAAAGCCCTGAAGACCCCCGAGTCGGGGTTGAGCCGGCAGGCTTGATCGAAGTTCTCCAGAGCAGCCTTGGCCTTGCCCCCTTCGAGGAGCTTCTGACCGACCCTGAAGAGCCGGTCCGCCTCAAAGACGTCGATCGCGTTGACCTTCCGACCGTTGCCGGAGGCGCCGAGGTTCAGTTCGGCGTCATACTGCTCGCGCCTGGCCGCGTTCGACAGCACTGTGTGCGACTCGGTGATGAGCGCAAAGACACGCTGAAGCTTCGGGGCGTGGTCACCGAGGTCATGTTGAGTAAAGCGGTCGGGGTGCCACTTGGCCGCCGCGCTCGTATAAGCCTTGCGGATCGCGGCCGGATCTGCGTTCCGTGGGACTCCGATGCGCTGATAATGATCAAGGTGCTCTAAACGAGCGAGGGCCCCCTCAATCTCCTTGATCAAAGAATCTGGCGCTGGCGTTGCCATAGGCCCTTTAGAGTTGTGAATGATGGAGGTTAGAGATAGAAGGTGAGCGCCCTCTCAGAAAGAAAGGGGCTTTAATGGCTACGCAGGGACTTGAACCCCGGACCTAGCGGATATGAGCCGCTTGCTCTGACCAACTGAGCTACGTAGCCATGAAACGTCCTTGACCGACGCCGCCGATGGTTTTACGCAAGCCGGGCCTTGGAGTCAAGGCAGAGCCTTCATAAATATACACTGCCTCGGCGGCGCCTCCTTCCGACATCACCCCCGGAGTCAGCCGCGGCGAGCCGCCACGATGCCAGCCACGGAGCGATCCTCAGACATGCTTCTTGACCTCGACGCCGCCGTCAAGGCCCTTCATGATGGCCTTGTCCTTGGGATCCCGACCGAAACCTTCTACGGCCTCGGCGTCGACCTCCGCCACCCCGCCGCCATCGCCTCGGTCCTGTCCCTCAAGCGCCGACCGCAGTCCCAACCCAGCCCCGTCCTCGTCGCCTCTCCCGAGGGCTGCGCGAGCCTGCTGAGTCGGCCTGTCCCCAACGCGGCCCTCCTCCTCATGGAGCGCTTCTGGCCGGGCGGCCTGACGATCGTCCTGGACGGCGCGCTGCCCTCCTTGCCCCCCCAGATCGTGTCGCACGGCACGATCGCCCTGCGCCGCGACGGCCACCCGGACCTCATGGCGCTCTTCGAGGCCAGCAAGGTCCCGGCCATGACCGGGACCAGCGCCAACCTGACGGGCGACCCTCCAATCCGCGAAGGCCACCTCGTCAGCAGCCTCTTCTCCGGTGAACCTGGCTACGCAGGGCACATCGGCGTTGGGCCGACCCGCGGCCTCCTCCCCAGCACCATCCTGGACATGAGCGTACACCCCCCTGCCCTGCTTCGCCTCGGTCCTGTCTCCGTCGCCGAGATCGAAGAGACCCTCGGCCTCACCCTCGCAACCTCACGATGACCCCCGACGACGCGACAACCCTCGACAGCCTCGCCCGAGGCCTCCTCTTGCTCGAACAACCCAGAAATGGCTACCGCTTCGGCATCGACGCCGTCCTGCTCGGCTCCTCTTGCGGCGGCCACGCCCCGAGGCGCATCCTCGACGCGTGTTGCGGCGTCGCCGTCATCGGCGTCCAGGTCGCCCGCCATCATCCCGACGCCGATCTGGTCGGCGTCGAGATACAGCCCGCGCTCGCCGCGCTCGCCCAGCGCAACCTCTCTCGATGCCAGCTCGAGGGTCGATCCGAGGTTCTCCTCGGCGACCTACGCAAGCTCGACCGCCACCCGGCCCTCCTGGGCCGCTGCGATCTCGTCCTGCTCAACCCCCCCTTCTTTCCACCCAAAGTCGGCGCTCAAGACACCGACAACCAGCGCTTCGCCGCCCGCCATGAGGTCAACGGCGACCTCGAGGCGCTCATCTCCGCCTGCCGCTCGGCGATGACCCCCAGGGCCTGCCTGAAAATCATCTACCCTGCCGCCCACCTGAGCCGCTTGATCGCCTGCGTGGAGCGCGCCGGACTCAAGGCCGCCCGCGCCACCACCGTCCACAGCTTCGTCGACAAGAAAGCCAGCCTCGTCCTCCTCGACGCCCTCAATCATGGACGCAGGGAGTTGAACATCTCCCCCCCCTTGATCATCTTTGAACAGGCAGGGGTCTACTCCCCGGAGGTCAACGCCATGCTCGACGGCGATCAACTTTGCCTCTGGACGCGCGATCTAACCCCCTGGCCCGGCTCAAGAAACTCCGATGATCAGGGGAGCACGACATGACGGCTCTGCCGCGCGCCCTTCAGCTCGCCTTCATCCTGCTGCTCGTCGTTGTTCCAGGTTGCGCGACGACGGCGAACGTGAACGAGGCCCAGCCGACGGACTCCTCGTTGTCCCTCACGATGGCCAGGTCCCAGGTCACTGGCGCCATCGCCGCCTCCTCACGGGCCCAGCAAGCCTCCGTCCTTGAAAATGACACGACCATCCTGGCCAGGTTCAACGACACCCCCTGCGATTGTCCTCCCTTCGAACTCCTCATCGAAGGCCGCTGGCAGCGACACCACCTCACCGCCAACGCCGCCGAGCTCGTGGATCTCGTCGAAGTCGAGCGGCGCGCCAGAGAGCAGGCCGACGCTGGCCTTCACCCTTTCTACCTGATCAACGGTCGCCTGAGCCTGGATCGCCTCCCCGTCACCAACAACAACGAATACAGCGTCGTCAACACGCGCAGGGTCCGCGAGCTTGGCGACATCCCGCTCAGCGTAGCGATCCAGATGAAGATCGACGATGACGCGCCAGACCCTGCGCTCCCCGATAACGAGACTCTCCCTGAGACGCCATCCCCAGGCCCCACCGACGATGCTGGGGCCGATCCCGAAGGCGAAGATGGGGGCGATGTCGAAGACACCCAGGCAGACCCCCAGGCAGACCCCCAAGCCCCGGACGGCGAACAAGGCGAGGAAGCCCCCCAAGCCCCTGACGGCGAACAAGACGAAGAAGATCAACAAGATAAGGATCAACATGGCGAGGACGGATAGAGCGTCGAGGGGGATCCGCCGGGGGATGATGCCCCCTGGCCGTTGGAGAGCCTCCGGCGAGCCGATCCCGAGATCCTGACGTGACAGTGTTTGCCGCCAGGGAGGTGCGTCCGGTATAGTACCTTCGACAGGAAGCCGCCTTCTTCCTGACCCCCTGAACATCAGGTTTTGACCGGCGCGCAGGAGGCCCTCATTCACATGGTACAGCGACCCACGGAAGAGGAATTCGACATTGAGGCCAACCTCATCCTCCTTGAAAAGAGGCTGGCCCGGTTGCGCATTCTCTATGAGCAGTACTTCGTGGGCATCGAGAAGCGTCCCCCGACGACCGCCCTCAAGGAGGTCGTTCGTCTCCTCCACCGTCTTGAGTCCGAGCCCATACGCAAGACCGCGCTGAAATTCAGGCTCAACAGCTTGAGTCAGAAGTACAACTCCTACCGATCATATTGGCTCAGGGTCGACCGGCAGATAGAGAACGGGACCTACATACGTCACAAGCAGAAGGTCCGTAACAAGATCAACCGCGAGGAGGAGATCGGGGACGAGATCGGGAACGACCTCGATCAAACCGATGACGCCATCGAGGACGAGGTCCCCCGGGAGCAACCGCAGCGGACATCATCCGGCACAGGCGCCTCCGAAGCAGCGGCGCTCGCCGACGCCTTCCTCAACGAGCTGCGCGGAGGACCACCGTCAGAGCCGCGTCACCTCGCGACGCCGTCCAGATCCACCCCGCAGGCCCGCGACCTCTCTCCAGAAGAGGCCAGGCGGCGGGACGAGAAGCTCAGGGCGCTCAAGGAGAAGCTCGGGATGGACCCGGATGCCAACATCCCCCCCCCGCCCACCCCCTCTGCGGCGCTCCAAGGGTCCTCGCCGATCCTCCCTGGCGCCGAGTCATCGCCGAGGATCGCCACTCCAGCAGGGGTCACGCTCGCGCCGCCCCCAAGCTCCGCGACATCGACTCCTCGCATGCTCGTCCCTCAACGGGGTGCCCCCGGTGCCGCCACCCCCGGCCAGACACCCAGGACCCCCGGCGTCCTGGAGCGCCGGGCTCCGACCCAACCGACCCCAGCGCCCGCCCAACCGGCCTCCGAAGATCGCAGCGCTCTGAAGGCCGCCGGCATCAGCGAGGACAGGCTCAACTCCATCTACAACTCCCTCGTCGACGCGCGGCGAAGGTGCAAGGAGGACACCGGCGGCCTCTCCATCGACAGCGTGGCGCGCTCCATTGCCAAGCAAGCCCCCACGATCATGAAGAAACACAACGCCAGCGGGGTGGACTTCCAGGTCGTCATCAAGGACGGTCGGGCCTATCTCAAGCCCGTACCCAAGTAGGCTCGCCCATGAAGATCCCACAGACCGCGCTCGCCCTCGGGATCCTCCTCACCGCCGGCGCCGTCGAACCCGCTGCACAGGATTCGCTCGACTTTGCCATCGAGGACGTCGATCCCGTCGGCCCTGACGAGCCCCTGGACCTCCCCACCGTCTCACCGGCCATCGGCGACGACGAGACCTCCCTCAAGACGATCTACAAGAACGACGACCTCTTCGGCACGAAGCTCAAAATGGAGCGCCACCTCGGCCTCTACCTCGTGCGCTTCCCCCAAAGAGACCTCACCGAGAAGATCACCATCACCGGCAAGGACGTCGATGCCGACGTCTGGGTCTCCATCGGCAGCCAGACCGAAGACGACCTCGCCTGCAAAGCCCTCCAGTGGATCGTCTTCGGCCGAACACGCTGGTCGCTCGGCGCCCGAGGGATCTTCAGCGACTTCCCCGACGTCAAGAAGCTCTCCATCAACTTCACCAACATCCGCCATCGCGACGGCGCCAACGAGGCTCCCAAGAAGCTCACCACCTACCTCACCGTCTCCTTGACCCGCAGTCGCTTCGAGAAGATAAACCCCACCGAACTTCGCCAGGCGCTGACCGAAAACCGCTGCGCGACCGTCGCACGAGAATTCCTCAACACCTACAAGTTCAACACAGCCTATTACGAGGAATATCAGGACGACAGGTGAAGGATGACATCAGCGCCGAGTAACGAACCGTGGAACGTCCTCAAACTCCTGCGATGGACCCAGGACTTCTTCCAGCAAAGAGGGATCGATGAGCCTCGCCTGGACGCCGAGATCCTCCTCGGCCACACCCTCGGGCTCTCACGCGTTCAACTCTACACCCACTTTGATCGTCCGCTTGGCCCGGAGGACCTCGCCTCCTTCAAGAGCCTCATCAAGCGACGCACCAACCGAGAGCCAGTCGCCTACATCGTCGGCCACCGCGAGTTCTGGTCGATGCCCTTCATGGTCGACAAGCGCGTCCTCATCCCCCGTCCCGACACCGAGACCGTCGTAGAGCTCGCGCGCTACAGAGCCAGGATGATCGTCGGAGAGCCCATCCGCGGACAAGGCGAGATCTCCTCCATTCCCCTCGAAGACCTCCAGACTTCTCAGGACCTTGCGGATCACGCCCTCCACCCAGAGGACGAGGACTCCGAAGTCGCCGAGGCCGTTGCAGACAAGACCCGCGTCGAGCCCGTCGTCGAGCCCTGGCGTTCGGACAGGCGCCTTCTCATCGCGGACATCGGCACGGGCTCGGGGATCATTGCCGTCGCGCTCGCCCGCGAGCTCCCCTATGCCGACATCGTCGCCACCGACATCAGCGAGGACGCGCTGAACGTCGCACGGATCAACGCCGAGACACACAAGGTCACGGATCGCATCACCTTTCTCAAAGGAGATCTGACCGAGCCCCTCTCCGCACATTACGAAGGCCGCCCCTTCGACCTCATCGTCAGCAACCCCCCCTACATCCCCGAGTCGGATCTGGCGGGCCTCGATCAAGAGGTCCAGGGCCATGAACCTCGAGGTGCGCTGACCAGCGGCCCCTCGGGCCTTGAGGCCATCGAAGGGCTTGTGTCCGAAGCCTGGAGATACATCAGGCCTGGCGGCTACCTGATCTGCGAGATCGGACACGACCAGGGTGAATCAGCCCCTGCCCTCTTCCGGGCCCACTCGACCCACTGGGATGCTGTTCGCGTCATCAGAGATCGTTTCAGCGGCCAACACCGTGTCCTTGAGGCTCGTCGGATTCAACCTCCGCTCTCTTGACAGGTTATTTCTGAATCGGAGTTGTCCGTTCAATGGAAGTATCAACAAAGAAGAATGCATTATGTAAAATCATTGATCTAAGTCTGTATCACCCTTCGTGGAAGCGGGGTGGCCTTCCTCCATGCGCTGCGTTATAAGCCTGATGTGCCGAGGGTGACTTTTTCAGGAAGGAACAGGAGACCCCTCAGGCCGGGTGCATTGACTCCTTCGAGACCGCGAGAACTCACGAGAGGACCTGGCGAGAGTTCGCTTCCCATGCCTCCCCTCGCCGACCTCTGGAACCCTCGCCGACCTCTGGAATCAAGCGAGCCCCACTCTATTGACCCTCTCCAAGGAGCCACGACACATGTCCGATAACCTCGAATTGAACCCTCGTGCCCTTGCTGCCCGCCTCTCAGGCAAACACCTCATCGACGGCCAGCTTGTTGGTTCGCTCTCCGGCAGGACCTTTGACGTCATCAACCCTGCGACGAGGGAGGTCATCGCTCAGAGCCCATACGGCGAAGCGGCCGACGTCTCCTCCGCCGTCGAGTCGGCGGCTGCGGCTCAGAAGTCCTGGGCGAAGGTCAAGGCACGAGAGCGCGGCAGGTTGATCTCGGAGTGTGGCAGACGCTTGATGGAGCACGTCGAGGAGCTGGGACGGCTTGTCGCCCTGGAGACCGGCAAGGCCTTGCGCACCGAGAGCCGTGTGGAGGCCTCCGTGCTGGCAGACGCCTTCACCTTCTACGGGGGACTCGGCTCGGAGATCAAGGGCGAGACAATCCCCTTTGATACCAACATGTTGACGATGACTGTCCCGCAACCCATCGGTGTCGTAGGCGCGATCATCCCGTGGAACGTGCCCATGCTCTTGATGGCCCTCAAGATCGCGCCTGCCCTCGTGGCTGGCAACTCGGTCGTGGTCAAGAGCGCCGAGGAGGCGCCGCTGGCTGTTCTTCGCGTGGCAGAGATCATGAACCAGGTGCTGCCGCCGGGTGTCTTCAACATCATCTCCGGCTTCGGGCCTGAGTGCGGCGCCCCGTTGGTGGTACACCCCAAGGTCGCCAAGATCTCCTTCACCGGGTCCGTCGAGACCGGGAAGCTCGTCGCCAAGGCCGCCGCCGAGAAGATCGTCCCCGTCACGCTGGAGTTGGGCGGCAAGAGCCCGATGATCATCTTCGCGGACGCGGATCTGGACAGGGTGGTCAACGGGGCCATCTCGGGGATGCGCTTCACCCGACAGGGGCAGAGCTGTACGGCAGCGAGTCGGATGTTCGTCCACGAAGACATCCACGACGCCTTCGTGGAGCGTCTCATCGCGCGGGTCAACGCGTTGAAGATGGGCGACCCTCTCGACGAGGCGACCGACATCGGGACGATCATCTCCAAGGGCCAGTACGAGACGGTGAAGCGCTACGTCGAGCTGGGCAAGAACACACCGGGCGCGGTGGCCAACGTGTGCAACAAGCTCCCAGACGACCCCAGGCTGGCCGATGGCCTCTTCCTCCAGCCGGTCATCTTCACCAACATGACCAACGATATGACCCTCTGCCAGGAGGAGATCTTCGGCCCGGTGACCTGCGTGATCAAGTGGAGCGACTACGAAACCATGCTCTCGGAGGCCAACGGCACGGACTTCGGTCTGGCTGCCACGGTCTGGACAAACGACCTCAAGCTCGCCATGGACGCCATCCACAGGCTTGAGGCGGGCTTCGTCCAGGTCAACCAGAACCTGGTGGTTCAAGCCGCCCTGCCCTACGGCGGTGTGAAGAAGTCGGGCCTCGGCAAGGAGGCCTCGCTCGAGGCCATGATCGAGCACTTCACCAAGAAGAAGACAATCATCATCAACATGACTTGAGCCGCCCTGCCCTTTTCATCCAATAGACAGATCAACCCCCTGACATGTCCATGGCGTCGATCGGGTCTCCCCTACCCTTCGATGACACTGGATTGACGAGACATGCATTATGTAAAATCATGGAGTCTGGCAATACGGAAGACCGTCAGGAGTCTTCCAGGGGGTCGTCGATGTTGTGGCGACCGTCGGCTGCCGGTCAGGATAATTTTGCATTATGTAATGTTGTGACCATGCCTATACGGCCATTGGATGGTCGACGGGGGCCCTCATATCCATTAGATATAGAGCGGTCTTGATTGAGGATTACCTACCGGAGCCGACCATGTCCTTCGATCTCCCCTCAGTCCTGCCCTCTGGCACCGTGGTCGACAACTACTACGAGATCAGGGACCACATCGGCAGCGGCGGGTTTGCGGATGTGTACTCGGGCGTCCAGCGCGACACCGGTATGCTCATCGCGCTCAAGATCATGAAGCCCCTGCCCGCTTCCACCTCCACGCGCGATAACTTCAAGCAGCGCTTCATCCAGGAGGCGCAGATCGCGGCCCGGATAAGCCACCCCAACGTGGTCACCACGCTGGCTTGCCGGCCCTCCATGTCGGTGAAGCTGCCCAGCGGCGACTCAGGCCAGTTCGATCGCGTCTACATCGTGATGGAATTGCTGGAGGGGCGCGACCTCGCCCAGGAGCTCTCGCTCAATGGTCCCATGACGACCCAGCGGGCCATTGCGCTGATGCTGCCCTGTCTGGACGGTCTGGCCAGAGGCCACGACCTGGGGATCGTGCACAAGGACCTCAAGCCCTCCAACCTCTTCTTGACCGAGCCTGGCTCCCGCGTCGAGGTCCTCAAGATCCTCGATTACGGCATTGCCCGCGTGGGCGAGGCCGAGCGAGAGGGAGGACGCCTGACCCAGACCGGACAGGCCCTCTTCACCCCCCAGTATGTCCCGCCGGAGTACCTCCACGACCTCATCGCCACGCCAGCCGCCGATGTCTACCAGATGGGGTTGATCCTCATCGAGATGCTCACCGGGAAGCCCGCCGTTGAGGCCGACACCTTCCTGTCGAGCATGCTCATCCACACCGAGGGCATCAAGATCCCCGCCGAGCTCGCCGCGCCGCCCCTCGGTCCTCTCCTGAGCTGCGCCACGCACCGCGATCACGAATCCCGCTACGTCGACGCCAGCGCCATGGCCGAGGCTCTGGAGGCCCTCGGCCCTGGGTTCACGGTCAGACCCTCCCTTCAACTCCACGCCGTGGAGGCCACGCCCGCCGAGCCCAGCGTTCGACCCAAGGTCCGCACGATGGTCGAGGCGGTCTCGCCCCCTCCCCTCGGCCTCAAGGCCCCCTCCCCTCCTGCCGACCCTGCCCCCATCACCAGCGGAATCATGCCCATCGTCGTGGTCTTCGTCAGCGTCTTTGGCCTCGCCTTGCTGGCGTGCCTCGGCGGCGGCCTCTACTTCCTGTTCACCGATGAGCTCTCCCGCTGCGAGGGCGCGGAGTGTCTCGAGGCTGGAAAGGCCCTTCGCGACAAGGAGAAGTTTCCCGAAGCGGCGAGCTTCTTCAAGAAAGCCTGCGATGAGGACGTCGCCCAGGGGTGTCGAGAGCTCGCGATCCTGACGGAGAAAGGCCAGGGCGTCCTGGAGGATCAAGACGAAGCGACGTCGCTGGCCGAGAAGGCCTGCGAT
Source organism: Pseudomonadota bacterium (assembly GCA_005804885.1). Lineage (GTDB taxonomy): Bacteria > Myxococcota_A > Bradymonadia > Bradymonadales > SYOX01. The sequence goes on from SYOX01000045.1 coordinate 20,543, forward strand.
CTCGGCCAGGGAGAGAGCTGCCTCGATCTCGGCCTTCGCTTCGTCAACGGCGAGGTCGTCAAGCGGGATCTCAAGAGGGCGGCGGGCTACTACGACAAGGGCTGCGACAAAGGGGACGCTGGCTGCTGCACGAACTACGGCCTGATGCTCGACAACGGCGATGGCGTCGAGCGCGATGACAAGGCCGCGGCCAAACTCTACCGCAAAGCCTGCGAGAAGAAGAACGCCCCCGGCTGCAACAACCTCGCCCTTCTCCATGAAAAGGGAGAAGGCGTAAAAAAAGATGTTAAATCATCATTTAAATATTATGATAAGTCGTGTGATCTTGGAAGCATGGTGGGATGCACGGCGCTCGGCTTCATGTCCCAGAACGGGATAGGGACAAGCAAGAGTGCCAAGAAGGCCCTTCGCCTCTACGACAAGGCCTGCGAGGCGGGGGTGGCCCGCGCTTGCACCAACCTCGCCTTGATGTTCAAGTCCGGTCAGGGAACGGACGCCAGCGCGGCCAAGGCGCATGCCTTGTTGGACAAGTCTTGCGGGCTCGAAGGGGGCGGCGGCGGTTGCCTCAACCTGGGCTTGATGTATGAGGCCGGCGACGGCGTCCTGAAGGACGAGACGCGGAGCGTCGAGTTGTACCGCAAGGCGTGCGCGCTGGGCGAGATGGCCGGCTGCACCAACGAAGGCTTGCAGTTCGCGCAGGGACGCGGCGTGGCCGAGGACGCAGGGAGAGCGGCGGATCTCTACCGCAAGGCCTGCGCTGGCCTGGAGATGACCGGCTGCAACAACCTCGGGACGCTCTACGAGGAGGGCAAGGGGGTTGGCTTCGACGTCGGCAAGGCCCTCAAGTACTACGATCAGTCCTGCCAGGGCGGCAGCGCGGTGGGCTGCTTCAGCCTCGCCAGGATGCACGACGAGGGCAAGGGGACGAAGCAGGACCTCCCCAAAGCCTTGAAGTTATTCAAGAAAAGCTGCAAGGATGGGAACTCGGCGGCCTGCACCAACGCGGGCTTTGCCTACGATACGGCCAAAGGGACGAAGCAGGATTACGACAAGGCCGTGGACTATTACGAGAAGGCTTGCGAGGCCGGGGCGGGACAAGGCTGCACGAACCTCGGGGTCAAGCGAGAGTTTGGCCAGGGGATCAAGAAGGATCTGGGCAAGGCGACCGCCCTCTTCGTCAAGGGCTGCGACCTGGGCAACGGGGCCGGGTGCGAGCTGGCCGGGGACATGTTCATGGGTGGCCTGGGGGTCCCACGCGACGAAGGCCGAGGGGTGGAGTTGTACAAGAAGGCCTGCGCGTTGGGGCGCAGCCGAGGTTGTGAGCGCTCGGGCCCCTGATCGGGTTCTGTCGCGATCAAGCAACTGGGTGCTGGACAAGAGTCCTTGTCGGGGCCAATGTCGAGGAAGACTCAAGGCTTGCGCGGTGTTTTGTGGTCACTGACCCTGTCATCGGGCAAGATGGGTCGCTTCATGACACGACGAGAGGCCCTTCGATGTCCGTCGCCTTCCCCGAAAAAATCCCGCCCGGCACCGTCATCGACGACTATTACGAGGTGACGGGCTACATCGGCAGCGGAGGGTTCGCGGATGTGTACTCGGGCGTCCAGCGCGACACCGGCATGCACATCGCGCTCAAGATCATGAAGCCCTTGACGGGCTCTGCGGGCGCTCTGTCCACCTTTGAGCGTCGCTTCTTGCAGGAGGCCCAGGTCGCCGCGCGCATCCGTCACCCGAACGTCGTGACCATCCTGGCCTGCCGAAAGGACATGACGCTCCACCTGCCCGACGGTTCAAGAGGAAGCTTCGACCGCCTCTACACCGTGCTTGAGCTGCTCCAGGGCCGGGATCTTGAGCAGGACCTCGTGCTCAACGGGCCGATGGATCCCAGGCGCGCGCTCGCGCTGATGATGCCCTGCCTGGACGGTCTGGCCAGGGGCCACGCTCTGGGGATCGTGCACAAGGACCTCAAGCCCTCCAACCTCTTCTTGACCGAGCCTGGCTCCCGCGTCGAGGTCCTCAAGATCCTCGATTACGGCATTGCTCGCGTGGGTCAGGCTCAGGAGGAGAATCAGAAGATAACGAGGGCGGGTCAGGCCGTCTTCACCCCTCAATACGCCGCGCCGGAGTACATCGACGGGCTGATCGCGACGCCGGCGCTCGACGTCTACCAGATGGGGCTGGTGTTGTCCGAGATGCTCACCGGGAAGCCTGTGGTGGAGGCCGAGACGGTGCTTTCTTGCATGATGATCCACGCCCGCGGGGTGGACATCCCAGATGATCTGCGTCGCTCGGTGCTGGGTCCTGTTCTGGCGCGGGCGACGGACAAGAACTACAAGGCGCGCTACGCCGACGCCCATGCCTTCGCGGAGGCGCTCGAGGCGCTCAATCCGGCTCAAATCCCGATGGCGCCGTCGTTGAGGGTTGGCGCTGTCATCAATCCGATCAAGGAGACGCTCGACCCCATGAACCAGACCGGACGAGGACCCGTGGCCGACAGCGGCCCTCTTCCCCCCCTCTATGGCGCGACTGACCTCAACAGGGTGCCCGTCGCGGCCCTTGGGGACGCCCATCATGCGCCTGCCGCTGATGGACAGGGTCGGGCGAGGTTGCCCGAGCGCGAGCCGACCCTCAAGGAGCCCCCGCTGAGGGTGCCTGCGGCGCCAGCTGAGAAGGGAGGATCGAAGGGAGTCACGGTCGTCCTCCTCCTTGTCGGGATCGCCGGGGTGCTGTTGGTTCTGGGTCTCGTCGTGGGGGCGGCGGTGATCGCGCTGGTCTCGGGGGGTGACAGCGACGAGGAGATCATCGCCGACGCGCTCAAGGCGTGTGATTCGGGCGACGCCTGCCTTGAGCTGGGTCGACAGTACGCCAAGGGGCAGGATGTCACGAAGCACCAGGGCGCGGCTGCGGCCTTGTTCGAGAAGTCGTGCAAGGGCGAGAGCGTCGAGGGTTGCAAGGAGATGGCCGAGTTGCACCTGTCGGGTGCGGGGGTGAGCAAGAGCGCGGGCAAGGCCTTCTACTGGCACAAGCAGGCTTGCGGGCTCGACGGCAAGGAGTGTCGGAAGCTCGCCGGGGCTTACCTGGCCGGCAAGGGAGTGGACAAGAGCGAGGACAAGGGAGCGCAGCTCTACCAGATGGGCTGCGACGGGGGCGAAGGGAAGGCGTGTCAGGCGCTCGGGACCCTCTACGCGGAGGGCCGCGGGGTGACGAAGAACCGAGAGAAGGCCGTAGGGCTCTACCTCAGGGCGTGCAAGGAGGACAGGCTCGACGACTGCTTCCTGCTCTTCAAGCAGGGCTGCGACGACGGCCAGGTGGCCGACTGCCGGCAGTTCGCCTCGATGTATTTGATGGGCGAGGGCGTCGAGAAGAACCTGGAGCGCGCGTTTACGCTGCATCGACTGGCGTGCGAGAAGGCCACTGGAGAGGAGTGCTACGAGTTCGGCCTCAATTATGACAAGGGTCGCGGGGGGGTGGTGCTGGACGACGTCAAGGCGGGCCAGCTCTACCAGATCGCGTGCGACAAGAAGGACGCCAGGGCGTGCACGAACCTGGGCTACGCCTACGAGCGAGGTCTTGGGGTGATCCAGGATCTGGAGTTGTCTGCGAAGCTCTACATCAAGTCGTGCAAGATGGACTACGCGCTGGGTTGCAACAACGTCGGGGTCATCTACCGGGATGGGATCGGGGTGGCGAAGGACGACGTCAAGTCTGCGGATTTCTTCAAGAAGTCCTGCGACATGGCGCACAAGCCGGGCTGCACGAACCTGGGGTTCATGTACGACAAGGGGACGGGGGTCAAGCAGAGCGACGCGAAGGCGGTCAAGCTCTACCAGGAGGGTTGTGACGGCGGGAACATGCTCGGCTGCAGCAACCTCGGGGTGATGTACGAGAAGGGCCGCGGCGTGGGCGTGGACATCAACCGGGCGCTTGAGCTTTACAAGAAGGCGTGTGATGGCGGCGATGAGAACGGGTGCAAGAACCAGAGCATCCTCAGCGGCCGCAATGGTCAGACCCTTTGAGCGGTGATCGCGGGCCTACGGGGGCCACGACTCGGGGTCACGACGCGAGCCTGGACTACCACCGGCGCCTGTTGGACGATTACCACCGGATGGACGCCTACGAGGCGGCGATCAGGTCGCTGGTCAAGCCGGGCGACGTTGTCCTGGACGTCGGCGCGGGGACGGGCGTCTTGTCGATGCTGGCGGCCCGGCGGGGTGCGGCGAGGGTCCACGCGGTGGAGTCGATGGGCGTGGCGGGGCTGGCCAGGGAGCTGGTGGCGGCCAACGGCCTGGACGGCGTGGTGAAGGTCCACCAGCGGGATTTCGTGCAGATGGAGGCGCTTGAGGCGGTCGACGTGATCGTCAGTGACTTCATGGGCCGTTTCGTGGTAGACGACGCGATGCTCGAAGCTGTTGAGGCTTCAGAGCGATGGCTCAAACCTGGGGGGGTTTTCTGCCCTGGGGTGGTGAGGATGCGGTTGGCCCCCGTGGGTGACATCCGCCTCCGATCCGTCGATCTCTTCGATGAGCACCTCTACGGGCTGGTGATGGACGCTGGCCGTAAGTACGCGCTCAACTATTGTTACCACGTCCAGTTGTCACCGGAGGCGCTGATGGCGCCTCCGGTGGACTACCGAACCTTGAGGCCGCCGAAGGTTTCAGGGGGTTACGACAGGACGATCTCGTTCGTGATGCAGAGGCCGGGTGCGGTCAGGGGGCTGGCGGGCTGGTTCGAGGCCGACATGTCCCCGGGCGTGGTGTTGAGCACGCAGCCTGGCCGAGGGACCCATTGGGGTCAGTATCTCTTCACGTTGCCCCACGTCCGGGTCGAGGCCGGCGACGGCCTTGAGGTGCGGCTGCGCTTCGATGAGGACGCGCAGCTCTGGAGGTGGTCAGGTCGCGTGGAGCGCTCAGGGGCGACGCTTGTGGGATTCGATCTGGAGTCCGAGCAGCGTCTTGGACGGCGCTCCTAGCCCGTGGTCGTCGAGAGGATGGCCGCCCGGGCGCGGATCGCGGAGATGAACAACAGGGCCTCGGCGCTCTTCCTCGAAGGCGACATGGCCATGGCCGAGGCGCTCTTCGGGGGCGCCATCGCTCAGATGTCTCCCGGCGAGGACGACCTCGCCGGGATGGTTTACGAGAACCTGGGCATGGCCCGGTTCAACCAGAAGAAGTACCGGCCCGCCGTGCGCGCGTTCATGCGCGCGCTGCGCGAATCAGTGGCGATGAGGCCGCAATCTGCGGCGTTCATCGTGCGGGCGTTGACAGAAATCGGGGCCTGGGACGACGCCAGAATGTGGCTTGAACGCCACGAGGAAGTCCTCGGCCCCCACCCTGGCGGATTGACGGCCAGAGACATCGACGCTCGCCAGCGCGAGGCGGCCCGACAGGCCAACGAAGCGCGCGGCGGCCCCGAGAGGGGTTGACGGTGTCCCAGGTCGATCGCCGGGTGCGGCGCACGCGAGGGTGACCTCGTGGAGCAGGAAGAGAAATGACCAGGAAGATGCTGATCAACGCCTCCGCGACAGAGACGCGTGTGGCGATCGTCGAGGGCAACGTCCTTCAGGACCTCCACATCGAGTCCATCGAGCGCGGGCGGCTCAGGGGCAACATCTACAAGGGGACGGTGATCCGGGTCGAGCCGGCGATCCAGGCTTGCTTCGTCGACTACGGGGGCGAGCGAAACGGCTTCCTGGCGATCAACGACATCGAGCCGCAGTGGTTCAAGAAGGGCATCGAGGGTCGCAGGCCCAGGATCGAGGAGGCCGTCACGGCTGGGATGCACCTCATCGTGCAGTGCACCCGCGAGCCTGAGGGCAAGAAGGGCGCCGCCTTGACCACGCAGATCAGCCTGCCGGGCCGCTACGCCGTCCTGCTGCCGAACAAGGAAGGGATCGGGGGGATTTCCAAGAAGATCGAGGATGACAAGGAGCGCAAGCGCCTCAAGGAGATCCTCTCCAAGATGGCGGTCAAGATCAAGGGCCACTCCGTGATCGTCCGAACGGAGGGTGTCGCGCAGCCCAAGACCGAGATCGAGCGCGACCTGACGACGCTGCTGCGCTTCTGGGATCGCATCGAGAAGGCCTTCAAGAAGGCGCCGAGGCCCGGCGCGCTCTTCCTGGAGCAGGACGTGGTGGTGCGGTGCGTCCGGGACTACTTCACCACCGACACGGAGGAGGTCGTCATCGACGACCCCAACGCCTATGACCGGGCGATGAGCTACGTCAAGGCCGCCCTGCCGAGGCTCATCAAGCGCTTCAAGCCCTACCGGGGCACCCAGCCGCTCTTCTACAATGCTGGCATCGAGACCCAGATCCACAACACCTTCAAGCGAACCGTGGAGATGGCCTCGGGCGCGAGCATCGTCATCGATCGGACCGAGGCGCTGGTGGCGATCGACATCAACTCGGGTCGCTCGATGGGCGGCAGCTCGATGGAGGATACGGCGCTCAACACCAACCTCGAGGCGGCCGAGGAGATCGCCCGCCAGCTTCGCCTGAGGGACCTGGGCGGCTTGATCGTGATCGACTTCATCGATCTCCGGCTTCAGAAGAACCGCCGTAAGGTCGAGGCCGCCTTGAACAAGGCGATGAAGTCCGACAAGGCGCGCTACAACATTGGCTCCATCAGCGCCTTCGGGCTCCTGGAGATGAGCCGCCAGCGCATCCACGGGACCGTCGACCGAGCGTCCTTTGAGCACTGCAAGAGCTGCGAGGGGACCGGCCTCATCCGCTCGGTGTCCTCATGCGCCGACGCCGCCATGCGCAAGATCCGCGACGTCTTCTTCGAGCCAGAGGTCTGCTCCGTCCAGGCGGTCCTGCCCGTCGAGGTCGCCATCCATGTGCTCAATGACCGTCGGGCGGAGATCTCGACGCTGGAGCGCACCCTCGGCGTCACCATCCAGGTCTTCCCGGACAACAAGCCCCGAAACGAGATCGGCAACTTCTACGCCACCCGAGGGGAGCGCGAAGAGGTCGACCTGATGGATGCGCCCGTCGCCATCTTCGAGGAGCCTGAGGACATCGAGGAGGATGCCCCCCAACAGATCGAGGAGGCTGAAGAGGCCGAGGAGCAGGTCGTCGCGATCGCGGCGGCGCCCTCCCCCGCCGCCCAGGCTCAACAGGAAGACGACGAGGAGCGCAGGCGCCGCAAGCGGCGGCGACGCCGCGGCGGCCGAGGTCGCCGGCGAGAGGGCGACGAGGACATGGACGGCGATCAGGACGCGGACGAGAAGGCCGCCGAGCCCACCCTCGATCAAGTCCTTGAAGCGGCCTTCAAGGAGGACGAGGCCCGTCCGGGCGACAACAACGCCGAGGATGATGAGAACGAGCGCCGCCGCAAGCGCCGCCGCCGTGGTCGTCGCCAACGTGGCGAGGAGCAGGCCGGCGAGCGGACCGGCGAGAAGTCCGGCGAGAAATCTGGAGACAAGGATCGCGACAAGGATCGCGACAAGGATCGCGACAAGGATCGCGATAAAGATCGCGACAAGTCTGGCGACAGGGATCGTGACAAGGATCGCGACAAGTCTGGCGACAGGGATCGTGACAGGGATCGTGACAAGGATCGCGACAAGGACCGTGACAAGTCTGGCGACAAAGATCGTGACACGTCTGGCGACAAAGATCGCGACAAAGATCGCAAGAAGGATCGCATCGCCAGGGAGCGCGACGAGGACTCGCAGGGGCGCGCCGACAAGAAGCGCGACGAAGATCTCAAGGAGCGCGGCTCCGTCAAGGATCGGGCGCGCGAGGAAGAAGACAATGATCTCGAAGAGATAGACGACCTGCCCTTCTCCCCGGAGGCCAGCGCCGAGGCCGAGCCGACCCGCGAGGCTCGGGGTCGTCGTGGCCGTCGAGGGCGTGGTCGCCGCCGTGAGGCTGAGCGCGACGTCGCGACGGCTTCAGTCGCCGTCGAGGCTCCTCCCGAGGAGGAGGCCGGAGGCGCGGACGCGCAGGCAGCAGGCGATGAGGACGACAGCGCCGGCTCAAGGCGAGAGCGACGACGGCGTGGTCGTCGGCGCCGGGGCCGTTCGAAGGCCTTCGAAGCGCTCTCTTCGGAGGCAACCCCTGGCGACGAGCCGCAGGCCGAAGGCCCCGCCCCCAGCGAGGAAGACGAGGCTGTCGAACAGGAGCATTCGTCTCAGGACGAGGGCCCGCCCACCGGCGAGCGGCGGCGTGAGCGTCGAGGTCGCTCGTCAAGGCGCGGTCGCGGTGACGCTGCCGTGCTCGAAGTCGACGCAAACCCCGAGGCCGAGGAGGCCGAGAGCCGTCGAGGCTCCTCCGGTGGTGCTGAGGTCGTACCTGCCGCTGCGGCCGACACGACCTCCGAGGGCGAGGCCGCCGAGGGGGCCGAGAGGAAGCCACGCCGAAGCCGCAGATCGAGGCGCTCCAGGTTCTCCAGGGGCGACGAGGCGACGCACACCTCCGATCAGGCGAGCGACGGTGAACACGACGACGAGCTCACCTCAACCGATGAGGTCGAGGTCAACGCGCCAGGCAAGACCCACGAAGACGTGAAAGAACAGTCCGTCGAGGACAAGCCCAAGCGAAAAGGCCGCTCCGCGAAGGTTGCTCAGGAAGCGACGGCCGACGAGCCAGCCGCCGATGTGGTGCTGACTGAAGAAGCTTCAGTCGCCGTTGAGGCCGACGAGGCGGCGACCTCCGACCCCGAGAGCGTCGGGGCTGCCTCGTCGCCGAGGCGCTCACGTCGCAGCCCCAGGAGCAGAAGGCCTGCCGAGGTGACCTCAGAGGCGCCTGCCGAGGCTGACCTTGGGGAGGCTGTGGATCTTCCCGCCAGCGATGAGGGCGAACCTTCGATCGAGGCCCCCGCCCCCACCGTCGAGGAGGAGAAGTTGCCTCGCCGAAGCCGCAGGTCGCCGCGATCCAAAGGCGCCGGCCCCGCTCCTGAGGCGGTCGCGGCTGAGGACGCGGTCACTGAAGAGGGCGGCGAGGCCGATCAGGGCGAGGCCACGGCCAACAAGGCCGCAGCCAGGAAGCCTTCAAGGGCGAAGAAGGAGGAAGTCGTCAAGCCCGCCAAGGGGGCCAAGGCGTCCAAAGCTCCGACAAAGACGGCTGTCGCATCCACACCCAAGGCCAGTGGCAAGGCGAAGGCAAAGTCAGCGACGGTCACTCCCAAGGACGACGAGTCCAGCCCCAAGTCCAGGAGCCGTTCTGGCAAGAAGGCGGAGGCGTCCCCTGACGCTGATTCGACTCCCGCCACGGGAAAGCCCTCCCGCTCTCGCAAGAAGGCGCCTGCCAAGGACACCTGAGCGATTCGCCCTTGACGCCCGTCGGTGTGCTTCCAAGCCACCGGCGGGCTCCCCTCTTCCTTTCCTTCCATCAGCCAGACCAACTCCCAATTCGGCACAAAATTCCACCCCCACACTCCACCCCCTGTCCCCCTCCTCCCTCCGGAAGGAGGGGGGACGCCTGAATTACGGACACGGGCGGATCGCACTCGACCCCCTGTCCCCCGTGAGCCACTGGCTCCCTCGCTGCGCAAGGCTGTCTCTTAGTCACATCTCCTCCGGGACCCGGCGCAGAGCCCTCTGAGCCCTTTTGACAGGCCCACGGGTCGATGAAGGATGGCGGCCAACACGGGATCGAGTTTTTGAGCAAGGCCAATGCACTGACCCCA
>SYOX01000390.1 GCA_005804885.1 Pseudomonadota bacterium
GCGCAGCCCGCCCTGAGATTCCAGCCCCACCCGACGAGCCCGTCCCCAACGGGGGCGGTGCGAGGAGCGTGGGGCGATACGCCGTCGGCACGATCGTGGCGTGGGATGCCGTGGCGTCGCGGCCCTTGGAACCTTCACTGAACAAACCCGCAGTCGAGAGGCGCGGGCTCACCGGACGGAAGCCGGCAGGAGGGCGCGATGGCGATCAGGGACGAGGTCGCCGAAGGCGCAGGCGAGGCCGGGGCGTTGCCTCTCTCGGGGCGGCCTGCTAAGGACAACCGGGCGGCCCTGAGGGCCGCCGCCCCGGTCGAGCGGCGAGGATCGCCGCTGGCGCCGCCGACGATCCGCGACGCACAAGCCGAGCAGGAGGCGCCCTTGCCCTCGACGTCGCCCGAAGCCCTTGAAACAAATCGACAAATTAAGATCCGCGCGCGCGCCTGCGCGCTCTCGCTGGCGGCCGCCGCGCTCCTGATCGCGGCCAGCGCGCGGGCCGACGAGCGCCCGGTCTACTGGCGCGCGGCCTTCGGCGGCGAGTTCAACGAGGACTCCCACGCCGTGCTCGACCTGGGCGTCAGCACCGGTGGCCTGACGCTCCAGCTCCAGACCGACACGCTGGACGCGCGCTGGTCCCCCTCCTGGGGCTGGGGCAAGGGTTGGGTCGGGGCGCGCGGCGAGGCCGCCTTCGCGGGGATCCTCTTCGCGCCCTGGGAGCGCGGGGCGCTGGTCAAGGAGGAGGGCCTGCTGGCCTCCTACGCGGGGCTGGACGCGGGGATGCTCGTCTACCTGCCCGAGGGCTTCTACGCGGGCGCCTCGGCGGACGGGAGGCTCTACGACTTCGGCCCGCTGCCTGAGACGACGGCCCCGATCCCGGCGGCGCGGGGGGTGTTCAGCCCGACCGGGACGCTGGGCTGGTGGCGCCGCGACGCCCAGGCCGAGGTGCGCCTCGGGGCCGACCTTCAGTCGAGCGGGAGCGCGCCGCGGATCGCCGGGCGGCTGCGGATCGCGCCAGAGTGGACGCTGGGGCCGCTGATCGAGATCCAGGCAGGGGCGGCACGCGGGCAGGACTTCCTGACCCTGACGCGGCTCGGCGGGCTCAACCCCTACGTCGTGCCGATGGCCGGCGCGGCTTGGGCCGAGTTCCGGGTCCAGAGCTTCGCCACCGCGCGCCTCGGGCCGCGCGTCGTCGGCGAGTCGGGCCACCTCGCCGTCGTCACGGATCTGGCCGCCTTCGACGGCCAGAGCGCCTTCGGGATCGCCGCCCTGGGGCGCTACACCTGGGGCGCCCGCTTCGTCGAGGCCTCGGCGGGCTTCGCCCCGGCGCTCCGCCGCCAGAGCGGCCTGCCGGCCCTCTCCGTCTGGCTCCTCGGCGGCGTCGACTGGAGCGCCTGGTGAGCGCCCTCAGTCCGTGGCCATCTTCACGGTCTGGAAGGCGCTGCAGCCAGCCTCGACGCTGAAGGGCGCGGGGCGCGCGGGGCCGCGCAGCGGGCCGGAGCGCGCGGTGAGGATGAAGACCCCGTCGCCCGGCAGCGCGCTTGCGGGGAAGGAGAAGCGCCCCTCGGCGTCCGCCTGGGTGGAGGCCACCTCGAACTGAAGCTCGTTGAACAGGGTGACGTCGGCGAAGAAGACCGGGTCGGAGCAGCTCGCCACCATCACCTGCCCCTGGACGCCCGAGCGCTGACCCCCCGCGCAGGCCCCCTCGACCTCCTCCTCTTCAGCGCAGCCGCCCAGCGCCGCGATCACCAGCCCGAACCCCATCCCGACGACAAAGACCGTGTGTTTCACGTGAAACCTCCGGGCTTGAAGCGCTCCAGCGCGCCAAAGAGCCGCTCTAGATCGCGCGCGCCGTTGTAGAGGTGTGGGGAGACGCGGATCGCGTCGCCGCGCACGCTGACGAAGACCTTCGCCTCGACGAGGTGGCGGGCCAGCCCCTCGGGCAACCCGCCCGGCGCACGCAGGCCGAGCATGTGCGGCGCGCGGGCCTCGCAGACCTCCAGGCCCAGGACCGCGGCGCGCGCGGCGATCTCCCCCGTCAGCGCGCCGAGCGTCTCGGCGATGGCCTCCACGCCCCAGGCCTGGATCTGATCCAGGGCCGCCGCGATCATGGGCAGCGTGACGAAGTTGCTCCGCTGGCCGACGTCGTAGCGCCGCGCCCCAGGGGCGAAGCCCTCGCGGTAGCGCACGAGCTGCGCGAAGTCCTCGCTCCCCTCCCGGTTGATCCAGCCGAACTCGAGGGGCACGCCGCCGAGGTGCCGGGGCGCGGCGTACATGAAGGCCAGCCCGTAAGGCCCCAGGAGCCACTTGTAGGCCGCCGCGACGACAAAGTCCGGCTGCACGCCCTCCAGATCAAAGGGGCACGCCCCGAGCGACTGGGTCAGGTCCAGGGACAGCGCGGCGCCGACCTCCCGGCAGCGCCGGGAGACGGCCACCAGATCGACGGTCGTCCCGTCGGTCCAGTGGCAGGCCGGCACGGCCACGACGGCCGTACGCTCGTCGATGAGCGACAGCAGCGGCGCCGTCCACGCGTCCGCGCCGCCCGCGTCGCGGGCCGCGAAGACGACCTCCGCCCCCGTCGCCTCGGCGCGGGCGAGCCACGGGTAGACGTTGGACGGGAACTGCTCCTCCAGCAGCACCACCCGCCGACCCGGCCCCATCGGCAGGTTCGCCGCCGCCACCCCCACGCCGTAGCTCACCGAGGGGGCGATCGAGACGCACCCCGGATCGCAGCCCAGCAGCCGCGCGAAACCCGACCGCGCCGCCTCCGACCCCGTGAAGAAGTCCTCGGCGACGATCTCCCAGGGCGCCGCCTTGCGCCGCAACCCCGCGACCCCGGCCTCGGACACGGCCTTCATCAAGGGCGACAGGTAGGCGCAGTTGAGGTAGCTGACCTCCTCGGGGATCTCGAAGAGGTGCCGCTGGCAAGGCAGGATCATGAAGTCCACGCTCCGATCATCGCGCATCCACCAAAGGGGGGTCACCATCGCCAGGGTGCCAAGAAAGAGCGCCGCGAGCAAGGCCCGCGACAGCTCAAGAACGCGCGACCTCCCCGCCTCCGGCGCTCTCCGCGCGCCACTCCTCGCCCCGCCTCACCGATGACCTCCGCGCGGGGCCCTCTTGCCCAACCCGGGACCCCTCAGCCGGGCGGCAGCGCCGCCCTGTTCTCTTGATACCAGCGCCGCGCCCGGTCGACGGCCTCCACCAAGGCCTCCTCTCGCTTCGCGGGCGCGGGGACCGCCGCCCCGAAGCGGCGCTCGCCCATGTCGTAGCTCAACAGCACCAGCGCCTCCAGCGCCGCCCCGTTGACCCGCTGCCACCCCGATCCCGCGTGCACCACCGAGGCGTCCTCGCCCGTCAACAGCCGCCCCCCCTTGCTCGTATAGCCGTCCGGCGCCCGGTCGTTGATCAACAAGATCATCTTATGAATCGATGACTTGCGCCCCATCAACGCGAGCGCCGCCGCCGCCCGCGAGCGCACATGCGGGTGCGGATCAGACAGCCTCGCCTCGATCGCGCTACCCAGACGCTCCGCGTCGAGACGCTCGGCGTCGAGACGCTCGGCGTCGAGACGCTCGGCGTCGAGGCGCGCAGCATCCCCTGGATCGTCTGCGGGCGGCTCGGCCTGAGGTGTCGGCGCGCTCGGGTCAGCCATGGCGCTTCGGAACAGCGCGGCGGCGAGCATCATCGCGGCGGCTCGGACACCTGGGTCAGCGTGTTCCATCAGCGCGCGGGCGCGGGCCGCGAAGTCGCCGGGCGAGCCCAGGTCGTAGGCGGAGGGGCGCAGGTGGAGCAGGGCGACGGAGACGACGCGGTCCTCATCGTCGTCCAGCGCCTTGAGCAGCGCGGCGGTGACGGCCGGGTCCTTCTGGAAGTCGCGGGCGCGGCACAGGGCCAGGGCGGCGCTCTGGCGGGCGGCGGGGGCCTCGTGCTCGGTGGCGATCCGGGCCAGCGCGGCGACGAGGGCCGGGTCGGGCTGCTCGCCGGAGATCGCCAGCGTCGCGGCCTCGATGGCGCGGCCGAGGACGGCGGGGTCCGCGTGGGAGAGGCGGGCGCGGACGACGGCGCGGAAGTCCTCGTCAACGATGCGTTTTTCAGGCTCGCCGGGGGTCGAAGTCCAGCAGCGGGACATGGCCTCCAGCGCCGCGGCGGTCAGCGCGGGGTTCTTGTCGACGGCGGCCATCGTCAGGAAGATGGGGGCGTTTCGGGCGGCATTGCGATCGGCCCAGGGGAAGGCGCCGCGCGCGATCTTGCCTTCGAGGGCATCGGCGGCGGCCTGCTGCTCTGGGTCCAGGCGCGTCTTGATGGGCACGGCGCTGGCCGGGAGCGGCGTGGGGATCGAGCCCTGGGCGTCGGATGCGGCCGTCGGGGCGGCGTCGGGGGCGGCGTCGGGGGGCGGGTCGCCGCACTGGCAGCCTGCGATCAGGGCCAGCGGCAGCGCGGCGGCGAGCGCAATGGCCCAGCGGCGTCGGGTCTTTTCCATGGTCTGTCCTCCGGGCGCGTCGGTGCGCTCTCGGGGGACACTTTACCCGATCGGGGCGCACCTGCTACAAGCCTGACGAGCGCGACGCGCTGATGAGCGACTCAACGCTCGGGGCGCGCCGCACCCGATCCAACGATCCTGACCCCGACGCCGCGGGGTCACAGCGCGACGCTGACCCCGTGATCCCCATGTCCATGATCGACCATCTCAAAGCGGGCCTGCGCCCTGCCTTCTTGTTTCCCAGGGCGCGCCTGATCGCGCTGATCGGCGTGATCGCCGTCGTCGGGTGGTCCTCGCTGCGCGGCGGCGGCGCCGTCGAGCCCGGCGCCGAGGAGCTCGGCGCGGAGGGCGCGCTGGCGCTCTTTCTGGAGCAGCGCGAGGGGCTGATCGCCTCCAGGGGGGGGCTGATCTTCCTGAGCGACCCGATCGAGCGGCCCTGGTCGCAGGGTCGCGACTACGTCCCCGCGCTGGCCACGCTCAAGCCCGTCGACGCCGTCGAGGGCGAGGTCGAGGACCTCTATTATCTGGAGGTGAGGGCGACGCGGGACGGCACGCCGGTGGGCGTGCGTCGGCTGACCAACCTGACCAGCACGCCCTCGGCGCGCGAGCGGGTGCTGGCGCGCAGCGGCGAGTCGGCGCTGCTGGCCGTGGAGGTCTTCGGGCAGACGCAGTCGCTGTTGATGGTCGACACGGGGAAGGACGAGCGGGACATCTCTGCGATCAAGACGGGGGCGGAGCGCTGGCGTCATCGGCTGACGAACCTGCAGCAGACGGGGCGGCTCGACGGCGTCGGGATGCGGATCTACGGGCTCGATCCGCCGCCGAGCGGGGTCGAGGTGTCCGTCGAGGGCGAGGTCTTCAAGGTGGTCCTGCGCGACGTCGGCGGAGCGGCCGACGCCCCCAAGGCTCCCAGCACACCGGATTTATTGCGTATTTCGATGGTCACGGGCGAGATCGATGGATCGCGGGCGACCTACCAGCCGCGCTACTTCGCGTCGAAGTCGACGGTGCCGTGGGTGGTGGACACGATCCGCGACATGCCCTGGATGGGGGAGCGCAAGGTGGCCTTGCTGGAGCAGTTCGTCTTCGGGTGGAAGGACACGCTCAAGCGAGAGGCCTTCGAGGCGGGCTTTGTGGCGGAGGAGGGCAACCTGGCCGAGGAGCTGGGGATCGACCCTTCGCTGGGGGCGAAGGTCGGGGAGCCCATCGAGCGGATCGGGGACTGGCCGCCGGCGGACGTCAAGCCGGGGATCGCGGACCCGGCGCCCGGCGAGGGGCGGTGGTCGCCGGTGACGCTGGAGTGGCTGCGCAGCTTGCCGGGGGCGCCGCCGGCCTTCTTCAAGACCGCCGTGCGGATGGACCCGGACAGGCCCTACGACAACATCGTGTTGATCGCGATGGACATGCACCAGCTGGACCTGGGGATGGTGGCCGGGACGGTGACGCCGGAGTCGAGCTTTGGCAACCGCGGCGACGGCCTGATGCCGCGCGATCCTGCGGTCGTCGATCGGCTGGTGGCCGCCTTCAACGGGGGCTTCAAGACCGCCCACGGCGCCTTCGGGATGATGGTCAACGAGGTGACGATCATGCCGGCGATGCCCTTCGCCGCCACCATCGCCGTCGACGACCGGGGCCGCGTCCTGATGGGGAGCTGGAACAACACCATGACCCCGCCGCAGGGGGTGCGGTCCTTTCGACAGAATTTGCCGCCGCTGATCGCCGACGGCAAGTTCAACCCCACCGGCAAGCGCAAGTGGGGCGGCACCGCCAGCGACCTGGACGGCCTCCACACCACCCGCAGCGGCGTGGCCGTGCGCGGCGAGCGCGCCCTGATCTTCGCCTGGTGCAAGTCCTGCTCGGCCGACGCGCTCGGGCAGGCCATGATCGCGGCCGGCTGCGATTACGGCATGCACCTGGACATGAACCCCACCCACACCGGCTTCTCCTACTACCGCGCCGACACCGCCGACCTGGACAAGCGCGGCGAGCTGACCCGCTTCGAGGTCGAGCGCGGCAGCCCCGCCATGGACTTCCGCGCCGACCGCTACATCCAGCGCGACGTCAAGGACTTCTTCTACCTGACGCTGCGGCGCCCCTTCGCAGAGACCTTGCCCGCGCCCCCCGAGGGCTTCGCCGCCTGGGACGGCGCCCACTCCCCCAACGGGCACGACGGCCTGATGCCGCTGGCCGCTGTCTCCAAGGGCCTGGCCGAGGGCGACCTGCTGATCGCGGTGGAGCTGCCCAGGCTCGGGGCCAGGATGCGACGGGGCGACGCCGAGCCCGACCCCACCCGAGAGCTGGGCCAGGACGCCCGCGCCGGGGAGATCGTCCTGAAGGACCCCGCGATGCTCATCGACCTGGGCGTCATCGAGCCTGGGACCCCCTCGGGCTTCTTCGCCGAGGGCCGCGTCGTCGCCCCCCTCGTCGCCACCCAGCCCGTCATGGCCCTCGACGCCCAGGGCCTCTTGCGCTTCGTGTCCCCCGACGAGGCCGACGACCTCGCGCCTGGGGCCGTCGACCACCTGCGCGGCGGCGCCCCCATCATCCTCGACGGCCAGCCCGCCACCCCCGCGCGCGCCCCCTCGGGCCGGGTCCACGCCCTCGGCGTCGACGCCGCCGGCCGCCTCTTCGTCACCAGCGCCAGGAACCTGGACGCCGCCCGCGCCAGCCTCCTGCACCTCGGCGTCACCTCGGCCATCCTCCTGCCCGGATCACCCAACAACGCGCCGCGCTTCAGCTTTCTGGAGGTCGAAGGCCAGTCGCTCGTCGAGATCGACCCGCTCACCGGCCAGCGCACCCCGGCCTCTACCACGCGCGGCGCCTCGACCCATCTTTATCTCGAGCGGCGGCCCGACCCCGCCCGTGTCGCCCGGCTCCTGCTCGAAGACGTCACCCTCTCTGAAGACGAGGCCAAACGGCAGAAGCGCCTCCAGACCCAGATCCTGGCCCTGCGCGAGGAGATGCGGCTGGTCGAGAACGCCAAGTATCGAGCCTTCCAGGACAAGCTCAAGGAGCGCCGCGAGACCCCGCAGGAATGACCCAGGATGAGCCCCAAGCCATGCACAGCGACCTGATCCACCCCACCCATTACGACGCCGTCGTCATCGGCGGCGGCCACGCCGGCTGCGAGGCCGCCCACGCTCTGGCCCGCATGGGGCAGCGCACCCTCATGCTGACGATGAACATCGACACCATCGGCCACATGAGCTGCAACCCCGCCGTCGGCGGCCTCGCCAAGGGCACCCTCGTCAAGGAGATCGACGCCCTCGGCGGCCTCATGGCCCGCGTCGCCGACGCCTCCGCCATTCAGTACCGCACCCTCAACACCCGCAAGGGCCCCGCCGTCCGCGGCAGCCGCATCCAGGCCGACATGCGCGTCTACCGCCAGCACATGTCCTGGCTCCTGATGAACACCCCCAACCTCGACATCAAGCAGGGCACCGTCGACGACCTCCTCCTTGAGCAACACCAGGGCCGCCACCGCGTCACCGGCGTCGTCTCCAAGCTCGGCGTCACCTACATGGCCCGCAAGGTCATCATCACCACCGGCACCTTCCTGCGCGGCCTCTGCCACGTCGGCCTCCGCAACTTCGAGGCCGGCCGCGCCGGCGACGCCGCCTCCTACGGCCTCTCCCAGACCCTCTCCGACCTCAACCTCGACATGCGCCGCCTCAAGACCGGCACCACCCCACGCCTCGACGCCCGCACCATCGACTGGGACGGCCTCGAGGTCCAGCACGGCGACTCCCCTCCCCGACGCCTCTCCTTCTACTGGGACGAGCCCATGCTCCCCCAGCGACCCTGCCACATCACCACCACCAACCCCGCCGTCCACGCCTCCATCGCCGCCGCCCCCGACCGCTCCCCCAGGTGCACCGGCGGCATCGAAGGCATCGGACCCCGCTACTGCCCCTCCA
>SYOX01000391.1 GCA_005804885.1 Pseudomonadota bacterium
CGAAGAGGTCGTCGCCGAGCCCGCCGCCGCCGAGCCCGCCGAAGAGGCCGCCGCCGAGCCTACCGCCGCCGAAGTCTTCGCCGCCATCGAAGCCGAAGAGGCCGCCGAAGAGGCCGTCGCCGCCGTCGAAGCCGAAGAGGCCGCCGAAGAGGTCGCCGCCGCCGAGCCCGCCGCCGCCGAGCCCGCCGCCGGGAAGAAGAAGGAGGGGCTCAACTTCTCCAACATCGACCTGGACTTCGGCGATCCCGACCAGACCCTCATGGAGCTCGACGAGGGCTGGAGCCTCGACGCCCCGGACCTGCTCGCCTCCATCGACAATGGCGAGAACCCCTGATCCCCCCCAGCCGGACAAGGCCGCCTCGGACCTCACGGACCCCGGCGCAGCGCCGCTGTCCGCCCCCCTCTCTCGACCTCCGCTCCCCCAGCCCGACACCCCCCTCACCGTCCTCATCAAAAAAAGCTGCACCCGACCCGTTTCTGGTGAAGGATCAAGGCGCCCGACGGCACTGACGAAGACTCGCGCTCGCGCCTGAGCTTCCGACGCCGCACGGACGCGCAGAGACGACCCAAGCCACGATCCCAACAGAGCGCAAGACCATGCCCCTCTCGCTCCTGGCCGCAGACCCCGGCTCCATATCCTGGCAGATCGCGCTGCTGTCATGCCTGACGGCCTTCCTGCTCTCCCACCTCATCGCCCTCGTCTACGACAAGACCTTCGAAGGCCTCTCCTGGTCCAAAGGCCTCGTCCAGTCGATGGTCCTCGGCAGCCTCGTGACCTGCCTCCTGATGATGGCCATCGGCGACAACATCGCCCGCGGCATCGGGATCGTCGGCTCCCTGGCCATCATCCGCTTTCGCACCAACCTGCGCGACCCCAGAGACCTCGTCTTCGTCTTCGCGGCCCTCGGCGTCGGCGTCGCCGCCGGCGTCCAGGCCTACGCCATCGCCCTGATCGGGGCGCTGAGCTTCTGCGGCGCCGCCCTCTTCTTGCGCACCATGTCCTTCGGCGCGCGCCGCGCCCACGACGGCCTGCTGCGCTTCCAGCTCCCCGCCGACGCCGATCGCGCTGCCCAGGTCACCGAGGCCCTGCGCCGCACCACCCGCCGCTTCGCCCTCGTCACCCTGCGCGACGTCGCCCAAGGCACCCGGATCGACTACGCCTACCAGCTCACCCTCAAGCAGCCCGATCACCCCGATATCCTGCTCGACGAGCTCAAGCGCATCGACGGCCTCAGCGGCCTCGCCTTCGTCAGCCAGCAAGCCACCGTCGAGGTCTAGGAGGTCGCCGTGCCCCTCAAGCGCGCCGCGCACATCCTCGTCTGGCTCCTGGCCGCCACCCTGGCGGTCTGGCTCTACCTCGACACCCGCGACGCGGCCACCCTGCCCGGCCTCGTCGAGATCGTCTCGGTCGACCTCGCCCCGCTCGAAGGCGGCGCCCTGGCCTCCCTCTCCGTCTCTCCCGGCGATGAGGTCAAGGCCGGCGACCTGCTCGCCTCCGTCGACGACGCCGCCCTCCAGATCGAACTCAAGCTCCTCAACGACGAACTCGACGCCAGCCTCAAGCGCCTCGACGCCAACCGCTCTTTCAGCGCCGCGACCCACAAGGCCCGCGGCGACGCCCTGCGCGACGAGCTCCTCCAGCTGCGCGAGGACGCCCAGGCCCAGGAGGGCCTCATCCTCGCCGGCGACGCCGAGGTGGCCCGCTTCGGCGAGGAGATCGCTCGCCTTGAGGCCGCCCGTCAGGCCGGCCTCGGCCGCGCCGATGAGCTCTCCTCCCTCCTGCGCCTGCGCGACGTCTCCGCCAGGAAGGTCCAGGGCCTGCGCAGCACCCTGGCCACCTCCCGACAACGCTACGCCCTGGCCCAGAGCGCCCTCGACGCCTGGGCTGCCCTCGACCCCCAACCCCTGGCCGACCCCGCGCTGTCCACCGACGCCCGCGCCCTCGACGTCCTCAAGCGCCGTATCGCCGCCGTCGAGGCCCGCATCGCCTCCCACAAGATCCTCGCCCCCTTCGACGGGCGCGTCACCGCCCTGCTCGCCCTCCAGGGCCAGATCATCGCCCCCTTCACCCCCGTCGTCTCCCTCCAGCAAACCACCCCTGGCAAGGTCGACGCCTTCCTCCCCGAAGCCTCCCCCCTCGATCCCCACCCCGGCGACCTCGCCAGGATCACAAGCCCGACCGCCTCCTGCACGGGCCGCGTCGCCTTCCTCGATCCCGGCATGTCCCCCTTGCCCCTGCGGCTCCGACCCCTCAACGGCGCCGAACCCTGGAGCCGACGCCTTCGCCTCGACCTCGACGCCCCCTGCGCCCTCCTGCCCGGACAACGTGTCGAGGTCAAGATCGACAAGGACGCCGCGCCGTGACGGCCATGGGGAAAGCCGAGGCCCATCCTATCTTGATGATTTTAAACGGGATTGATCGCCTCGGCGGCGACCCTCGGCGCTGAGGCGGGCATGGCGGTCATCAGGCGCTACGAGCGCAAGTACCTCATCGACGCGTCCCTCGTCGACGACATCAGCGCCTCCATCTCGGCCTTCTGCGATCTGGACCCCTACCACCTCAACGCCCAGGAGGGGGGCTACACGATCCAGAGCCTCTACCTCGACACCCCCGCGCTGGACTTCTACGAGGACAAGAAGGCCCGCCGCCTCTCGCGCGCCAAGCCCCGCGTGCGCTTCTACGGCGAGCAGCCCGGCGACCGCGTCTGGCTGGAGATCAAGCGCAAGGTCAACGGCGTCGTGATCAAGACCCGGAGCAAGCTGCCCACCGCAGACTGGCCCGGCCTGCTCGACGCCCCCGCCGACAGCCTCTCGCCCGCCGAGGCCGCCTTCGCCGCCTTCGTCGTCGGGCGCGGCGCCATCCCCGTCGTCCACGTCCGCTACCAACGGCTGGCCTTCGTCAGCGCGATCGACGATTACGCCCGCGTCACCTTCGACACCGCGCTTTGCAGCGCCCCGGCCCAGGGCTCGCCCGAGCTCGTGCTGCCCTCCTCGGCCTTCACCCCCTTCGACGACCCCCCCGGCTGCACCTTCCCCACCTCCCCCGTCATCCTGGAGCTCAAGTGCGAGGCCAACACGCCGCTCTGGATGATCGACCTCGTGCGCCGCTTCGGCCTGATGGAGACAGCATTCTCAAAATACTGCGTCGGCCTTGACGCCACCCAGCCCCCCGCGCCGCTCTTCCGCCTCACGCGCTGACGCCGAGGGCCGCAGCGCGCCCAGGTTGGCCTTGAGTCTTTGATCGAAGAGGATATTCTGGCGAAGAGGGCGGGAGAAATGGACCGGAATGGACGATGCGGGAAGACAACTCTGGGGACCTTACGAGATCGTCTCGGTGCTTGGCCGGGGGGGCATGGGGGTGGTCTTCCGTGCGCGACACGCGCAGACGGGGCAGGAGGTGGCGCTCAAGACGCTCGCCGAGCCCCAGGCGCTGCTCATCCTGAGCCTGCGGCGTGAGATCCAGACCCTCAAGCGCCTGACCCACCCCGGCGTGGTGCGCATCCTGGACTCCGGCGTGAGGGAGGGCGTCCCCTGGATGGCCCTTGAGCTCCTGCGGGGCCTGACCCTCGGCGAGCACATCGAGTTCGCCTCGTCGAGCCACCAGGGCGAAACCCTCGGCCTCTCCCTGGCGCAGGACTCTCAGAGCACGCTCAGGATGTGGGCCACGACGCTGGCCACGACGCTGTCCACGACGACGCTGTCCACGACGACGCTGTCCATGACGACGCTGGCCACGGCGACCGCCCACGCCAGCGCGCCGCTCGCGCCAGTGGCGAGCGCCGAGCGCGGCGTCGCTCGCTTGAAGGGGCCGCTGTCGGCCCACCAGCGCGACATGCTCGGGTGGGTCGGT
Organism: Pseudomonadota bacterium; assembly: GCA_005804885.1. GTDB lineage: Bacteria > Myxococcota_A > Bradymonadia > Bradymonadales > SYOX01. The sequence continues at coordinate 3,851 of SYOX01000391.1, forward strand.
CAGGTGTGCCGGGCGCTGGCCTACCTTCACGGCGAGGGGGTCGTGCATTGCGATGTCAAGCCGGACAACATCTTGATCACGGAGGATGGGCGCGCGGTCTTGATGGACTTTGGCATCGTGGCGGGCCAGGGCAGCCGCGTCGATCACGACGCGCTGGCGATGGCCGGGATGCGCGCCGGGACCGCCCACACCATCTCGCCGGAGTGCATCCAGGGGCAGGGCCTGGACGGGCGCGCGGACCTCTACGCCGTCGGCTGCATGCTCTACGAGATCGTCTCGGGGCGAGCGCCCTTCGACGGCGCCTCCGTCGCCCAGATCCTTGAGAAGCACCTGTCCGAGACGCCGCCTTCGCCTGGGGATTACGGGGTCGAGGTGCCGGCCGCGCTGGAGGACATCATCGTCCGGCTGCTGGCGCGCTCGCCGCGCGACCGCCCCTCTCACGCGCTGGCGGTCTTGCGCGCCCTGGAGGCCATCGGCGTGGACACGGGCGTCGAGGGCGCCTCGCCGCCGAAGCCGCACCTGCTGCGCGCGCCGCTGGTGGGCCGCCAGGAGGTGGCCTCGCGCCTGGAGGGGGCGCTCTCCGAGGCGATCGGGGGCAGGGGCAGGGCAGTGATGATCGGCGGCGAAGGGGGGCAGGGCAAGACGCGCCTGGCGGCCGAGGTCGTCGAGCGCGCGAGGGCGCGAGGGGTGCCGATCTTCGTCGGCAGGGGTTCGGAGGGGGCCTTGAGCGCCTTCATCGAGCCGCTGCGGATGGCCGCGGACGTGTGCCTGCACGGGGGCGAGGAGGTCACGGCGAGGATCATCGGGGATCGCGGGCCGGTGCTGGCGCCCTTCGCGCCCTTCTTGCGCAGCTTGCCGGGCCAGGCCGAGCGGCCCGAGCCGGCGCCGCTGCCGCTGGGGCCGGCGCGGCTGCGGGTCTTCCGGGCGCTGTCGCTGGTGCTTGAGTCGGCCGACCCGAAGGGGCAGCTGCTCCTGATCGTCGACGACCTGCACCTGGCCGATCCGCTCTCCATCGAAGCGCTGTCCTACTTCGTGGCCCGCTCGGCGGCGCGCCCCTGGCTCATCCTCGGGATCTACAATGTCGAGCACGCCGCGCCGGGCCTTGAGGCGCTGCTCCAGCAGAGCGGCGTGGACAGGCTGACGCTCGAGCCGCTCCGCAGCGAGGAGGTCGAGGCGCTGATCGCCGGGACGCTCGGGGTCGAGCGGTGCCCAGCGAGGCTGCGGGAGGCGGTCGAGCCCAGGGCCGAGGGCAACCCCCACTTCGTCGTCGAGTACCTCAGCGAGGCGGTCGCGCGAGGGTGGCTCGCCATTGACCCGGCGGGCCAGTGGGCGCTTCGCGGGGATCTGGACAGGGGCGACGCGCTGCCCGTGCCCGAGCCGGTGCGCGCGCTCGTGACGCGCCGGATCGACGCGCTGACCGACGCCGAGCGCCGCGTGTGCGAGGCCGCTGCGATCCTCGGCGGGCGCGTGGACGTGGCGCTGCTGGAGCAGGTCGCGATGCTGGCGCCGGGCGACTTCGACGGCGCGCTCGACGTCCTCTTGCATCGTAGAATCCTGAGCGATGGCGGCGTCTTGTCGGTCGCCCTGGCCCAGGGGGTCGCGGCGGAGATCGTGATGGAGCGGCTCGACGCCTCGGAGCGGGTGGCGCACCACGCGCGGGCAGCGGCCGCGCTCGAAGGCCGCGCGAGGGCGGGCCAGGGCGTGGAGATGGCGCAGCTGGCGAGGCACCTGGAGGGGTCCGGTCAGCGGGTCGCCGCGCGCGGCGCGTGGCTCCAGGCCGGGCACGAGGTGCTGGCGCGCTACGCCGTCGAGGAGGCCGAGGGGCACATGCTGGCCGGGCTGGCGCTCTTCGAGGAGGTCTGCGCCGAGTCGCTCAAGGCGCGCCTGGATCTGGCCAGCCTGGTCTACGCGCCGCAGGGCCGGGTGGCGGAGGCCGAGGCGCACTGGAGGGGGGTCGCCGAGGGCGCGCGCGAGATCGATGAGCCCTCGCTCCTGGCCAGCAGCCTCGTGTGCCTCGGGCGAGACGCGCTGACCCGTGCCGGACGCCATAAGGAGGCGTTCAAGGCGCTGCGCGAGGGCCGCGCGATCCATGCGCGCCTCGGGGACATTGATGGGGTCGCTCGCGCGCTCTTCGCGATGGCCAACCTCCACGTCGATCGCGGGCGCCACGCCCGCGCCCTGGAGCTTTACGCCGAGAGCCTGGCGCTCTACCAGCGGAGCGGGAATCGCGTGGGCGAGGGGGCCGTGGTGCATAACATCGCGAATATAGCTCTTTCGAAGGGCAATCACGTCGAGGCCATGGAGATGTACCTCAAGTCGCTGGAGATCGACCGGGAGCTGGGCGATCGGCGCGGGGAGAGCGTCACGCTGAACAACATGGCCTCGGCGTTCAGATCGCAGGGGAGGCTGGATGAGTCCCGCGCGTTCGGCGAGGCCTCGCTGGCGTTGCGCCGCGCCGTGGTGGATCGACGCGGCGAGGGCGTGGTGCTCAACAACCTGGCCAACATCCACCTCGTCCAGGGGCATTACGAGGAGGGGCTCGCGCTCTACTCGGAGGCGTTGGAGATCCGACGGGAGGTGCTCGATCGGCGGGGGGAGGGCATCACGCGGCACAACATGGCCAACATCGACCGGCTGCGGGGGCGCTTCGAGGAGGCGCGGGCGGGCTTCGACGAGGCGCTGGCGATCCACAGGGAGGTCAGCCACCGGCGCGGGGAGGCGGTCACCCGGCTGTGCGTGGCCTGCATCGACCGGGATCAGGGCGATCCGGGGGAGGCCATGAGGGCGATTGAGGAGGCCCTGGCGCTCGCCGTCGAGGTCGGGGACCGGGACGCCGCGGCCACCGCCGAGCTGGAGGTGGCCGTCTGCCTGCGCCTGCTGGGCCGGATCGAGGAGGCCGACGCGCGCCTGTCTCGCGCCAGCGAGGACCTCGCGGCCGTCAAAGATCGCCACGGGCTGGCGCGCTGCCATTGCGAGCGAGGGATGATCCGCGTGGCCCAGGGCCAGCCCGCCGCTGACGATCTGCGCGCCGCCGTCGAGGCCGCCTCGCTCATGGGGGTACTGCCCGGCAGCGAGGTCGGCCGCGCGATCAGCGCGCTCTCGCGCGCCATCAAGGGCTGAAGGGGCGTCAATCTTCGTAGAGGAAGGCCGGGAAGGAGAGCCGCGCCGTGGTCCTGTCGCGGTAGGCGGCCAGCGCCGGGGTGTCGGCCAGCAGCGGCTGCGCCGCGGACCATCGGAGCAGGTGCGCCAGCATGATGTCGGCCGCCTGGAAGTCCTCGCCGAGCAGGTGCGGCTGCCCCGACAGGATCGCCTCGAAGGGCGCCGCCGCGACCTTGAAGTCCCTGCGCGCCTGCGCCGCGACCGCCTCGTCGCCCTCGCCGCGGGTGATCTGCTTATGCAGCCGCCAGAGGGGCTGCTCGAACTCCGTGGCGATGGTGAACATCCACTGGTCGTGGACGCCGCGCGCGTAGCTGCCCGCGGGCGGCAGCAGGCCCCGGTCGGGGAACTTGTCGCCGAGGTAGAGCAGGATCGCGCCGGACTCGCAGATCGGCCGGCCCTCGTCGACCAGGACCGGGATCTTCCCCTGCGGGTTGAGCTGGCGGAAGGCCGGGCTGTCCAGCTCGCCCGCGCCCCGATCCACGGTCACGGCCTCGAAGGGCACCCCCAGCTCGCGCAACATCCACAAGGGCCGCACCCACCGCGACCGCCCCGATCCGTATATCTCCAACATCGCCTCGCCTCCCTCGCCGCTCATCCGTCCTCGCCTGGCCCGTCCCAGCCAAAGATCTCCAGATCGCAGCGGCCCGAGGCGCTGAAGGCGACCCCCTCGGCCTCCAGCATGCTGCGCTGGACGCTGGGCCGGTAATCCGAGCCCCCCTTGCTGATCCGGCCCTGGCTGTTGAGGACTCTGTGCCAGGGCAGCTCGTCGTCGCCGTGCAATGCCTGCCCGCACCCGCGCGCCGCGCCGGGGTGTCCGGCCAGCGCCGCGATCTGGCCGTAGGTGGCCACCTTCCCGGCCGGGATCAGGTGGACGATTTCTTGAACGCGCGCCTTGAAGGACATGGGCGGGCTCCTTCGCGGTGGTGGATCAAGGAGCGTGGCCTGCGCCGAGCCGCGCGGCCTTGGCGCGGGCCACGAGGGCGCGCAGGGCCTCGCTCACCGCGCGCGCCGCCGGAGGCCCGCCGCCAGCATCGCGATCCCGGCGATCAAGATCAGGCCGCGCGCCGGAGAGGGCGCGGGGGAGCCAGGGGCGAGCGCGCAGCCCGTGTTGATCTGGACGCTGTCGCCCGGTCCGTCGAGATCGCCTGTGCCGTCGAGGTCGTCGGTGGCAGGGCGGGCGTTCAGGTCGCCGGCGGGTCGAGCGGGCGGGCTGATCAGGTCGAGAGCGGCGGGGGGCTCGGGCTCGGGCGGGGCGGCGCGGGTCAGCGCGAGCGAGCGCCAGGTGTCGCCGCCCTCGACCTCCAGGGCGCGCTCGCTGGTGACGGTGTTCCACCCCTCCTTGGAGGCGGTCAGGGTGTAGGTGGCCATGTTGAGGCCGTCGAAGCGGTAGAAGCCGCGGGCGTCGGTCTGGACGGTCTGGCCGCCGTTCAGGCGGATCTGGACGCCGGCCACGGGGCTGTCGGTGTTCATGATGTCGCCCTCGCGCACGAAGCCGACGAGGTTGCCCTTGGCCGGCCCGGCGTCCTCGCCGCGCACCAGGGCCATGTAGCGGCTCCAGTCCCAGTGGGGGCCAGGGTCGGTGTGGGTCTGATCGGGGAACTCGACGTGGCCCTTGATGTGCTGGCGATCGAGCGGCACGCCCCAGGTGTCGGCGATGTGCCGGGTCAGGCGGGCCGAGGATCGGTACATCTCGTCGGTGAACCACTGGGGCTGGGTGACCCAGCCCTCGTGCTCGATGCCGATCGTGTAGCCGTTCTGGCTGCCGACGTGCCAGGCCATGTCCTTGTGGGCCACCATCTGGGTGATCTGGCCGTCCGAGGAGCGGATGACGTAGTGGGCCGACACGTTCGAGGAGGGGTTGCGGAACCACGAGATAGCCCCGGCGTAGGAGCCCTGGGTGACGTGGATGGTGATGTGGGTGATGTTGGCCGGCGTCCTGTTGCGCGCCGAATAGTTGCCAGAGTGCGCGGGGTTCCAGATCGCGCCGGGGTAGTCCAGGCCCTGCTCGCGGGTCACGAAGGCCGGCAGCTCGGCCCGCCCGTGGCCCTCGATCCGCATCTGAAGCCCCTCCTCGGTGACGCCGACCATCCCCGTGCGCAGCAGCTCGGTCAGCTCGGCGGCCACGACGCCCCGGAGCGCCTCGTCGTCGCCGGCGCTGTAACGGGCCGCGACCTGGGGCCACAGCTCCAGCGGCAGCCGCTGGCCCTCGTCGAGCCCATGATCCTGCTCGGCCAGGTGGCGAAGCGCGGCCGCGGCGCCCCGGATGTTGCTGGGCCTGTCCAGGGCCAGCGCCCCCTCGTCGATCCCCGTCAGGCGGCTGGCCAGCGGCAGCGTCCCGCCGACCTCGCGCAGCCCCATCACGCCGAAGCTCGGCGGGCTGTGCCCCGGCTCATCCTCCTCCGGGTCCAGGGGCAGCGGCGGCGTCCACCACCGCGACTCGATCCACGACACCGCCTTGAGCACCGACGCGGGCACCGCGAACTCCGCCGCGGCGGCCTCGAACTCCGCCTCCAGCGGGCTGATCCGCGTCGCCTCGCGCCCTGGCTCGCTGGCCGGCCCAGGCGCGCGCTCCTCCTCGACGGCGCAGGCGGCCAACACGACGAGGATCCCCGCCGCGCACCACGGCGCGGCGCGCCCCACGACAGCCCAAGGGGAAAGGGTTGCAGCGGCCATCTTTAAAACCCTTGTATCATCAAGGAGATAAGTCCTCGCCGGGGTTCGTCGCCCCGCGTCTCGGATCGCCCGCCAGCCGCCGCTGATCCTACGCCCGAAGCCGAGGCCGGTCAACGGGCCGGGGCTCGTATCTCGTCGTCGAGGGCGACCCCGCTGCTTTGGGGGTGGATGAGGAGAGATCGCCGACCTCATCGCGCCCGCCGACAAAGGTCGAGGGGGCTACCAGGCGCGATCGGCGACGAGGTGTGCGCCGTCCTCGATGGTGACGGGGGCGCCGGAGCGGTTGGAGAGGCGGACGTGGCCTTCGACGCGGACGTCGCGGCCGAAGCGGACGTCGCCCTCGACGCGCAGGGAGAGGCAGGCGCGCAGCGAGGGGGGGCCGAAGGGGAAGCGCCGCTCCAGGTCGTCGATGGTCTTGTAGAAGGCGTTGTCGAGGACGACGTCGGCGGGCTCCTCGGGGGTGCCCTCGGCGGGGACGACGCGGAAGTCGTCGGTCAGAGTGCAGGCGTCCGAGCGCACGCGCAGCAGGTCCTGGCAGGCCTTGACGGGGGCGAAGCGGGAGCGGGGGACGCGCAGGGCGCCGGCGCCTTCGAAGACGGCGATGGCCGATCCCATGGCGGTCTCGAGCTGGTAGACGGGGGGGGAGTCGGCCCGGCGAGGGTCGAGGGTCTTGAGGTTGCGGATCATGGGCAGGCCCAGGACGCCCTGGCGGGCGGCCAGGGCGTCGGCCACGGCGTCGAGGTCCAGCCACAGGGAGTTGGTGTTGAAGTAGCGGTGCCGGCTGGTGTCTTGAAAGGCGTCGGCGTCCTCGGGGGGGCACTGGGCGGACTCGCGCAGGATGAGCTGGCCGTCGAGGCGCCGGGCCAGGTGTCCGCCCTTGCGATCGGCGGCGGTGCGGTCGGCGACCTCCATCATGAAGGGCTGGCCGGAGGCGACGAAGTGGCCGAGGATGGCCGGGTCGAGGACGGCGCCGAGGTTGTCGGCGTTGGAGACGAAGGCGTAGCGCAGGCCGGCGGCGCGCATGGCGTCGAGCATGCCGCTGGTCAGCAGGGCGGTGTAGATGTCGCCGTGGCCGGGTGGGCACCACCCCAGCTCGGGGTCCTCGGGCCAGCGGGCGGGGCCGAGGCCGTCGACGAGGATCTTGGGCACCTTGTGCTGCATGAAGTCCAGCGGCAGCGCGCGCCCCTCGGAGAGCGCCGGGTGGGCGGCCAGCGCGGCGAGGCTGTCGTCGCGGGTGCTGAAGCTGTTCATCAGGACGAGCGGGGCGCCGGCGTCGAGGGCCTGGCGGGCGATGATGTCGAGGAAGGACAGGCCCTCCTTGACGATCAGGAGCGACTTGGCCTGCTCCAGCCCCATGCCGGTGCCCAGGCCGCCGTTGAGCTTGATCATGGCGGCGCGCGCGATCGCCCTCTGGCCGATCCCGGCGACCTCCGGGGGCAGGGCGTCGGCGTCGGGCAGGTCGTCGACGGGCAGGATGTCGGCTTCGGGGATCAGGCCGGTCTGGCCGCCGCGCAGCAGCCCGACGTAATGGCGGAAGGTCTCGATGGCGATCTCGGGCAGCCCCTCGGCCCGCATGAGGGCCTCGAAGGGGTCAAAGGCGTCGTCGCGCTCGGTCATGGGTCCCTCATGGGCGCTGGAGGTGGATCAGGATCGCGTCGGTGACGTCGTCGAGTCGACGCCCGGAGGTGTCGACGGTGAAGTCGGCCAGGCTGTAGAGGGGCTCGCGGGCCTGGAGGATGGCGCGCAGCTCGGCCATGGCGTCGCGGCGGTTGGCCATGGGGCGGTGATCGCCCTGGGCCTGGACGCGGGCCATGTGCTCCTCGGGGCGCGCGCGCAGCCAGACCGTCGTACAGCGCTGGCGGGCCAGCCAGAAGGCCTCGTCGTTGTGGACGACGCCGCCGCTGAGCGCCACGACCGCCGGCCGCCGCTCGGCCAGCAGCGCCAGCAGGCACCGGGCCTCCAGACGCCGGTAATAGGGCTCGCCGTGCAGCGCGAAGATCTCCCCGAGCCGCAGCCCCGCCTCGGCCTCGATGCGCTCGTCCAGCTCGATGAAGGGCGCCCCGAGCCGCGCGCCGAGGTGCCCTCCGACGGCGCTCTTGCCCGCCCCCCGCAAGCCCAGCAGCGCCACGACCTGCGGCTCGGCCCTGCCCAGGACCACCTCCAGCGCCATCAGCGCACGCCGCAGCTCCTCGTCGCTGCGACCCCGGAGCATCTGCTGGATCGAGGCCCGCGTGTCGTCCGCCTCCTCCTCGACCAGCGCCGACAGCTCCACCCCCAGCGCCTCGGCCACCGACGCCAGCCGCCCCACCGCGATGTTCCCGCGCCCGGACTCCAGCTGCGAGATGAAGCGCGGGCTCAACCCCGATCGCTCGGCCAGCACCCTGGCCGTCAAGCCCTGCGCGCGCCGCTCGGCCCGGACCTTCGCGCCAAGCCGCCCCAGGACCACCTCGACCCCCGGCTCCTCCACCCGATCCCCCCCCGACAGGCGGCCAGCAGGCGTCCCCCCGGCCACCTCGCCAGGATCGCGCGCGTCGCCCGCCAAAGGCTCGGCGCCGTACTGCGGCTGGGGGCTCTGTGTGGACATGCTCGCCCTCTCGACGACGCGCGGTGAGATCGCAGGTGTTGTGCTGGCCGATGCCGCCCGCTTGCCTCTCTTCGGACGGCTCGCGGGGTGACATCGCGCGCTGACAGATGTGCACTATAATGCAACCTCGAAGATGGGGGAAGCAATATGTTGCATCTTTGGCGCCCTTTGGGGTATCTCTGGTGGGGACAGAGCATCGACCAGAGAGAGCAGAGAGGAGGAAGGACGTGGCGCACCAAGGGCACCCGGTTCAGTTGACCCCGGCAGACGCCGAGTGGGTCGAGTTCGAGACGCACCCGGATTCTTACAAGCACATCGAGCTGGTGATCGAGGGCGGCGGGGCGTGGATCAAGCTCAACATCAAAGAGGACCAGGGGCACCGCGCGGGCTACCAGCTCAAGCTCAACTCCTACGACATCAGCGTGGACGTGGAGCTGGCCGTCGCGGTGCAGCGGCTGCGCTTCGAGCACCCGGAGGTCAGCGTGGTGGTCGTCACCAGCGCGCTCGACGGGGTCTTCTCGTCCGGGGCCAACATCTTCATGCTCGGGACCTCGAGCCACTCCTTCAAGGTCAACTTCTGCAAGTACACCAACGAGACTCGCCTGACCATCGAGGACGCCTCGGCGCACAGCGGCCAGCGCTACATCGCGGCGCTCAACGGCGTGGCCTCGGGCGGCGGCTACGAGCTGCCGCTGGCCTGCGAGGAGATCTACCTGGTGGACGACCGCCGCTCGGCCGTCTCGCTGCCGGAGATCCCCTACCTGGCCGTGCTGCCGGGGACCGGCGGCCTGACCCGGGTGGTCGACAAGCGCCGCGTGCGCCGCGATCAGGCCGACGTCTTCGTGACGCTGGCCGAGGGGATCAAGGGCAAGAAGGCGGTCGACTGGGGGCTCGTCGACGGGGTCTACCCGACCTCGCGCTTCGATGAGGCGATCCAGAAGCGCGTCGAGGCGCTGGTCGATCCCTCCCGCGCCGCCCTCAAGGGCGTCCCCTTGCCCCCCACCTCGCCGGTCGTCGACGAGTCCGGGATTCACTACAAGTACGTGGAGGTGACCTTCGGGCCGACCGAGCGGGCCGCCACCCTGACCCTGACGGTGCCCGAGGGCTTGCCGGCGATCCCGCAGGACCCGGCGACGCTGGGCAGCGACTGGTGGCCCCTGCGGGCCTGGCGAGAGCTCGACAACGCGCTGCTGCACCTGCGCTTCCACCGCAGGGACGTCGGGCTCGTGCTGCTTCAGACGCGAGGCCGGGTCGAGGACGTGCTCGCGCTGGACGCGGCCATGTGGGAGCGGCGAGACCACTGGTTCGTGCGCGAGGTGCTCTTGAACCTCAAGCGCGTGCTCAAGCGCGTGGACGTGACGGCCAAGAGCTTCTACGCGCTGGTCGGCGAGGGCTCGTGCTTCGCGGGCAGCGTGCTGGAGCTGGCGCTGGCCGCCGACCGGATCTACATGCTCGAAGCGGAGGGCGTGGAGCTGGCCATGAGCCCCCTGAACCGGGGGCTGCTGCCGATGGGCAATGGGCTCACCCGGATGCAGACCCGCTTCGTCTTCGACCGCGAGAAGGCCGACGATCTGGCCGCGCGCTCGGGCCGCTTCGGCGCCAGCGACGCCGACGACGAGGGGCTCGTGACCATGGCGATGGACGACATCGACTGGGGCGACGAGCTGCGCCTGGCCATCGAGGAGCGCGTGAGCATGTCGCCCGACGCGCTGACCGGCATGGAGGCCAGCATCCGCTTCGCGGGGCCAGAGACGATGGAGACCAAGATCTTCGGGCGGCTGTCGGCCTGGCAGAACTGGTGCTTCCAGCGGCCCAACGCCGTCGGGGAGGCCGGCGCGCTGTCGCTCTACGGCAGGCCCGAGCGGCCCGAGTTCAACTGGGAGAGGACCTGAGGCGGCCTGGCGGCCCTTGACGAGGAGGTGGAGCGATGTTCGACGAGATCCCCAACAACGTAGATCTGAGCCACGACCGCAAGCTTCAGAAGGCGCTCCTGCACTGGATGCCCAACTACCTGGAGTGGTGGCGCGAGATGGGGCCGACCGACTTCGCCGAGGATCAGGTCTACCTGCGCCCCGCGATCAGCGTCGAGGCCGGCGGTTGGGCGCACTTCGACTACGTCAAGATGTCCGACTACCGCTGGGGGATCTTCCTGACCCCCAACGAAGGCAACCGGACGATCGGCTTCGGCGACAAGATAGGCGAGGCGGTCTGGAACGAGGTGCCCGGCGAGCACAGGAAGGATCTGCGGCGGATCATCGTGACGCAGGCCGACACCGAGCCGGCCAGCGTCGAGCAGC
>SYOX01000392.1 GCA_005804885.1 Pseudomonadota bacterium
CATCTGCTGTTCGCCGCCGGAGAGGGTGCCGCCGAGCTGTCTGGCGCGCTCCTTGAGGCGGGGGAAGTAGGAGAAGACGCGGTCGATGTCGGCGGAGATGGCGGCCTTGTCGCGTCGCAGGTATGCGCCGATGTTGAGGTTTTCGGCGACGGTGAGGTTGGCGAAGATCTGGCGGCCTTCGGGGCAGTGGACGAGGCCGCGGGCGACCCGCTGGGGTGTGGGGGTGTCGCGCAGGTCGAGGCCGTCGAAGAGGATCTGGCCTGTGCGCGGGGGTGTCAGGCCGGCGATGGCGCGCAGGGTGGTGGACTTGCCGGCGCCCGTGGCGCCGCTGAGGGTGACGATCTCGCCCTCGTCGATGTGGAGGCTGACGCCCTTGAGGGCGTGGATGTTGCCGTAGAAGACCTGGATGTCCTGGACCTTGAGCATGGGGATCAGAGCTCGATGCCGTCGGCGCTGTCGCCGAGGTAGGCGGTGATGACGTCGGGGTTGGAGCGGACCTCTTCGGGGGTGCCCCTGGCGATGACGCGGCCGTAGTCCAGGACGATGATGCGCTCGCACATCTGCATGACGAACTTCATGTCGTGCTCGATGAGCAGGAGGGTGAGGTCGAAGCGGGCCTTGATGTCGTGGAGCATGGCCATGAGGGCTTCGGTCTCGTTGGGGTTCATGCCGGCGGCGGGCTCGTCGAGGATCAGGAGCCTGGGCCCGGTGGCCAGGGCGCGGGCGATCTCGAGGCGCCGCTGCTCGCCGTAGGGGAGGGAGGTGGAGCGCTCGCTGGCGAGATCGGCGAGGTTGAAGAGGGAGAGGAGGTCGAGGCTCTCGCGCTCGACGCGGGCCTCTTCGGCCTTGAAGGCGCGGGTGCGCAGGAGGGCGGAGGCCATGCCGTAGCGCAGCTTGAGGTTGAAGGCCGTCTTGACGTTCTCAAGGACGGTCATCTCGCCGAAGAGGCGGATGTTCTGGAAGGTGCGCGCGACGCCGAGGGCGGTGATGCGGTCTGGGGTCAGGCCGGTGGTGGACGCGCCGAGGACGGCGATGGCGCCCTCGGAGGGTTGGTAGACGCCCGTGACGAGGTTGAAGACGGTGGTCTTGCCGGCGCCGGGGGGGCCGATCAGGCCGCCGAGCTCGCCCTGGTGGTGGGTGGCCGAGACGTCGGCCACGGCGGTCAGGCCCCCGAAGCGCTTGGTGACGGAGGTCATCGACAGGAGGGGAGGCGAAGGGGTCATGGCGAGGCCGCCTTGGCCGCGCGGCCGCCAAAGAGGCGCCGCCACGGCGCTGTCTGGTTGATCTCCCGGTTGCCGAGCACGCCCTGGGGGCGGAGGATCATGAGGACGACGAGCAGCAGGGCGAAGAAGACCTCGCGCCAGGACTGTATGGAGGGGGGCATCAGGTTCAGGGCGACCTTGTCGATGGCGTAGAGCAGGACGCCGGCCATGATCGTGCCGGAGAGCGAGCCCATGCCGCCGAGGACGACGAAGAGCAGGATGTAGATGCCCTTGGTGAGGTTGAACTCCTTGGGCTCGATCTGAGTGATGTAGTTGACGTAGAGCGCGCCGGCCAGCCCCGCGAAGGCCGCGCCGACGACGAAGGCCATGACCTTGGTGCGCGTCAGGTTGACGCCGAGCAGCTCGGCGGCCACCTCGTCCTCCCGGATCGCGATCATGGAACGGCCGAAGGTCGAGTCCAGCAGGTTGCGTATCGACCACCAGGTCGCGGCGGTGGCCAGAAGCGCGAGGATGGCGTAGAGGACGACGTACTCGGTCTGGGTGTCGACGTTGCGCCGGACCATCATGTAGGGGATCTCCATGCCCCGCGAGGCCCCGACGGCGTCGGTGTTCTGCACCACGATCCGGACGATCTCGCCGAAGCCCAGCGTGGCGATCGCCAGGTAGTCCCCCTTGAGCCGCAGGCATGGGACCCCGACGACGAGCCCGAAGAGGGCCGCGAAGACGACGCCGACCATCACGCTCATGACGAACCACAGCGCGCCGGTGGCCAGCGAAGGGTCCTGGGGCGCGGTGAAGAGGATGAAGGCCCCGGCGGCGTAGGCCCCGACGGCGAAGAAGCCGTGGTGGCCAAGGCTGAACATCCCGGTGAAGCCGTTGATGAGGTTGAGCCCCAGCGCCAGGATCACCAGGATGCAAAGGTGGAAGACGTGATCGAGGACGAAGTAGACCATCAGACCTTCTGCCCCTCCCAACGCCCGAGCAGCCCCGAGGGCTTGACCAGCAGGATCACGATCAAGGCCACGAAGGCCACGGCGTCCTTGTAGCCGCTGTACTCGCTGGGCAGGTAGGCCGGGATCATCACCTCCATGACCCCCAGCAGGATGCCGCCGAGCACGGCCCCCTGCAGCGAGCCGATCCCGCCGATGACCGCCGCGATGAAGGCCTTGAGCCCCGGCATGAAGCCCATGAAGGGCTCCACCTTGCCGTACCTCATCCCCCAGATGATCCCGCCGAGCCCGGCCAGGAAGGCCCCGACGAAGAAGGTCGTCGAGATCACGCGCCCCGAGGCGATCCCCATCAGGCGGGCCGCCTCCGGGTTGAAGCTCACCGCCCGCATCGCCCTCCCGAAGCGGGTGCGCTGCACCAGCAGCCACAGGAGCACGAAGGAGAGCGCCAGCGAGATGATGATGATCGCCTTGACGCCCTCCACCGGGATCGGGCGGTCGATGTAGAAGCCCGCGACGGGCTGGCCGTCCCGCTTGCGCTTCGCGTAGGCCTCCTTGAGGCCGCTGGACACCAGCGGTTTGCCCGGCCCCGCCACCGGATCGCGCACCTCGGTCGTGTTGCCGCTGGCCGAGGTGATGTCAAAGAGGACATAGGCCTGCCCCTCGAAGGTCTGGCCCTCGTAGAGCGCCGCCTCCTCGAAGCTGACGTACTGCCGGGCCTCGGGGTAGCCCTTCTGCTCGGCCGTGAAGACCTGGATGCCGAGGTTCTGCAGCAGCAGGCTGACGCCCAGCGCGGTCAGGAGCGCCGCGATGCGGCTGGCCCCCTGCAAGGGCCGGTAGGCCACCCGCTCCGTGATCACCGCCAGGATGGCCGCGCCCATCGCCGCGGCCAGCATCGCCGTCATGAAGCTGAACACCATCGGCAGCGGGTGCGCCAGCGGCAACGTCTCCAGGCCCAGCCCCACGAGCGCGAAGTAGCCGACGAAGGCCCCCACCATGAAGAACTCGCCGTGGGCGAAGTTGATCATCTTGATGATGCCGTAGACCATCGTGTAGCCCAACGCGATGAACGCGTAGATGCAACCGAGGCTCAGGCCGTTGAAGATCTGTTCAATCAGGTAGGACATCGACCGCCCCTGTGCGCGTCACTTGCTGGTGATGCGCTTGTAGAAGGTCGCCCCCGTCGGCGACAGCTTCAGCACGACCACATCCTTGTCCGCATTGCGCTCCGCGTTGATCGTGATCTTGCCCGTGATCCCGGGCAGGTCCTTGATCGTGTTGATCGCGTCCTTGAGCTTGCCCGCCTCGCTCGTCCCGGCCCGGACCAGCGCGTCGTGGAGCGCGTAGGCCGAGTCGTAGCCCAGCGCGCTCATGGCGCCCGGCGTCTTTCCGTACAACTCCTTGTACTTGTTGACGAACTCACGCACCTTCGGGTCCGAGTCGTCCGGCGCGAAGTGCGTGCTCATGTAGATCTCGCCCCCGTAGGACCCCATCAACGAGAAGAAGTCCGGCGAGTCGATGCCGTCGCCGGACACGATCGGGACCGAGGACCACTTGTCGCCGGCCTGCTTGAGCATCGGCCCGACGTCCCCATAGTAGGCCGGCACGAAGATCACGTCCGGCGAGAGCGCCGCGATCTTCGTCACCAGCGCGCTGTAATCCGCCTCGCCCTGCGTAAAGCTCTCCTCGCCGAGCACCTCGCCGCCGCCCTGGACGAAGGCCTCCCGGAAGGCCGTCGCCAGCCCGACCGAGTAGTCGCTGGCCTTGTCGACCACGATCGCCGCCCGCTTCTTGCCCAGATCCTCCAGAGCCAGCTTCGCCAGCACGCTGCCCTGCACCGGGTCGATGAAGCAGATCCGGCTGATGTACTCGCCCTTCTTCGTAATCTCCGCGTTCGTCGAGCCCGGCGTGATCAGCGGGATCGCGTTCTCCTGGGCCACCTTGGCGCCCTTGAGCGTGTTCGTGCTGGCCACCGAGCCGATGATCGCCTTGACCTTGTCCACCGTGATGAGCTGACCGACCAGCTTGGCCGTCTCCGTGCTGTCGCCCTTGTCGTCCTTGACGACCAGCTCCAGCTTCGGCTCCCCCTTGGCGTTGATCTCGTCGATCGCCATCTTCAAGCCGTTGAGCGTCTCCTCCCCGTAGGTCGCCGTCGCCCCGGTGGTCGGCAGCACCGCCCCGATCTTGACCGGGCCCGCGGCCGCCTTGTCCGGCACCGCGCCCTCACCGCCTCCTGCGCCGGCTCCGCCCGCGCCCGCAGCGCCTTCGCCCTCCGGCGTCTTCTCCCCGCCGCCCGCGCCCGCAGCGCCCTCGCCCTCCGGCTTCTTCTCCCCGCAGCCGACCAGCATCAGCCCGACCAGCACTGCGATCAGCGCCGAGATCCTCAATGATTGCACGCTCATGCTCTCTCCCCTTGCTCGTTGATAACCCTCGGCGACCCTCACGGGATCGCGCTCGTCCCCTCGACCACCACCTGCGGCGCAGACCCCATCTTGAGCCCCTCGGTCGGATCAAAATCCTGCCAGGGCACCAGCAACAACGCGATGGCGATCAAGACGAAGAGGATCAACGCCACAGGATCCTCATCCCTCCAGTTGAAGGTCCAATCTGACATGGGCGGCTCCAGGATCG
The DNA here is from genome assembly GCA_005804885.1 of Pseudomonadota bacterium. GTDB lineage: Bacteria > Myxococcota_A > Bradymonadia > Bradymonadales > SYOX01. The sequence continues at coordinate 4,802 of SYOX01000392.1, forward strand.
ATCGTGTTTCATGAACCTCGGCGGCCGCAACGCTCAAGACGCCGTCGGCCAGATGAAGGCTGAGGGGTGGCTCGCCGGACGGGCGCCAACATATTCAACGGACTCGGCCCTCGTCAAGGATCGACCCGCCTCCTCCCCACGGGGATCACCCCGCCAGCGCCTCGACGATCGCCCCACGCACGACGATCGCCCCACGCTCCTCGCACCGCCCTTCGGGACGGGCTCGTCGGGTGGGGCTAGAATTTCAGGGTGGGCTGCGCCCTCTCGGTCGCAGGCCTGCGGGCGGCCCAGGTCGACACCTGGGCAGTGAAAACCCCAATCCACAGGCCCACTTCGACGCACTGATCCGGCCCCTCGAATCGCTGTCAGCCGCCCGCCGGCCTGCGCCCACCGGGCGCAGCCCACCCCGCGCTTCTAGAACGCTGATTGGTTTGAGGGACCGAGGCCGGCGAGGCCGACAGCGTCGAGGCCAAGGAGGAGAGCACAGGCGGGCCGTTGGCCCGCCGAGCATCGACGACGCCGGCATCGGCGCTGTCGGCCCGTTGGCCGACGGGA
>SYOX01000046.1 GCA_005804885.1 Pseudomonadota bacterium
CGGCCCTGGCGGCGCCGCCGCGGCGGGCGGCTGGGCGACCGCCTTAGCCGGGGCTGGCGCTGCCGGGACTGGCGCCGTCGAGGCTCGCGCCGGGCTGGGGGCTGGCATGGACGCCAGCGACTCGTCGTTGGCGAAGGTGAAGGAGACGTGGTTCTGGAACGAGAGCTCCTTGCCGGCCTGCTCGCAGGCCAGGTCATAGGCCACCCGCTGAGTGGCCTGCGTGAGCACCTCATGGGACTTGAGCAGGATGTTGAGGATATCCGCGAGCGCGAGGCGGTCATCCTTGCCCCGATTTCCAGAAAAAGCCTCGTTGATCTGCGTCGCCCGAGCCACATAGGCCCTGTCGAGCGCCTCGCCGGTGTCGGAGAGGTCCACCCCGAGGATGTCCGCCAGGGTCGCCATCAGGAGCTTGTCGCGCAGGTGCTCGGGGCCCTTGTTCAGCGCGCTCTGGATGAAGTCCACCCGCTTGGTCCGAGACTGCGGCGAAGGCGGCGCCCCCGCGCCCTCGGAGCGCGCACCGGCGGAGGCGCCCACCGCCGGCTGGGGGCCCGAGGCCCGGATGCCAGGCTGAGAGCCCGAGGTCTGGATGCCAGGCTGGGAGCCCGAGGTCCGGATGCCAGGTTGGGAGCCCGAGGTCTGGATGCCAGGCTGGGAGCCCGAGGTCCGGATGTCAGGCTGTGAGCCTGAGGTCCGGATGTCAGGCTGGGAGCCCGAGGAGGCCAGGGACTGCGGCCTCGACGGGATCGCGGACGCGGACGGGCTCGACGACCGACCCGCAAGCTGCGCCGTCGCCTGCTCAATCCGCGAGCTGGGCGTGGGCAGCGCCGAGGACGAGGAGGTCCCACGCCTGCGCGTGAGCTTGACCGCCGTCACCGCCCCCGCTGGCCTGGATTGCTTCCAGATCGCGCTGAAGAGCGGGTGCGTGCTCACGGTCATCGGCGCCTGGTCAAGCTCCGAGACCCGATCGTTGGGACCAAGGACGCCAGCCTGGATCAAGTCCTTGATCACCATCGCGCTGATCGGTCCCTCTTCCCGACCATCCGAATAGTAGATCGTGCAAAGGGTGTCTTGTTGAGTCACGCCTGCCTCTTGCTCAGGTCCAGATGAGAAGCTTGTTCAGGGCAGGCAACCCAGAACAGCGCCTCCCCGGACCATAGTGCATCAAACAATGCCTGTGCTAAGGTCGTCCATCCGAGGATTGTTCGCAAGTCTTCCGCAGGGGATCATGCTCGAAGCCTCAGCACGGCGTTGGATGATACGCTTTGGCGCCGCGATGCTCTGCGCCCTCGTGCTCCAGTCCATCATCGAGTACCTCGTCCTCTCCGAGCGCCCCAACGACTTCGAACACCCCGCTCTCGGCCTCCCGCGCCTCTTCGAAGGACCCTTTGATCCCACCCGCGCGGGCATCGACCCCGAAAAACTGCCCTGGATCGTCGATCCCGCCGATCGGTGGCCCCCAGCGCTCCAACAGGCCGCGCTGCGGCCCTGCGGCCTGCTGACCGTCCTCCAGGCCCGCTACCCCCTGTGGCGGCCCGAAGGCGCCTCCCCCCAACCCGAGCGCGCCTGCCAGGGCAACCCCGGCGCCCAGGACCGCGACGCCGCCCTCGATCGCGACGGCTGGCGCCGATCCACGGAGGACGGCCTCGGCCCCGTGCTCCAGCTCGACCCCGCCGGCGACCTCGTCGTCGAGCGCCACCCGGCCTGGGAGCTCGCCGTCGAGCCGCGACGGGGCCTCGTCGCGCGCAGGAGGTCCCCTTGACCCTCGGCCTTCGCCTCCTCCTCGTCGCCGCCGCCGGCTTCCTCATCGCCAAGGCCCACACCAGCGCGCCCTTGCTGGCCCTGCCCTGCCTCATCCCCCTCATCGTCGCCATGCAGACCCCTGACCCCGACGGCGCCGCCGGCAGCCTCAAGCGCTCGATCGCCCTCGGCGCGCTGGCCTACCTGCTGGCCGGCGCCCACGTCTGGGGCATCGGCCAGTACGGGTGGACCATCTACGGCGCTGGCGTCCTCTACCTCTCGCTCGCCGGCGCCCTCTTCGGCGCGCTCGCCTTCCCCTTCCTCGACGCACGCCTGCGCCTCGTCCGCGTCCTTGGCCTCTGCGCCGCCTGGGTCCTGGCCGAGTACACCCGCACCCTGACCCCCTACTCCTACCCCATGCTCCTTGGCCCCTGCCTCGGCGACATCCCCCTGCTCTCCCAGATCGCCGCCCTGGCCGGCCCCTGGGGCATGGACGGCTTCGTCGCCCTCTTCAGCGCCCTCGGCGCCGAGGCCGTCGAAGCCCACGCCGTCCCCAGACACCCCCGACTCGCCCCCACACGCCCCGCCCGCTGGCTCGCCGCCGCCCTGGCCACCCTGACCGCCGTCGCCCTCTTCGGCGCTCTGCGCCTCTCCCTCGCCGGCCCCCCCGGCGCCGTCGACCTCCAGGGCCAGGCGCGCGACGACGACGCCGCGCTCGCGCACATCGACAGGCCCCTGCGCGTCGCCATGGCCCAGGGCGGCGTCCCCACCTGGCTCTACCGCCGCGCAGGGGTCTTCGAACGCCTCCAGAGCGTCATCGACGCCAACTACCTCGGCCTCCTCGACCAGGCCCTCGACGCCGACCGCCCGCCCGACTGGATCATCCTGCCCGAGTCCGCCTTCGGCCGCACCATCCGCGCCGGAGAGCGCGGCCTCGACCAGCTCCACGGCCTCCGCGACAGGCGCCTGCCACAAGGCACCACCCTCCTGCTCGGCGTCACCGCCGAGCTCAAGGGCGCCGACCCCGAACACCCCGCCGCCACCCTCGAGAACGCCCTCCTGGCCATCGAGCGCGCCCCCGATCCAAAGGCCCCGATCGACGACAAGCCCGCGCAAGGCATGAAGATCCGCGACGTCGCCACCAAGCGCCTGCTCGTCCCCATCGCCGAGGCCCGCTTCCGCCCCGCGCCGGGCTGGCGACCCCTGGACACCCCCCAGGCCCGCGCCGGGATCCTGATCTGCTACGAGTCGCTCTACCCCCACATCGCCCACGCCTTGCGCCAGGCCGGCGCCGAGATCCTCGTCGTCGTCACCAACGACGCCGGCATGCGCTGGTCCCTGGCGCCGCGCGTCCACGCGCGCCTCGGCCGCCTGCGCGCCATCGAGAACGGCGTCAGCCTGCTCCACGCCGGGCAGGCCGGCATCACCTTCGCCGTCGACCCCTACGGCCGCGCCACGACCGAGATCCCCCTCTTCCAAAGGAGGCTGGCCACCGTCGCCGTCTCCTCCACCCCCGTCTGGACCCTCTACAGCGCCGTCGGCGAAGGCTGGATCGCGATCTTCGCGCTGCTCTGGGCGCTCCTCCTGGCGTTGAAGTGGCGCATGAGCGCCAGCAACACCCCGAAGGACAAACCATAGATCACGATCCCGCTGCCGTCGTGCAGCGGGCCGTTGGCCACGCCCTCGCCCCATGTGTAGAGCAGCCAGCTGATGAGGGCCACCCGCAGCCCGTTGGTCAACAACACCAGCGGCAGCAGCGTCAACACCACGACCGCCGTCTCGCGCACCCTCAACCTGAAGATGAACCCGAAGACCAGCGCGTAGAAGAAGAGCGCCGTGAAGGTCGACATCCCCGAGCAGCTGTCCGTCACCGCATTGCACGTCGCCCCGGTGACCACCACCACCCCATCCCGGAAGGCCGGCAGCGCCGCCCACTGCAAGCTCCAGGTCGCGATCTGCGCCGCGATCACCTGAAGCTGGAGCGAGAGCTGCCACAGCCCGCTGTAATTGGCCGGCACCAGGAAGATCAAGAGCGCAACAGGGATCGCGAAGGGCTCGACCGCCTCCGCCCGCCTCGTCCAGCGCAGGTGGCTCCAGACCCCCAGCGGCGCGCTGATCGCCATCCACGACGGCACACCCGCCGCCGTCGACGCCACCGCCACCGCCACGCTGAGCCCCACGCCCCACCGCCAGCGCCCGTCCACGAAGCCCGACGGCGACCGCAGCGCCGACAGCTCCCCGCGCCTCAGATAGATCAAACCCGCAATGATGAAAGGCGTAATGATGCTCTGGACCGCGACGAAGCCCTGAGCCTCCCACAAGGCCGCCAGCCACAGCCCGAAGGGGGCGTGCGACACGGCCAGCGCACCCGCAGACAGCCCCCTGGCCCAGCCCGGAACACCCGCCACGCCCACGGCGCGACCCTCAGATGCCTCAGACACGGGCGCCCCCCACTCGACCCCCCCTCAACAACGCGAGGTGACAAATTTTGTCACCCAACTAGGCGCGATCGACGCAGGGCGTCACCCAGGGACGGCAGGCCCTCCGAGGCCGGGCCACCCCGCGAAGGCACCCATGCGGCGTGCGCGGGGTTACCGCTCGACAGGGATCTGACGGGCCTGGAGGCGAGCGTGACGCCAAGCGACGTAGGCCACCGGGGCCGCTCCCATCAGGACAAAGAGCCAGAAGCCCGGCTCGGGGCTCTCGGTGTTGGGGTTGGCCAGCGCGATCGCGGGGGCCAGGGTCAGGACGAGAAAGCTCCACACGGAGGTACAGCGCATCATGTCTCTTCTCCCTCTCTCAACAGGTTCGGATGCTCGGCCTCATGGCGACGCCCGTCGCCAGATCGCCAGCTTGTCCCGATAGCAAGTCGCGGGCCAGCAGCGCCGCCCGACCACCACGTCTGGGGACATCGTGAGGTTCAGAGTACGCCAGCAAGCGCGGCGAGACAAGCGCGCCTCGGCCTCAGGCCGCCCCGACGCGGCTTTGGTTCGACGGCTGGGCCTGGGGCGGCGCTTTCTTGACCGGATCGGCCGCTGCGCTACGATCATGGATCATCGAAGGGCGCGCGGCGAGCCTCTTGAGGTTGAGGGGCCGACGGCGCGCGGCGGCGGCGAGTTGGAGCCTTGAGGTACACCATGGACACGCGCGACTTGTCGCGCGCCGCCCTCGCCGGCGCGCTGGCGCTGGTCGCGGCGCTGGGCGGAGCGCAGGCGGCCTCGGCGCAGAGCCGAGCGCTCCAGTCGATCAAGACGGTGGTGATCGATCCGGGGCACGGCGGCCACAACGACGGCGCGCAGGGGCACCGCGGCAGCGTGGAGAAGGATCTGGCGCTGGCGGTGGCCTACGCCGCGCGCGATCAGCTGCGGCGGGACTACCCCGATCTGCGCGTGGTCCTGACCCGCAACCTCGACATCGATCTCTCGCTGCCGGACCGCATCCACACCGCGCACATGGCCGAGGCGGACCTCTTCCTGTCCCTCCACATGAACTCCTCGACCAACCTGGAGGCCGAAGGGGTCGAGGTCTTCTACCTGAGCACCGACAAGAGCATGCCCATGGTGACGCGCGGCGAGGGGACCTGGGGCCAGGCCTTCGAAGATCCGGACGAGGGCGTGCCGTCGGGGGCGATGCGGCACGGGACGTCGGGCGACGCGCTGCCGCGGATCCTGCTCGATCTGGAGCGGGCGCGCTCGCACGCCGACAGCGCCGTGCTGGCCGAGACGCTGCTGGAGGAGCTGCGGCGCGCCTGCGGGGGCTGCCGCAACCGGGGCGTGCGGCAGGCCAACTTCGGGGTCCTGCGCGGCAGCCTCGTGCCCTCGGCGGTGGTCGAGTTCGGCTTCATCTCCCACCCCACCGAGGAGCGGCGGCTGATCCGCGACGAGACCCACAAGCGCTTCGCCAAGGCCATCTCGCGCACGGTCGAGCGCATGGACGCCATCTTCGCCGCCCACGAATACTGAAGCAGCGCCGCCCTTGACCCTCTGGCCGCTTCTGGGTTCCAATCTGCGGCGTCGGGGTCCGCGTCTCTGCGCGCCTCTGTCAGATCAGGACCGCCTCAGGAGCAGCGACGATGACCTCCTTGACCCGGGATGACGGCCGCGCGGACGACGCGCTCCGTCCCGTGACGATCCGCACGGACATGTTGACCCAACCGCACGGCCACGCGCTGATCCAGGCCGGCTCGACGCTGGTCCTGTGCACCGCGACGGTCCAGGAGTCCGTGCCGCGCTGGATGGAGGCCAGCGGCAAGGGCTGGGTGACGGCCGAGTACGCCATGCTGCCGGGCGCGACCAACACGCGATCGACGCGCGAGGCCACGCAAGGCAAGATCGGCGGCCGGACCCATGAGATCCAGCGCCTGATCGGCCGCGCGCTGCGGGCCTGCTGCGACATGAAGGCGCTGGGCCCGCGCACCATCTGGATCGACTGCGACGTCCTGCAGGCCGACGGCGGCACCCGCACTGCCAGCAGCACCGGCGCCTACGCGGCGCTGGCCCGGGCCATCCCCCGCCTCATCGGCGAGGGGCTGCTGGAGACCTCTCCCTTGACCGACATCGTCGCGGCCGTCTCCGTCGGGATCCTGGGCGATCGGGCGCTGCTCGACCTGCCCTACAGCGAGGACAGCCGCGCCGACGTGGACATGAACATCGTCATGAACGGCGCGGGGCGCTTCATCGAGGTCCAGGGAACCGCCGAGGGCGTCACCTTCGCGCGCCGGGAGCTCGACGCGATGCTGACGCTGGCCGAGAAGGGCATCCGCGAGCTGCACGCCGTCCAGCGCGCCGCCATCGAGGGGAGGTGAGCATGTCCGCGCCCTTCCCCACCCTCCTGCTGGCGACCGGCAACCCGGGCAAGCTCAAGGAGCTGCGCGCCCGCCTCGACGGCACGGGCGTCGACGTGATCGGCCTGGACGAGCTGCCCTTCGAGGTCGAGGAGGTCGAGGAGACCGGCTCGACCTTCGCCGAGAACGCCGCCCTCAAGGCCACGGCCTACGGCTGGATCGCCGGCATCCCCACGCTGGCCGACGACTCTGGCCTTGAGGTCGACGCCCTCGGCGGCCGGCCCGGCGTCTACTCCGCGCGCTACGCCGGCCCCAAGGCCGACGACGCCCAGAACAACGCCCTGCTGCTGAGCGAGCTGGAGGGCGTCGACGATCGCGCCGCCCGCTTCCGCTGCGTCCTGGCCCTCTACATCCCCGCCGGCCTGCTGGCCGATCGGCTCGCCTGCGCCGCCCTCTTCACCCCCGAGATCACCCAGGTCCCCCCCACCGGCGCGCCCAAGCCCTTCAACCCCGAGCGCGACGGCGTCGTCCTGCTCGCCGAGGGCTGCGCCGAGGGCGTGATCCTGAGCGCGCCGCGCGGCCAGGGCGGCTTCGGCTACGACCCCCTCTTCCTGAGCGACGATCTGGGCCTGACCTTCGCCGAGGACTCCGACCGCAAGAAGTCCGTCAGCCACCGTGGCCGCGCCCTCGACACCCTGCTGAGCTGGCTGGAGCTGTAGCTCGCCCTACGCTCGCCGATCGCCCTGCGCTCGCCGATCGCCCCACGCTCCTCGCACCGCCCCGTTGGGGACGGGCTCGTCGGGTGGGGCTAGAATTTCAGGGTGGGCTGCGCCCTGTCGGTCGCAGGCCTGCGCACGACCGAAATCGACACCTGGGGGCGTGAAAATCCCAATCTACCGGCCCACTTCGACACGGTGATCCGCCCGTGCGATCCGCTCGCACCCGTGCGCTGGCCTGCGCCCAACGGGCGCAGCCCTCACCGCGCATCCAAGCCCCACCCGACGAGCCCGTCCCCCATCGGGGGGCGGTGCGAGGAGCGTGGGGCGATCGGCGAACGTGGGGTGATCGTCGTGCGTGGGGCGAGGAGCGTGGGGGGATCCGGGGAGCCATTGACGCGCCCTGGCCCCTTATCTACACTGCGCCCGCCCCCGCGCCCGTCGCCGGGCCGGACACACGGAAGGAGAGGAGAGACGTGGCTGAATTCTTGAAGGACATCAAGCGCACTCACAACTGCGGGGCGCTGCGCGCCGAGCACATCGGCCAGACCGTCGCGCTGATGGGCTGGGTGCAGAACCACCGTGACCATGGCGGGACGATCTTCGTCGACATCCGTGATCGCTACGGCCTGACCCAGATCCGCTTCGACAAGGACGCGCTGAGCGAGGCGGCTTATGAGGCCGCTGACCGGCTGCGCTCGGAGTGGACCTTCGGCGTGCTGGGCAAGGTGGTCAGCCGCGGCTCCAACGCCAACCCCAACCTGGCCACCGGCGACATCGAGGTCATCGCGACCGAGATGGCCGTCTTCTCCAGCTCGCCGACGCCGCCCTTCCAGATCCAGGACAACCTGGAGACGAACGAGAACCTGCGCCTGGTCTGGCGCTTCCTGGATCTGCGCCGCGCGCCGCTCCAGCAGAAGCTCATCCTGCGCAGCCGGGTCAACAACATCACGCGCAACTACTTGACCGAGAACGGCTTTCTTGAGCTTGAGACGCCGATCCTGACCAAGTCGACCCCCGAGGGCGCCCGCGACTACCTCGTGCCCAGCCGCGTCCACCCCGGCGAGTTCTACGCTCTGCCCCAGTCGCCGCAGCTCTTCAAGCAGCTCTTCATGGTGGCCGGCTACGACCGCTACTTCCAGATCTGCCGCTGCTTCCGCGACGAGGCTCTGCGGGCCGACCGCC
>SYOX01000393.1 GCA_005804885.1 Pseudomonadota bacterium
CGACACGAAGGCCCAGCTCGACGATCTCTCCGGGCGGCTCGCTGCCGGCTCGACCGACCTCGACGCCGCAAACGCCCAGCTCGAAGCCCTCAGGGGGGCCGCCTCCCGAGACGCCACCGTCAAGACCGCGCTCAAGCAGCAACTCGACGAGATCAACGCCGATCGCGACCGCCTCGAAGGCGAACTCAAGGACGCCAAAGCGCGCGCCGAGGAGATCCAACGCGCGCTGGATCTCAAGGGGAACGACTTCCAGCGACACAAGGAGGAGAGAGACTCCTTCGAGGCCGAGGTCTTCCGCATCTCAGGGGAGCTCAATGCTCTCCAGAGCGTCCACCGAAACGCGGCGGCGCGGGTCGATGAGCTCTCCAAGGCCGGGGAGGCTGAGAGGGCCAGGGCGGAAGCCGCCGAACGGAAGCTGGCGCAAGCCAAGGCCAGCAACGACGCTCAAAGGGCCGCCCTCGAGACGACCTTGAGCGACCTCAACGACGCTCACTCCAAGGCGATCTTCAACCTCAACGCCGCCGTCAACTACACGGACGCCCTCGAGAATCGGCTCAAGCGCGCCGCAGAGGCCTTTGAGAAGCTCGCGGACCTGATGACCGCGTCGAGGGAGACTCTGGGGGCCACCCGCAGCGTCACCGCGCTCCCCTCCCGGCCGGACTACACCGACATCCCTGAGATCTCGCTCCCCGACGACGTCGTCGACACAGCCAACGCCGGCCACGCAGCCGACGACATCGACATCGACATCGACGACTTCGAACCGCTCTCTCAAGAATCCGAGGTCGCCGACGAAGCCTTGAACCTCTCCAACTCGGAGGAGATGGCCGACGCGCTCATCGAGGAGCTGACCAACGGCCTGGACGCCGGCGAGGCCGCGCTCCTTGAGATCGACCTCCGACCGCCGGACGCCATCACCCAGGACATCGCGCAGAGCTCTCTTGAAGAGCTCCAGGAGGTCTCCAAGTCCTCCGACGCGCTCGCCCCGGCACCTCCCCCGGCTCCAGCGCCCGCCGCCCCCTCTCCCTCCATGGCCCAGATCGAGGGCGATCTCGACGCCCTGGCCGTCGAGGAGATCAACATCGACTCCGTCGACAACCTCGACGAGGTCTTTGCCATGGTCGATCTCGACGGCAACCCCGTGGCCGACGAAGAGCGCGAGCTGCTCGGCAGCCTCGACGGCAGCGACATCCTCGTGGGCGAGATCGTCGTGGACGATCTCGTCATCGAGGACGAGGAAGAGCTCATCTGATCCGTCCTGCAGGGCAGAGCGCCCCGCGTCGACCGCCACCCTGTCGGCGACCGATCCGCGATCGCCCGCTGGCAGCCGATCCGCGATCGCCCGCTGGCGGCCGATCCCAGATCGCCCGTTGACCTCCGATCCCAGATCGCCCGCTGGCAACCGATCCTCGATCGCCCGTTGGCCGCCGATCCAGGATCGCCCGCGGGCGGCCGATCCCAGATCGCCCGCTGACCGCCGATCCTGGATACCCCGCGCTCGGCGGGCCTCACAGCAGGCGACTTAGGGTCGCCCGCACCCCAGAAGCGAGCGCGATCAGGGCTCGACGGGATCGCCCGCGCTCGATTCTTGATCAGGGCGCGCGCCCCCCGCGATCTTGCGCTCGAAGTGCCTCGCCAGGGCCTCAAGGTAGTCCGACTCGGTCCAGACCGCCCGCTCGAAGGCCTCGACCGCCTTCGACAGCTCCGCGCTCTCCGCCACGTCGGACACGTCAAGGGCCTCGCCCGAAGAGGCCTCGCTCGATCGTCGAGCCTCTCGAACGCGCCCCCACACCATCCGGGCCGCGCGACGGGTCCAGAGCCGCCCGCCGGTGAACAGGCGGCCGAGGAGCTGGTTGATCGGCCGCGTGTCGACCTCCTCCATCGTCGCGCCCATGGCCTCCCGCACGCGCTCCAACGCCTCGTCGCTCACCGCGCCAGCCCCGGCCCCAAGGTGCCCCCCCTCGATCGCCTGTCTCAGCAACACCCCCTGGTGAAAGAGCCGCGAGGCCACGTCCACGCAGTCCTTGATCGACAGGAAGAAGAAGATCTTCTTGAAGATCTTCTTGATCGGATAGAGGACGAAGTTCACCAGACAGCCCAGCGCGCCCTTCGAAGGCCCATCCACCAGAGCCTTGAGCTGCGCGTCGCTGATGCCCCGCGACCCGTCGCGGAAGATCCCACGGACGTAGCGGCGGTTGAGGTGGGTCAACACGACGTCGTCGACGAAGGGCACCGGGATCAGCGGACAGAGGCCCCCCAGGACGCTGTAGACGATGGCTCGGCGCATCTGCGCCCGATCTTCTGGCGCCTTGGCCTCGATCATCGCCCCCTCAGGTGTCGGGGCGCCCTTCTCCTCGATCATCTCGCTCCCTCCTGGCTCGTCGGGTTGGTGTCTCGGCTCAGGATGTTCTACACCATCACACGACGAATGGAAGAAGGCGCCATGCGGCGCCTGCGCCCGGAGAAGCCATGAGCAGGGACACCGCCCAGCGGCCCGCCGACCCGCAGATGATCGCCGTCTTCGACCTCGGGGTCGGCGCCGGCAGCGTCGTCCCTGGCGCCCTGCGCCGCCACATCACCGACGCGATCGCCGACGCCCTGTCCTCCTTCCCCGGCGTCCTCGCCCGGCCCATCCACCTCGCCCGGCCGCCGGCCCGACCCCTCGACCCCAACCTGATCGACGACCCCGAGGCCGACGCGCAAAATCCCCCCGCTGCCGACCGCGTCCGCTTCATCCTCTACAACACGCTGCCGATGGACGGCCTCCTGCGGCGCCTGACCCTGGAGCGAGGGTGCCAGGTGGCGCTGACCGGCCGCCTCGGCCTGGACCGACAGCACGTCGCCCTGGCCCTCAACCTCTGGGAGGTGGTCACGCCGAACCTGTGGGCGTGCCGCGCCGCCACCGGCGACCTCGACGACCTCCCCGCGATCCTCGCCGAGCTGATCGGCGACATCGCCTGGGGCCTCCAACCCCTCGGGGCCCTCGCCCGGAGCGACGCCAGCGCCCAGGCCGCCCGCTCCCTCGGGACGCGCTCCACCCCCGCCTTCGAAGCCCTCGCCGCCGCCACCGACAAGCTGCGAAGGCTCGACGCGGACCCCACCCCCGATCGCCTCCTGCCCATCCTCCAGGCGCTCACCCAGGCCCTCCGGCATGACCCTGCCTTTGAGGCCCCTCGCCTGATCCTCACCGACATCGCCCTCGAACGCCTGGAGGCCGGCGACGACGCCTTCTGCGAGGCGATGCTCAAGACGCTGCCCACGATAGAAACGCAAGACCTTGTAATCTATGATCTTTTAATCTTCGAGGCGCTGCTCAGGGTCCGGGGCTCAGGCGAGGCGGCCCGCCACCTTGAGCGCGCAGCGGCCCGCTTCCCCGCCGCGCCCGCGCTGGCCCGCGCCCGCGCGCGGCTCGCCCCCGATCCCGCTTGAGCCGCTGAGGCGAAGCCCGCCTGGAGGAGCGCCCGGGACCGCGAGCTGGGGCGCAGGAGATCCCAGCGGCGCGAGGGCTCAGGCCGCGACGGAAGACTTGTCGAGGGGCTTCATGAGCTGGCGCAGGTTCTTGAGCGCCTTGCTGTGGATCTGGCTCACCCTCGACTCGGTCACGCCGAGCACGGCCCCGATCTCCTTGAGGTTCAGGCCTTCGAGGTAATAGAGGCTCACGATGAGCTGCTCGCGCTCAGGCAGGCTCGCGATCGCCTCGCTGAGCACGGCGGTCACCTCCTTCTCCTGAGTCCGCTCGTCGGGACGCACGGCGTCTGGATCCTCCAGACACTCCAGAAAGGAGCGCTGCTCGTCCGAGGTGTCGTGCCCGATGTCCTCCAGCGCGATCATGCCCGTCCCCAGCGCTCTGTCGCGCAGCTGGTTGTAGCGGTCGATGCTGACCTCCATGGCCTCGGCCACCTCCCTCCCCTCCACGGTGCGGCCCTCGGCCTGCTCGAGCGCCCGACGCTTCCGGTCCATCTGGGTGGCGACCTGGCGCACGGATCGGGGCACCCAGTCGAGCGAGCGCAGCTCGTCGAGCATGGCCCCCTTGATACGTATCCTGGCGTAGTTCTTGAAGTTGTCGCACTTGGCCGGGTCGTACTTCTCGATGGCGTCGATCAGCCCCATGACGCCGACGCTGATCAGATCCTCGGCGTCCACGCACGCCGGCAGCCTGCTGGCCAGCGCCGAGGCGACGGTGTTGATCAAGGGCAGGTAGGTCTCGATGAGCGCGTCGCGGCTGTGGGCCTTCGTCTCGTCCTTGATGGGGGTGGTGGAGTGAGCGTCGCGATCTTTCTTGTTGAGCTTCGTCATGGAAGGTACCTCATCCCTGATCTGAGCAATCGTGGTGTCACCCGTCCGTCGCCGTCTTCCTTGACCAGCGTCGGCACATCGCCCATCAAGGAGCGCGCCCTCGCGCTGCGCCCTGGTGGAGAGGAGAAGGTCTTTTCCCCCTCGACTCTCGATTCGACCAGGGGAGGCTCCCGGTTGAAAAATTACGCTGAATGGGGTCATGTTTGACCCAGGATGTCACCAGTGACCCACCCGACGACACAGACCTTGACCATCGAGGGGACCGGCTTTGGCGGCGAAGGCTACGTCCAGATCGAGCCGGGGCGCTTCATCTCGGTGCCGCACACGCTCAAGGGCGATGTCGTCGAGGCGCGGGTCGGGCCGCTGCATCGGGGGCGGGCCTGGGGCGTCGTGGAGGTGTGGCGGCAGCGCAGCGCGGGGCACGTCGATCCGGGCTGCGCCCATTACGATCGGTGCTCGGGGTGCGCGCTTCGGCACATCAGCCTGGTTGACGAGCTGGCCTGGAAGCGCGACGCGGTGCGCCAGATCCTCGAACGGTACGGCCCTGCGAGCTGCCGCGACCTCCCCATCGACGATGTCTGCGCGGGGCGCCGCGCGGGTCACCGCGCCCGCGGCCGCTTCCGCGTCTCCGAGGTCGACGGCGAGGTGCGCGTCGGGCTCCAGTCGCTGGAGCTGGACAGGTCGCTCATCGACATCCGGCGTTGTCCGGCGCAGGCGCCGGCCTTTATCGCCTTGATGGGGGAGATCGCTGAGCTGCTCGGCGGGCACCCGGAGGCCGCGCGCGGGGTCGAGGCGGTCGAGCTGTGGACGCAGGGCGACGAGGCGCTCGCGATCTTGAGCTGCGGGCCTGGGGTCCGAGGGGAGCTGGCCCCGGCCTTGCGGGCGCTGGCCGAGGCGCGCGGCATGGCGTTGGGCTTCGTGGAGGGCGATGAGGTCGAGATGTTGCGCGGCGAGGCGGTGCTGCCCGTGATCCATGAGGTGGCCTTGGGCGGGGCCTCGGTGAGGGTCGAGCCCCCGGTCGGGAGCTGGGTCCACGCGACGCCCGAGGCGGCCGGGGCGCTGCTCGGGTGGGTGACGGGCCGCCTCCAGGGTCGAGGGCACCGCGCGGCCCTGGACGTCTGCTGCGGCACGGGGACGCTGACCTTCCACCTGTCCGGGCTCGTGGAGCGGGTGGTGGCGATCGACGAGGATCACAGAGCGGTCGAGGCGATCGTCGAGGCGGCCCGGCGCGCGGGGATCGAGGGGATCGAGGGGCGGGCGGGCAGGGCGGGCGCGGTGTTGCGGAAGCTGCGGCAGCGGCCGGGCGTGGGTCCGCGCCCGACGCTGGCCACGGTCAACCCGATGAGGAGGCCGCTGGGCGGCGATCAGCTGCGCGACCTGCCCGCCCTCGGCGTCGAGCAGATCTTGTACCTTGGGCCGGCGCCGGCCTCGGCGGCCAGGGACGCGGTGATCCTCGACGCGATGGGCTTCGCGCCGATCCGGGCCGCCGCCGTCAACCTCCACCCGGCGACCGCCCAGGTCATGCTGGCGATCGATTGGGTGCGACGCTGAATTTGTTGAGTCATGGCGGACAGTTGGACCATGTATCGGCCTCGGGGATGGAGGGCTTCGGCGCCGCTGACGAGGCCCTGAAGGATGAGGGGGGGCGAAGATGAAGATCTATACGAAGACGGGCGACGACGGCACGACGGGCCTCTTCGGGGGGGGGCGGGTGAGCAAGGCCGACGTGCGGGTCGAGGCTTACGGGACGGTCGACGAGCTCAACTCGGTCTTGGGGGTGGCGCGGGCGACCAACCCTGACGACGTCGAGATGGAGGCGATACTGGCTCGGATCCAGGAGATGCTCTTCGTGCTGGGCTCGGATCTGGCGACGCCCATCCACCCCGACAAGGCCGACGGCCCCTATGTCATGAGGTTGCCGGCGGGATCGGCCGCGGGCCTGGAGCCCATCATCGACGCTTGCGAGGAGGATCTGTCGCCGCTGCGCCACTTTGTCCTGCCAGGCGGCGCGCCGCAAGCCGCCCAGCTGCACCTGGCCCGGACGGTCTGTCGCCGCGCCGAGCGGCTGGCCGTCTTGTTGAGCCAGGACGCGACGCTCAACGGCGAGGTGCTCATCACCCTGAACCGCCTCAGCGATCTGCTCTTCGTGCTGGGTCGATGGGCGAACCACCGCGCCGGCGCCCCCGAGGTCCTCTGGAAGCCGCGAGGCTGACGAGGGCGGCGGCCAGGGCCAGGGCGAGCCAGCCGCGGATCGGGGGGGTGGGGGGTGTGGCGCCGAGGGTGGCGCAGTCGCAGAGGCCATCAGGGGCGTCCGGCGCGGGCCGTGGGGTCAGGAGGCAGGCGGCCGAGCGGGCCGGGCAGGCGTCGCCTGTCCCGTCGCCGTCGCGGTCGATCTGGGTCGGGTCGGCAACCTCGGGGCAGTTGTCGAGGGCGTCCAGGACGCCGTCGCGGTCGACATCGGGGAAGCTGGCCGCGGTGACGGCCTCGATGTTCGTGATCGCGATCCGGGCCGCGCCGAGGGCTGCGGTCGGTAGCTCCAGTTCGAAGCTCATCCCGGTGATCGTGTCGAGGGCGCCGAGGTTGTCGAGGCGAGCGGTGTAGGTGTGCGTCTGGCCGTCGGTCGCCAGCGCCACGGGCATGGACGCCAGGGCCTCGTCCGGGGAGCCGGAGGGCGCCGTGGTGATGCGGAAGGCCCCGGGGAGCGCGCAGGGGTCATCGATCCCGTCCATGACGATCTCGACGGCGAGGTATCGGAGCCGCGCGGGGTCGACCTTGAGGCGGTCGTGGGAGAGGCGGACGCGCGTCGCGGTGGGGGTCAGGATGAGGGCGCCGAGGTCGACGCCGGCGTCGACCTCGGCGCCCTCATCCTGACCCCCACCGCGACGCGCGTCCGCCTCTCCCACGACCGCCTCAAGGTCGACCCCGCGCGGCTCCGATACCTCGCCGTCGAGATCGTCATGGACGGGATCGATGACCCCTGCGCGCTCCCCGGGGCCTTCCGCATCACCACGGCGCCCTCCGGCTCCCCGGACGAGGCCCTGGCGTCCATGCCCGTGGCGCTGGCGACCGACGGCCAGACGCACACCTACACCGCTCGCCTCGACAACCTCGGCGCCCTCGACACGATCACCGGGATGAGCTTCGAACTGGAGCTACCGACCGCAGCCCTCGGCGCGGCCCGGATCGCGATCACGAACATCGAGGCCGTCACCGCGGCCAGCTTCCCCGATGTCGACCGCGACGGCGTCCTGGACGCCCTCGACAACTGCCCCGAGGTTGCCGACCCGACCCAGATCGACCGCGACGGCGACGGGACAGGCGACGCCTGCCCGGCCCGCTCGGCCGCCTGCCTCCTGACCCCACGGCCCGCGCCGGACGCCCCTGATGGCCTCTGCGACTGCGCCACCCTCGGCGCCACACCCCCCACCCCCCCGATCCGCGGCTGGCTCGCCCTGGCCCTGGCCGCCGCCCTCGTCAGCCTCGCGGCTTCCAGAGGACCTCGGGGGCGCCGGCGCGGTGGTTCGCCCATCGACCCAGCACGAAGAGCAGATCGCTGAGGCGGTTCAGGGTGATGAGCACCTCGCCGTTGAGCGTCGCGTCCTGGCTCAACAAGACGGCCAGCCGCTCGGCGCGGCGACAGACCGTCCGGGCCAGGTGCAGCTGGGCGGCTTGCGGCGCGCCGCCTGGCAGGACAAAGTGGCGCAGCGGCGACAGATCCTCCTCGCAAGCGTCGATGATGGGCTCCAGGCCCGCGGCCGATCCCGCCGGCAACCTCATGACATAGGGGCCGTCGGCCTTGTCGGGGTGGATGGGCGTCGCCAGATCCGAGCCCAGCACGAAGAGCATCTCCTGGATCCGAGCCAGTATCGCCTCCATCTCGACGTCGTCAGGGTTGGTCGCCCGCGCCACCCCCAAGACCGAGTTGAGCTCGTCGACCGTCCCGTAAGCCTCGACCCGCACGTCGGCCTTGCTCACCCGCCCCCCCCCGAAGAGGCCCGTCGTGCCGTCGTCGCCCGTCTTCGTATAGATCTTCATCTTCGCCCCCCCTCATCCTTCAGGGCCTCGTCAGCGGCGCCGAAGCCCTCCATCCCCGAGGCCGATACATGGTCCAACTGTCCGCCATGACTCAACAAATTCAGCGTCGCACCCAATCGATCGCCAGCATGACCTGGGCGGTCGCCGGGTGGAGGTTGACGGCGGCGGCCCGGATCGGCGCGAAGCCCATCGCGTCGAGGATCACCGCGTCCCTGGCCGCCGAGGCCGGCGCCGGCCCAAGGTACAAGATCTGCTCGACGCCGAGGGCGGGCAGGTCGCGCAGCTGATCGCCGCCCAGCGGCCTCCTCATCGGGTTGACCGTGGCCAGCGTCGGGCGCGGACCCACGCCCGGCCGCTGCCGCAGCTTCCGCAACACCGCGCCCGCCCTGCCCGCCCGCCCCTCGATCCCCTCGATCCCCGCGCGCCGGGCCGCCTCGACGATCGCCTCGACCGCTCTGTGATCCTCGTCGATCGCCACCACCCGCTCCACGAGCCCGGACAGGTGGAAGGTCAGCGTCCCCGTGCCGCAGCAGACGTCCAGGGCCGCGCGGTGCCCTCGACCCTGGAGGCGGCCCGTCACCCACCCGAGCAGCGCCCCGGCCGCCTCGGGCGTCGCGTGGACCCAGCTCCCGACCGGGGGCTCGACCCTCACCGAGGCCCCGCCCAAGGCCACCTCATGGATCACGGGCAGCACCGCCTCGCCGCGCAACATCTCGACCTCATCGCCCTCCACGAAGCCCAACGCCATGCCGCGCGCCTCGGCCAGCGCCCGCAAGGCCGGGGCCAGCTCCCCTCGGACCCCAGGCCCGCAGCTCAAGATCGCGAGCGCCTCGTCGCCCTGCGTCCACAGCTCGACCGCCTCGACCCCGCGCGCGGCCTCCGGGTGCCCGCCGAGCAGCTCAGCGATCTCCCCCATCAAGGCGATAAAGGCCGGCGCCTGCGCCGGACAACGCCGGATGTCGATGAGCGACCTGTCCAGCTCCAGCGACTGGAGCCCGACGCGCACCTCGCCGTCGACCTCGGAGACGCGGAAGCGGCCGCGGGCGCGGTGACCCGCGCGGCGCCCCGCGCAGACATCGTCGATGGGGAGGTCGCGGCAGCTCGCAGGGCCGTACCGTTCGAGGATCTGGCGCACCGCGTCGCGCTTCCAGGCCAGCTCGTCAACCAGGCTGATGTGCCGAAGCGCGCACCCCGAGCACCGATCGTAATGGGCGCAGCCCGGATCGACGTGCCCCGCGCTGCGCTGCCGCCACACCTCCACGACGCCCCAGGCCCGCCCCCGATGCAGCGGCCCGACCCGCGCCTCGACGACATCGCCCTTGAGCGTGTGCGGCACCGAGATGAAGCGCCCCGGCTCGATCTGGACGTAGCCTTCGCCGCCAAAGCCGGTCCCCTCGATGGTCAAGGTCTGTGTCGTCGGGTGGGTCACTGGTGACATCCTGGGTCAAACATGACCCCATTCAGCGTAATTTTTCAACCGGGAGCCTCCCCTGGTCGAATCGAGAGTCGAGGGGGAAAAGACCTTCTCCTCTCCACCAGGGCGCAGCGCGAGGGCGCGCTCCTTGATGGGCGATGTGCCGACGCTGGTCAAGGAAGACGGCGACGGACGGGTGACACCACGATTGCTCAGATCAGGGATGAGGTACCTTCCATGACGAAGCTCAACAAGAAAGATCGCGACGCTCACTCCACCACCCCCATCAAGGACGAGACGAAGGCCCACAGCCGCGACGCGCTCATCGAGACCTACCTGCCCTTGATCAACACCGTCGCCTCGGCGCTGGCCAGCAGGCTGCCGGCGTGCGTGGACGCCGAGGATCTGATCAGCGTCGGCGTCATGGGGCTGATCGACGCCATCGAGAAGTACGACCCGGCCAAGTGCGACAACTTCAAGAACTACGCCAGGATACGTATCAAGGGGGCCATGCTCGACGAGCTGCGCTCGCTCGACTGGGTGCCCCGATCCGTGCGCCAGGTCGCCACCCAGATGGACCGGAAGCGTCGGGCGCTCGAGCAGGCCGAGGGCCGCACCGTGGAGGGGAGGGAGGTGGCCGAGGCCATGGAGGTCAGCATCGACCGCTACAACCAGCTGCGCGACAGAGCGCTGGGGACGGGCATGATCGCGCTGGAGGACATCGGGCACGACACCTCGGACGAGCAGCGCTCCTTTCTGGAGTGTCTGGAGGATCCAGACGCCGTGCGTCCCGACGAGCGGACTCAGGAGAAGGAGGTGACCGCCGTGCTCAGCGAGGCGATCGCGAGCCTGCCTGAGCGCGAGCAGCTCATCGTGAGCCTCTATTACCTCGAAGGCCTGAACCTCAAGGAGATCGGGGCCGTGCTCGGCGTGACCGAGTCGAGGGTGAGCCAGATCCACAGCAAGGCGCTCAAGAACCTGCGCCAGCTCATGAAGCCCCTCGACAAGTCTTCCGTCGCGGCCTGAGCCCTCGCGCCGCTGGGATCTCCTGCGCCCCAGCTCGCGGTCCCGGGCGCTCCTCCAGGCGGGCTTCGCCTCAGCGGCTCAAGCGGGATCGGGGGCGAGCCGCGCGCGGGCGCGGGCCAGCGCGGGCGCGGCGGGGAAGCGGGCCGCTGCGCGCTCAAGGTGGCGGGCCGCCTCGCCTGAGCCCCGGACCCTGAGCAGCGCCTCGAAGATTAAAAGATCATAGATTACAAGGTCTTGCGTTTCTATCGTGGGCAGCGTCTTGAGCATCGCCTCGCAGAAGGCGTCGTCGCCGGCCTCCAGGCGTTCGAGGGCGATGTCGGTGAGGATCAGGCGAGGGGCCTCAAAGGCAGGGTCATGCCGGAGGGCCTGGGTGAGCGCCTGGAGGATGGGCAGGAGGCGATCGGGGGTGGGGTCCGCGTCGAGCCTTCGCAGCTTGTCGGTGGCGGCGGCGAGGGCTTCGAAGGCGGGGGTGGAGCGCGTCCCGAGGGAGCGGGCGGCCTGGGCGCTGGCGTCGCTCCGGGCGAGGGCCCCGAGGGGTTGGAGGCCCCAGGCGATGTCGCCGATCAGCTCGGCGAGGATCGCGGGGAGGTCGTCGAGGTCGCCGGTGGCGGCGCGGCACGCCCACAGGTTCGGCGTGACCACCTCCCAGAGGTTGAGGGCCAGGGCGACGTGCTGTCGGTCCAGGCCGAGGCGGCCGGTCAGCGCCACCTGGCACCCTCGCTCCAGGGTCAGGCGCCGCAGGAGGCCGTCCATCGGCAGCGTGTTGTAGAGGATGAAGCGGACGCGGTCGGCAGCGGGGGGATTTTGCGCGTCGGCCTCGGGGTCGTCGATCAGGTTGGGGTCGAGGGGTCGGGCCGGCGGCCGGGCGAGGTGGATGGGCCGGGCGAGGACGCCGGGGAAGGAGGACAGGGCGTCGGCGATCGCGTCGGTGATGTGGCGGCGCAGGGCGCCAGGGACGACGCTGCCGGCGCCGACCCCGAGGTCGAAGACGGCGATCATCTGCGGGTCGGCGGGCCGCTGGGCGGTGTCCCTGCTCATGGCTTCTCCGGGCGCAGGCGCCGCATGGCGCCTTCTTCCATTCGTCGTGTGATGGTGTAGAACATCCTGAGCCGAGACACCAACCCGACGAGCCAGGAGGGAGCGAGATGATCGAGGAGAAGGGCGCCCCGACACCTGAGGGGGCGATGATCGAGGCCAAGGCGCCAGAAGATCGGGCGCAGATGCGCCGAGCCATCGTCTACAGCGTCCTGGGGGGCCTCTGTCCGCTGATCCCGGTGCCCTTCGTCGACGACGTCGTGTTGACCCACCTCAACCGCCGCTACGTCCGTGGGATCTTCCGCGACGGGTCGCGGGGCATCAGCGACGCGCAGCTCAAGGCTCTGGTGGATGGGCCTTCGAAGGGCGCGCTGGGCTGTCTGGTGAACTTCGTCCTCTATCCGATCAAGAAGATCTTCAAGAAGATCTTCTTCTTCCTGTCGATCAAGGACTGCGTGGACGTGGCCTCGCGGCTCTTTCACCAGGGGGTGTTGCTGAGACAGGCGATCGAGGGGGGGCACCTTGGGGCCGGGGCTGGCGCGGTGAGCGACGAGGCGTTGGAGCGCGTGCGGGAGGCCATGGGCGCGACGATGGAGGAGGTCGACACGCGGCCGATCAACCAGCTCCTCGGCCGCCTGTTCACCGGCGGGCGGCTCTGGACCCGTCGCGCGGCCCGGATGGTGTGGGGGCGCGTTCGAGAGGCTCGACGATCGAGCGAGGCCTCTTCGGGCGAGGCCCTTGACGTGTCCGACGTGGCGGAGAGCGCGGAGCTGTCGAAGGCGGTCGAGGCCTTCGAGCGGGCGGTCTGGACCGAGTCGGACTACCTTGAGGCCCTGGCGAGGCACTTCGAGCGCAAGATCGCGGGGGGCGCGCGCCCTGATCAAGAATCGAGCGCGGGCGATCCCGTCGAGCCCTGATCGCGCTCGCTTCTGGGGTGCGGGCGACCCTAAGTCGCCTGCTGTGAGGCCCGCCGAGCGCGGGGTATCCAGGATCGGCGGTCAGCGGGCGATCTGGGATCGGCCGCCCGCGGGCGATCCTGGATCGGCGGCCAACGGGCGATCGAGGATCGGTTGCCAGCGGGCGATCTGGGATCGGAGGTCAACGGGCGATCTGGGATCGGCCGCCAGCGGGCGATCGCGGATCGGCTGCCAGCGGGCGATCGCGGATCGGTCGCCGACAGGGTGGCGGTCGACGCGGGGCGCTCTGCCCTGCAGGACGGATCAGATGAGCTCTTCCTCGTCCTCGATGACGAGATCGTCCACGACGATCTCGCCCACGAGGATGTCGCTGCCGTCGAGGCTGCCGAGCAGCTCGCGCTCTTCGTCGGCCACGGGGTTGCCGTCGAGATCGACCATGGCAAAGACCTCGTCGAGGTTGTCGACGGAGTCGATGTTGATCTCCTCGACGGCCAGGGCGTCGAGATCGCCCTCGATCTGGGCCATGGAGGGAGAGGGGGCGGCGGGCGCTGGAGCCGGGGGAGGTGCCGGGGCGAGCGCGTCGGAGGACTTGGAGACCTCCTGGAGCTCTTCAAGAGAGCTCTGCGCGATGTCCTGGGTGATGGCGTCCGGCGGTCGGAGGTCGATCTCAAGGAGCGCGGCCTCGCCGGCGTCCAGGCCGTTGGTCAGCTCCTCGATGAGCGCGTCGGCCATCTCCTCCGAGTTGGAGAGGTTCAAGGCTTCGTCGGCGACCTCGGATTCTTGAGAGAGCGGTTCGAAGTCGTCGATGTCGATGTCGATGTCGTCGGCTGCGTGGCCGGCGTTGGCTGTGTCGACGACGTCGTCGGGGAGCGAGATCTCAGGGATGTCGGTGTAGTCCGGCCGGGAGGGGAGCGCGGTGACGCTGCGGGTGGCCCCCAGAGTCTCCCTCGACGCGGTCATCAGGTCCGCGAGCTTCTCAAAGGCCTCTGCGGCGCGCTTGAGCCGATTCTCGAGGGCGTCCGTGTAGTTGACGGCGGCGTTGAGGTTGAAGATCGCCTTGGAGTGAGCGTCGTTGAGGTCGCTCAAGGTCGTCTCGAGGGCGGCCCTTTGAGCGTCGTTGCTGGCCTTGGCTTGCGCCAGCTTCCGTTCGGCGGCTTCCGCCCTGGCCCTCTCAGCCTCCCCGGCCTTGGAGAGCTCATCGACCCGCGCCGCCGCGTTTCGGTGGACGCTCTGGAGAGCATTGAGCTCCCCTGAGATGCGGAAGACCTCGGCCTCGAAGGAGTCTCTCTCCTCCTTGTGTCGCTGGAAGTCGTTCCCCTTGAGATCCAGCGCGCGTTGGATCTCCTCGGCGCGCGCTTTGGCGTCCTTGAGTTCGCCTTCGAGGCGGTCGCGATCGGCGTTGATCTCGTCGAGTTGCTGCTTGAGCGCGGTCTTGACGGTGGCGTCTCGGGAGGCGGCCCCCCTGAGGGCTTCGAGCTGGGCGTTTGCGGCGTCGAGGTCGGTCGAGCCGGCAGCGAGCCGCCCGGAGAGATCGTCGAGCTGGGCCTTCGTGTCG
>SYOX01000394.1 GCA_005804885.1 Pseudomonadota bacterium
AGGGGCGTGAAAACCCCAATCCACAGGCCCACTTCGACGCGCTGATCTGGTCCCGCGAACCGGTGTCGTCCGCCCGCCGGCCTGCGCCCATCGGGCGCAGCCCGCCCGCGCATCCAAGCCCCACCCGACGAGCCCGTCCCCCCGTGGGGGGCGGTGCGAGGAGCGGGGGGCGCTCGTCGTGCGTGGGGCGAGCGTCTTCGCTGAGCAAACCCGTGTATTTGGGCCGAGGCGGGTTCGATCCTTGCGCGGGATCGGAGCGGGCTCGTAGAATACGCGCGGATCGGGATCAGATGTGACAACAACGCACCAGAGAAGCCCATGGAGCAGCGAGGCCTTCGCCTGAAGCTGGTCGGGACGACCAACACGGAGTTCAACTTCACCGACGACGTCATCACGATCGGCCGCGGTGAGGACAACATGGTCACGCTGACCGATCCGAGGGTGTCGAGCCTTCATGGTCGCCTCGTGCGCAAGGGGGACGGCTACGTCTACGAGGATCTGGGCTCGACGAACGGGTCGATGGTGCGCACGCGGGCCGGCATCGACGTGGTCGTCGAGCCGATCAAGAACCCCGCCGTCCCGATTCAGTCCGGCGACGAGCTGATGCTGGGGGACGTCACGCACCCGATCCGCCTCAAGGTGCTGGAGTTCATCAAGGGCGAGGCCCAGCCCAGCGGGGTGGACTCACGCCGCTCGATCAAGAATGTGGGGCAGCTCGGCACGGCCCTGGTCCACAACCCGCTGACGAGCCGCCGGGTGCTTCACAACCTCTTTGAGATGTTCGGCGAGCTGTCCGCCATCCAGGAGCGCACCAAGGCCGTTGATCGACTGCTGGATTTTGTCCTGGTGACGCTGCGGGAGGCGGCGCTCTGCGGGATCTATCGGGTCGATGGGGAGGGTCAGATCTCCGTCGAGGCCCTCAGGACACGGGACGAGCAGGCGCCGCAGGTGCCCTCGGGGCAGATGCTGCGCAGCATCTTCCGGGCCGCCTTCGACGACGAGGTCAGCCTCCTGACCGACAACATGGCGGGGCTTGAGCGGGCCTTCGGCCGCCGCGACCCCTCGCTGCGCACGGCCATCGTGACCCCCTTGATCTACGAGGGGAAGATCGTCGGGCTGCTCTTCGTGGCCTCCTCCAACATCCTGACCCAGTTCGACCTGGACCTGCTGACCGTCATCGCCCACCAGGCCTCGACGAGCCTGGCCAACATCACCCTGATCGACAAGCTCTCGGAGGCCGAGGCGCGGCTGCGCACCGAGAACATCTACCTCAAGGAGGTCCTGACGCGCTCCGAGATCTCGGTCCAGATCATCGGCGATGCGCCGGCCCTCAAGCGCACCATCAAGCAGGTGGAGATCGTGGCCAGGACCGCCACGACGGTCCTGCTGCTGGGCGAGACGGGCACCGGCAAGGAGCTCTTCGCCCGCTACCTCCATGAAGCCGGCCCGCGCCGCGATCGCCTCTTCGCCGCCGTCAACTGCGGGGCGCTGGCCGAGACGCTGCTCGAATCCGAGCTCTTCGGCCACAAAAAGGGCGCCTTCACCGGGGCCTTCGCCGATCGCAAGGGCCTCTTTGAGGTCTCCGACGGCGGCACCCTCTTTCTGGACGAGATCGGGGACGTCTCGCCCTCCCTCCAGGTCAAGCTCCTGCGGGCGCTCGAGAGCGGCGACGTGACCCCTGTCGGCGCGGTGCGCCCGATCCGCGTCGACGTCCGGATCGTGGCCGCGACGAACAAGGATCTCGGCCGCGAGGTCGAGTCAGGCCGCTTCCGCGAAGACCTCTACTACAGGATCAACGTCTTCCCCGTGAACCTGCCCCCGCTCCGGGACAGAGTCGGCGACGTGCCGGTCCTGGCCGACTTCTTCCTGCACCGCTTCAACGCCCGGCTGAACAAGAGGGTGTCGGGCATCGCGCCGGCGGCGCTTGAGCGCCTCAGAGCCTACGGCTGGCCCGGCACTGTCCGCGAACTCCAGAACGAGATGGAGCGCGCCGTGCTCCTGAGCGAGGACGGCCAGGACATCGCCCCCGAGGTCCTCTCCGAGCGGATCTCCGGCATGCTGGAGCTGCCCGTCGAGATCGGCCCCCTCAAGGAGACGATGGCGCGCCTGGAGGAGCAGTACGTCGTCCGGGCGCTCAAGGAGCACGAGTGGAACCGCACCCACACGGCCAAGACGCTCGGGATCAGCCGACAGGCGCTGACGGTCAAGCTGAGCCGCTACGGCGTCATCGGGAACGACTGAGCCATCTCGGTTGTCAAACCCGGTCACCTGGGCTAACATGCCTCTCCAACACGGGTTTTACCTCCGACCGCTCCCGGCCCTGCCCGAGCGGTTCTTGCGGCCTCTCTGGGCCGGGGAGGGCCATCTTGAGGGGCTCATGGCCAAGTCAGAGGGCGCTCGCTTCTGGGAAGCGACTTGTCTTTGCATGTTGGGCGCACTGCCTCACGGAGCCATGCTCGTCCGCCTGGAGGGGGAGGCCGGACGGGAGAGGCTGCGCGTCGTGTCCGCCCGAGGCGCGGCGCTTGGCCTGATCGCCGACGGCGTCGAGGATCCCGCCGCCCTGGAGCTGGCCGAGGCACTCGGCCCGCGCGGCACCCACCTCGACCTTGAGGCGTGCCGGCGCGCGGCCGCCTCGCCCGAGCCCTCGTCTCTGGGCCAGGCGGCCCTGCTCGACGACCTGGGCCGCGAGCGGGTCTTCGAGGTCAGAGCCAGCGCCGCGCCGGGCTCGGGGGTGCTCCTGCATCTGGAGGACATCACGGCCAGGCGAGAGCGCGAGAGCACCGAACAGGACGCGCTCTTCCTGCGCGAGGTGATCGACAACATCCCGGACATGATCTTCGTCAAGGACGCCTCCGAGCTGCGCTTCTTGCGCTTCAACAAGGCCGGAGAGTCCCTGCTGGGCTTTGAGCGCTCTGAGCTTATCGGTCGCAACGACTACGACTTCTTCCCGAAGGAGGAGGCGGACTTCTTCACCGAGAAGGATCGCGAGGTGCTGCGCTCCGGCGCCCTCCTGGAGATCCCCAACGAGCCCATCCACACCCGACACCACGGCGTCCGTCGGCTCAACACCAAGAAGATCCCCATCCTGGACGCCAAGGGAGAGCCCCTCTACCTGCTGGGCATCTCGCGCGACGTCACCGAGATGCTCCACACCGCCCGTGAGCTTGAGCGCTCCAACGCCGATCTGGAGCAGTTCGCCACCGTGGCCTCCCACGACCTCCAGGAGCCGCTGCGCAAGATCGCCGTCTTCGCCAGCCTCATCGAGGAGCGCTACGCCTCGGGGCTCGATCCGCGAGGCCAGGAGATGCTCGGGCGCGTGATCGGGGCCGCCGAGCGCATGAAGGCGATGGTTCAGGACCTGCTGGTGCTCTCGCGGGCCATGAGGCCCGAGGGCGAGCGCGAGGTCGTGGACCTGGCGGCGATCTGCCAGGAGGTCCTCATCGATCTCCACCTCGCGCTGCGCGAGGCCTCGGTGAAGGTCACGATCGACCCGCTGCCCGAGGTCGAGGGCTACAGCCGCCAGTTCCAGCAGCTCCTCCAGAACCTCGTCTCCAACGCGATCAAGTTCCGCCGAAGGGGCGTCCAGGCCACGCTGCGGATCTCCGAGGCCAGCGCCGACGACCCCGCCCTCGGCGATCCCCTCCCCAAGGGCTTCTGCCGCGTCGTGGTCGAGGACAACGGCATCGGCCTCGGAGCAGCGGACGCCGAGCGCATCTTCAAGCCCTTCGAGCGCCTGCACGGCCGGAATCAATACCCCGGCTCGGGCATGGGGCTGGCGATCTGCCAGCGCATCGTCGTCGGCCACGGAGGCCGCATCAGCGCCAGGCCCATCGAGCCGCACGGCCTGCAGATCCTCATCGACCTGCCCCTCGGCGGCCCGCCCGACGACCTCTGAGCGCTCAGCGGCCGCTGGACCGGACCCCTCCCCGATGAACGCTCAGACGTCCACGGGCGGCCTCGGACCCGCCTCGGCGAAGATCGACGCCTTGGGCCGCGGCGGCGGGGCAGGGGGCGGCGGATCGACGCCCTGCGGCAACTGCCCGGCCCGCTCGGCGACGAGGATCCGACCCCGCACGACCAGCCCCATGAAGACCCAGTAATAGCCCGCCAGCGACAGGTGCGATCCCCGATCCCCGAAGATGTTCAACAGCATGTTGGCGATCGTCGCCAGGATCATCCCCAGCGCCAGCGCCTTGAGGAAGGCCGTGTCGGCCTCCTTGTAGAGCCGCACGCACTCGCGCATCGTCACCCAGTAGAGCGCCATGAACAGGACGATGCCAAAGAAGCCCAGCTCGGCGAACTGCCGCACATAGAGGTTGTGCGTGTCCAGCTTCGCCGGGTTGTAATGGTGGAAGGAGTGCAGGCCCGTGCCCGTCAGCGGATACTCCAAAAACTTGTCCCAGGCCAGCTCCCAGAAGTCCAGGCGGCTGGCCGCCGACTCATCCAGCTCCCCGTCGCTCGACTGCGTCATCTCGATCCGATCCATGACCGACTGGGGCAGCACCGCAGGGGCGATGAGCAAGAACCCCATCGTGGCCAGGATCAGCGGCCGGGACTTGATCAGCCCGAAGATCACCAGCGCCACGACGAGGCCGATGTACGAGGCCCGCGAGTAGGAGTTGACCGCCCCCCACAGGCACAGCCCCGTGGCGATCAGGAAGAAGATCCGAAGCTTGCGTTCACTGAGCATCCAGAACATGCACAGAAAGATCATGGCGTACTGGGTGTAGAAGGCCGCCAGCTCGTTCGACCCCAAGTGGGAGAAGGTCCCCACCACCCGCATGTCGTGGTCGTAGTGCCACGACGAGGCCGCCATCAGGTGGCTGTAGTGGACCCTGAACATGTAGGGCAGGATCACCGCCATGGCGATCACCAGGTGCCTCATCCGGCGCTCGTCCTGGATGATCCCGGTCGTGATCCAGAACAAGGCCAGCGCCGTGGTGTAATCCTTGAAGAAGATCAGGTGCGGATCGCTGAGCGAGAGCGGCAACTCGAGGTTGAGGAAGAAGGCCGAGTGCCACATCCCCAGGAAGTTCAGCGCGATGAAGAGCCCCAGAGTCAGGTTGACCCCGTTGGGCTCGATCAGCGGCCTGCGGTGCTTCTGGCTCGACAACAGCCAGCCCGCCACCAGCATCATCGTCGAGACGTTCAGGAAGTTGATCCCCGTCGGACCCTTCGGGATCTTGTCGACGATGTTCTGCAGGGGCAGCAGGGGGATGATGATGAAGAGCAGGTAGTGCATGTCGATCCCAATTGTGGCCCCGTCTACGGCAGGGATCAACGGCCTTGATCTTTTCCCGCGTTTTTCTTGACGAGGGCGGCGGACCACCTACCCTGGCGGTGGTTCGAGGTGGATGTAGGTGCACGGACGCGCCAACACACCACCCCTTGCGCGGAGACATCAAGGATGAGGCAGTCTTCCCTGAACTTCCTGACGGAGGGCGAGCTCGAGCGCGCGCTCCGGCGTCTTGAGCCGGGGCGCGGGCAGGGCCCCCGTGGGGCGCGG
Source organism: Pseudomonadota bacterium (assembly GCA_005804885.1). Taxonomy (GTDB): domain Bacteria; phylum Myxococcota_A; class Bradymonadia; order Bradymonadales; genus SYOX01. The sequence continues at coordinate 5,507 of SYOX01000394.1, forward strand.
CGACACGGCCGCAGGTCACTCCAGCAGGACTTCATCCTGCGGGACGAGCAAGGATGGGGCCCCATCCGCCTCGAGAGCACCGACATCAGCCCCACGGGGGTCTTCCTCGCCTCCGACCTCTTCTTCGACGAAGGCTCGGGCTTCTGGCTGGAGTTCAAGGCCCCTCGCTCCGGCAACCTCGTGCGGATCTGGGGCAATGTCGCCCGCGTCTCCCCCGATGGCCAGGGCTCCAACGCCCGCCGACCCGGCATGGCCTTCGAGTTCCTCGACATCTCCGAGGCCGACTGGGACGAACTCAACCGCTACACCCTGCGCGCCTGATCCCACCGCTGGAAGGCGAGCGCCCACGGATCGCCAGGCCCTCACCACCCTGCGCGCCTGAGCCACCTCTTTCACCCCCCTCCCCGGTCTCGACCCGCGCCGCCCCGTCCGGCTGCGCTTTCTCTCATCGCTTGTGCTAGCATACCTCCCGTGGTCCTTCTGTGACCGCGCAGGCCCACCAGAACCCTCCAGGGACACACTGCCCATGAGCATCTCACGGCGCACCTTCTTGCCCGCCCCTCTCTCGTCGCTCTCGCTCGCCCTGCTCCTCCTCGTCGGGTGCAGCGACCCCGTCGATCCGCCCGCCGTCGAGCCCTGCGGCGGAGCCTGCCCGGCGGTGTCTTGCGTTGACGGCCAATGCGTCGACCCGGAGCCCGAGGGCAACCCCGAGGGCAACCCCGAAGGGAACCCGGAGGGGACGCCGGAGGCCGAACCCGAAGGGACGCCGGAGGCCGAGCCCGAAGGCGAGCCCGAAGGCGAGCCCGAACCCCCCACCGAGTGCCAGCAGGACGACGAGTGCGATGCCGGCCAGATCTGCGACCAAGGGCAGATGCCGCCCATCTGCCGCGCTGGATGTCGTCGCGACGAAGACTGCGACGAGGGCAGCGTCTGCGAGCAGCTGGCCTCCGCCTGCATCCGGCCCTGCGGGCAGGACAGCGAGTGTCCAGAAGGCCAGCGCTGCCGAGGCAACGTCTGCGCCGAGGTCGGCTGCCTGGACGACGCGGAGTGCGCCGACGGCCAGTTCTGCGATCTGAGCACCACGCAGTGCGCGGAGGGCTGTCGGATCGGGCAATGCGACACCGGGCAGATCTGCGACATCGAGGAGAGGCGCTGCGTCGAGGGCTGTCTGGACAACGACGACTGCCCCTCCAACCAGGTCTGTGGGGTCGTCGAAGGGGAGGATGGCCCGGTGACCCGGTGCGTGACGCCCTCCTGCGCCGGCGACCTGGCGTGCGCCCCGGAGGAGTTCTGCGGCCCTGAGCCGGGCGGGGACACCCCCGTCTGTCAGCCCGGCTGCCGGGTGGATCCCGACAACTGCGACGAGGGCCTCGTCTGCGATCCCGGGACTCGGCGGTGCGCGGGGGAGAGCTGCCAGGGCGACGGAGACTGCGACCCCGGGCAGATCTGCGAGGGCGACGTGTGCGTCCAGGGCTGTCGGGACGACAACCAGTGCGACGAGGGCGACATCTGCGATCGAGTCCGCGGCCTGTGCGTGCCGGACACCTGCGGCCGAGACGCCGACTGCGAGGTCGACGAGTTCTGCGCCCTTGATATCGTGCCGAGCCGGTGCCGCCTCGGCTGCCGGGTGGGCCGATGCCCGGTCGGGCAGCTGTGCGACTTGACGACAAGGGAGTGCCGCGTCGGGTGCGTCGTCGACGAGACCTGCGCCTCGAACCAGTACTGCGAGGCGGAGACCGAGGCCTGCGAGGTGGGCTGTCGGATCGACGCCAACTGCCCCCAGGGCGAGGTCTGCGCGCGGATCATCGTCGACCAGGGGGTCCGCAACCGCTGCGCGCCGCCGACCTGTCAGGGCGACGGCGACTGCGGCCAGGGCCAGTTCTGCGGCCTCGATCCTCAAACCCAGCGGCGGGTCTGCCTCGACGGCTGTCGGACCGAGCCGGACAGCTGCCCCGACGGCCAGCGCTGCAACGCCCTGACGCGCGAGTGTCAGAACGAGGGCTGCGACCAGAGCGAGGATTGCGCCCGAGGGAGCATCTGCCTGGAGAGGGCCTGCGAGGTCGGCTGCCAGGTCGACGGGGACTGCGAGCAGGACGCGCTCTGCGATCCCTTCGCGGGGCGCTGCACCTGCGTCGAGCCTCGCCATTGCGCCGAGGGCCTCGTCTGCGACGGGGGGCTCTGTCAGGAGGCCTGCCGAGGCGATCTGGACTGCGTCCAGGGTCAGGTCTGCAACATCCAGACGGGCTTCTGTCAGCTGGGATGTCGGGGGGACGAGGAGTGCCCCCAGGGCACCTACTGCGATGACTTCTTTGCGGATTGTCAGCCGGGGTGTCGCGGGGACGACGAGTGCCCGGATGGGCTCGTGTGCGACTTCCTGGTCTTCGAGGACCTGCGCTTCCGCCAGTGCCTTCCGCCGCGCTGCGGCGGCGACAACGACTGCCTGCCCGACGAGTTCTGCGGCCTCGACCCCTTCCTCGGCCGCGAGAGCTGCCTGCCCGGCTGTCACATCTCCCCGGACAACTGCGGACCTGGCAGGGAGTGTGACCCCCAGTCGCGCTTCTGCGTCACCAACTCCTGCACCAGAGACTCCGACTGCGACCCGGGCGAGATCTGCTTCAGCGACGGCTTCCAGTCCTTCTGCCGGGTCGGCTGCCGACAGAACAGCCAGTGCGCCATCAACCAGCAATGCCTCGACTTCAACGACCGCTGCAGCTGCAACGACTCGAACGACTGCGCCAACGGCCAGCTCTGTCAGGCCGGCGAGTGCGCCGCGCCCTGCGGCCAGGACGCCGACTGCCCCTTCGGAAACATGGGCTGCCTGACGGAGAGCGGCGCCTGCGCCTTCGTCTGCACCCTCGACAGCGACTGCGCCGAGGACTTCGGCGAGGCGTGCGACAGGGACCGCGGCCTGTGCGTCCCGGCCGGGTGCGATCGGGACAGCCAGTGCGCGCCCTTCCAGTACTGCGACCTCGACGGGGCGCCTCCCCTGTGCGCGACCGGCTGCCGCGAGGGCAGCTGCGGCGACAGCCAGCACTGCGACCTCCAGACCCGCACCTGCCAGGACGGCTGCCGGGATCACCTCGACTGCCAGGGCGGCTTCTTCTGCGACACCCTCGATGCCACCTGCCGCTTCGGCTGCCGCGACGACAGCGAGTGCCCCCAGAGCCAGACCTGCGAGATCGCCGTGATCCAGGGAGAGCGCACGGCGATCTGCCAGTCGGTGCGCTGCACCGTCGACAGCCAGTGCGCCCCCCACGAATACTGCGGCCCGGACTTCATCGAGCCCGTCAACATTTGCAGGATCGGCTGCCGGCCCAACCCCGACACCTGCCCCGATCGCCTCGTCTGCGCCGAGAACACGCGGGTCTGCGTCCCGCCCTCGTGCTCAAGCGACGGCCAGTGCACCGAGCGCGGCGAGATATGCCGGCAGGGCGCCTTCGGCGGCTCCTGCGACGTGGGCTGCCGCAACAACGCCGCGTGCGGCGTCGGGCGCACCTGCAACCTGCAGGAGGCCGCCTGCGTGTGCAGGACCTCCGCCGACTGCCCCAACGCCATCGAAGGCTGCCGCGACGGCTTCTGCGTCCTCGGCTGCATCGACAACGGCGACTGCTTCCCCCCCTTCACCTGCGATCTGGCGACCCGCCTGTGCGAGGCCCAGTTCTGATCCTCGCCAGCCGCGCTCGCCCGGCTCCGTGACGACTCGGGGGAGACGACGCAGCCTGCGTCACCGACTTCTGACCCTCGCCGGCCCCGCTCGGCAGGCGAGGCCGACCTTGCTGACTGGAGCCGCCGCGTTGAAGGCGAGTTTTTTCAAATACCACGGCCTCGGCAATGACTTCATCGTCGTGGACGCCGACCAGCTCCCCCAGGGCGCGCTGACCCCGGCGCAGGCCCGCCTGCTCTGCGATCGCCGCTTCGGCGTCGGCGCCGACGGCGTCCTCGTCCTCCACCCCTCTCCCACCGCCCGCGCCCGGATGGTGATCCTCAACGCCGACGGCTCCCGCCCCGAGATGTGCGGCAATGGGCTGCGGTGCGTCGCCGCGCACCTCGCCGTCGATCTCGATGGCGACGGGATCGATGACGGGATCGGCGCCAGGATCGACGCCTTTGACGTGGACACCGACGCGGGCCTCTTCCGATGCGCCGTCCAGCGCACCCCGGGCGGCGACCTCGCGGTCTCCGTCGGCATGGGCCGCGTCAGCTTCGATCCCGCGCTCGCCGGGGTCGAGGCCCATCACCTCGATCCTCACGGGCGCCTCCACCTCCTCGCCGACGGCCAGCCCCTCACCCTCCACCTCGCCTCGACCGGCAACCCCCACGCCATCTGCCTCGTCGAGGACCCCGAGGCCGATCTGATCGCGCTCGCCGCCCGCCTGGGGCCTGTCGCAGGCGCCAACCCGGCCTTCGCGCGCGGCGCGAACGTCTCCTGGGCGCGCGTCTCTCCCATGGGCCTCGTCGAGCTTGTCGTCTACGAGCGCGGCGCCGGCCTGACCCTGGCCTGCGGGACCGGCGCCTGCGCCGCCGTCGCCACCCTCGTCCGCCTCGGCCTCCTCCCCGCAGGGCGCCTCCACCGCGTCCTCCTGCCCGGCGGCGCCCTCGACATCGAGGTGGCCCCCGCAGGACACGATGAGGGGATGATCCTCGCGGAGGGCGGCGCCGCCTCCTCGGCCTCCCAGGTCGGCGCTATCGCCGCTGGCCTGAGCGGCCCTGTGATCATGACGGGGCCGGCGCAGCGCGTCTTTGCAGGCGCGTTTGAGGCCCTGCCCCTTGAGCGCCCGTCGAGCGCCCGCGAAGTACCCTCATGACTCCCGAAATCTTCTTCACCGAGTTCCTGCCCGAGCGCCTCGCCGCGCGCGGCGTCCAGGGCGTCGGCGCCTTCTCGCGCGTCCCGATCGTCGTGTCCTTCTGCGTCTTTGGCGATCGCGAGGGCGCGGGCGCATGGCACCTGAGGCTGGAGCCGGACGCCATCGAGGTTGGGACCGGGATCGGGGATCTCCCCCTGCTCGCCGTCCACACCCCCATCGAGGACTGGACCTTGACGCGGCCTCGGCTGGCCTCCTGGGTCGAGCGCCTGATCGACCTCCTCTCCGAAGCCCGCCGCACGCCCTGGGACGAAGTGAAGATCAACCGCGTCCGCAACATCAGCGCGACGATCGAGCTGGTGGAGGCGGAGCACCCCGGCCAGGACGGGCCGCGCGATCTGTCGGCGCTGGTGACGGTCAACGCCGCCACGCGGGATCGCCCTGTTGATCTGCAAGTTATTGTATTGTCTTCAGATTATGAGGCGATGTTGCGCGGCGATCTGAGGCCCGTGCGGGCCTTTGGCCAGGGGGCCTTCAAGTTCGAGGGGGACATCGGCCTGGGCTTGAGGTTGCTTCTGGCCGCGCGTTGATGTAGGGGGGGGCGGACCGCGCCGATCATGGGGATCAAGGCTGCGGCGAGCACAGGAGCTACGCGATGCTGGACTCTCAACACGCCAGATCTCTGTTCACCCCTTCCGAGATCGATCACCGCTACGGGGATCAGGTGCACATCACCGCCGATCCCGTGTCGATGACGCAACTTGCTCGGCTGTGCTCGCCGGAGGCGCGGCAGCCTGAGATCAACTTCCTGGTCGAGCAGCTCTACCAGACGCTGGTGCACAAGGTCGTCAACGCCGAGTTCCCGCGCAAGCGGGTCGAGGTGGTCAGCCGCATGCAGGCCGTCCTGACCGAGGAGCAGCAGGCCGAACGGCGAGGGATCATCGAGGGGGAGATGCTCGACCGCTCGACGCCGGTGGTGTCGGTGGACATCGCGCGGGCGGGGATCCTGCCGAGCCTGACCTGCTACAACCTCTTCAACCAGATCCTCGATCCGGCCGTCGTGCGCCAGGATCACCTGATCATGAGCCGGGCGGTGGACGCCGCCGATCACGTCGTCGGGGCGCGGATCAGCGGCGAGAAGGTCGGCGGCCCGGTGGACGGCAGGATCGTGATCTTCCCGGACCCCATGGGGGCCACGGGGACCTCGCTCTCGACGGCGATCTCCTACTACAAGCAGACCTACGGCGGGGTGCCCGCCAAGCTCCTGACGCTCAACCTGATCATCACCCCCGAGTTCATCCGCCGCATCCGGGCCGACCACCCCGAGGTGATCATGTACGCGCTGCGGCTCGATCGGGGCATGAGCTCGCCCGAGATCCTGGAGACCGTCCCCGGCACCCACTGGGATCAGGAGAGCGGCCTGAACGACCACGATTACATCGTGCCCGGCGGCGGCGGCTTTGGCGAGATCATGAACAACGCCTGGATCTGAGCCGCCCCGAAGACCCGCGCCCCCGCGCGATCGCGAAGACCTTTGACAACGCGCACCCGCCACGGCGGGGAAGGAGCGAACATGAGAGAGCTTGTCACCCCTTACAACGGACGCATCGAGAAGATCCGCCCGATGCTCGACGCCGACACGATCCAGGCCCGCGTCAAGGAGCTGGGCGCGCAGATCTCCCGCGATTACGCGGGCCGCGAGCTTGTCCTCGTCGCCGTGCTCAAGGGCTCGGTGATCTTCTGCGCCGACCTGATGCGCCACATCGACCTGCCGGGCCTCTCGTGCGACTTCCTGGGCCTGTCGAGCTACGGCAGCCGGACGGTCTCCAGCGGCGTGGTGCGCCTGACCAGCGACGTGAGCTGCTCGGTGGTCGACAAGGACATCCTGATCGTCGAGGACATCGTCGACACCGGCCTGACGATGCAATACCTGCTGGAGAACATGGCCACGCGCAGGCCGGCCTCGGTCAAGATCTGCACGCTGCTGCACAAGCCGGCCAACGAGCAGGTCCACGTCCCGCTGGACTACATCGGGTTCACCATCGCCAACGAATTTGTCGTCGGCTACGGCCTGGACTACGATGAGCGCTATCGGCAGCTCCCTTACATCGGGACGATGAGCTTCGAAGACGCGTGAGAGACGAGACGACCGCCTACGACCGCCCCGCCGAGATCGACCTCTCCCAAGGCCGATCCAGAGCGAAGTGGGTCTACGCGCTCCTCGTCGCCCTCCTGCTTCTGCTCGCCTTCGTCGCCCTCGCCCTTCGCCACAGCGGACACCTCAGGCTCGCCCTCGTCGACGGCGAGGCGCGGGTCGAGCGGGGCGCCTTCGCGCCCTTCGGCTGGGTCGACCATCAGCCCTCGACCGCCTTCAAGCCCATCAAGATCGACGCCGACGTGCCCGCGCGCCTCGGCGAGTGCGCCGATCTGGCCGACTGCGAGGGCCGCCTGTGCGAGATCGCCATCGCGCAGGCCCGCCGGGAGCTGCGCCGCCCCGATCGGATGGCCGAGGCCATGGCGCTCATCGCCCAGGCGACCCGGCTGGCCGGCCCGGCCCAGCGCGAAGCCCTCCGCGCCCTTGAGGACGAGGAGCAGCTCGCCCGCGGGCTCGCCCGACTCGAAGAGGCCCGCCGCGTGCTGGCCGAGGCGCGCCACCACTTCTTCAGCGTCCGGGGCCGCGACGCCGAGGCCATCTCCCGCGCCGAAGCCTGGACCCTCACCATCGACGCGGTCCTCGACGACCTCGACACCGCCCGCGATCCTCGCCGGGCTCGCGACCCCGACCGCGCCATTGACACCCCGAAGGCTGCCCCCAGCGCCCCGAGGGCGAAGATCCCCGACGGCGCATCCCCCGAGGGCGACGGCTCGCGCCTGACCCCAAGGGCCAAGGATCCCGACGGCGCCGCCCCCGACCGCGCCCCCTCATCCCCCGACGCTGGCGCGCAAGGTGAGCCGGACACCGAGCCCATGTGATCCGAGGGCCGATCCCCGCGACCAGGATCTGCCAGCGCAGCCGGCCAGCGCCCAGGATCATCATTTGGAATGGCGTTTCTTGTGCTTCGCCTCTTGATCCTCTTGGGGTGGTGCTCGACACTCTACATCATGCCACTGGATCTAATTCAGGGAGTCAGGACCTGAGGGAGATAGTTATGATGACCGTCCAGTATACAACCAGTCTTGGTGAGAAACTCACCAAGTACTTCGAGCGGTTGGCCGAGGAGGCACCGAATGCATGGACCTGGGAAGTTGAGGTTGTCCGTGCGTATCGAGACGCTGTGGCCCGAGAGTCGCCGGATCGCCACGCTCTTCAGAGACTTGACGTCGAACTAAGCCAGGAGAGCCGACGGTTGGCCACTGCATCCGGCATCGAGGAGTTGCGTCTCGCGGTCAAACAGCTGTTGGAGACAGCAAATGATTGATGAAGCCACTTGGAGAGACACAAAGAATCAATGCCCCGTCGGAGCGATCGTTGAAGGTCAAGTGACAAGAGTGGAACCGTATGGAGTATTTGTTCGATTTGATCATTGCAGTGGAGTTGGATTGCTTTCAGTGACGGAGTTCGAGGATGGAGATCGTTCTTTTGACTTAAGCGATTACCCCAATGAGGGGTCGAGAATCAGACTATCAGTAAGATGGCACTCACGACTGTCTAGATGAGGTGTTCAAACATTGGAGTGCCTCAGGAAAACTTCGTGAGGCCCAAAGTGAGATAAGCATGATCAACATAGAAGAACTAGTTGCGATTATAGAGAGTTCCGAGTGGTGTGAAAAACTTAAGGCTGCCGACATTCTTGCGGAACACGGATCTAGCGAGGTAGTCGCATCTTTGATTGCGCTGTTGAAAAGTAAGGACGGAAAAGTTCGAAACGCATCTACCTTAGCACTGAGGGAGATTGGCGACGATATAGCCGTTGAGCCTTTGTTTGCCGCAATTCATGACCCAGCAAATGTTGAGAACAGGTCGACTTTAGTATATGCCCTTGAAACATTAGATTGCTCCGGGCATTTTATAGATGTTGTCAAGCTTGCTGTCTTTGGTAAGGCAGATGTTCAGATGTCAGCGTTAGTCATACTGGCGGAACAAGGGTTCTACATGGATGATGACGATCTTGCAGAGGCACTTTTTATGCTTGAGAAGGCGAAAGAGTTAAGTATTGACTATGCCTTGTTGAAGTCTTTGTTGAATGAGTTAGGAGAAGAGTAATTGCGCAGCACTCGACTATTTGCACGAAGAATTTGGTCTGCTGGAGACTGTCCAGTGTGCAGTTCGATGGGGGCGCAGATCTTGTTCGTGGCCATCGATGGGCACCCAGTCTACGTTTGCCCGATGTGTGAAGTGGCGTGGCCAACCCCTCAGCGCCAGTTTATAGTGGATTCCGCTGACACCATCGACGATCTTGCTCCGAATGGTGTTCGTCTCCCCAGTGATGCTGAAATCGACGCTGTGCGTGCCAGTGGTGTTCAACTGGCTGAGGTCGCGGTGGACTGGGCGGAGTTTGTGGTTGATCTCCTGTCAGACGGATGTGAAGTCCAGACCCCTTGATGAGGATGTCTTCGAGGACGCCGGAGTGACAACTACCCTGACATAGGAGTCTGCCCAATCCAGGGGAATTCGGCAATTTCAAAGGTTGTGATGCTCTTCGAGCAGAAAACAAGAGGGCCCGGCGAGGAGCGTGGGGCGCTCGTCGAGCGTGGGGCGATCCTCGGGCGTAGGGCGGTCATGGAGGGTCGTGTGCCTTTGAACCTTCAATGACCCGACCCGCAGGATCGACGCCGCGCCGCAGCTTTCGGTTGTGACGCCGACGATGATGGTGCACGACCCGAGCACGCACGGCGGGGCTGACATGAGCAAGCTGACCGATCTTGCCCGTCATTTCTTGAATCTCCCATTGCGGCGCTCGACATATTGCACCCTGCCACTTAACTCTAATGAAGGGGAAAGGGGCAGCTCCGCGCGCCAACGCATCGCGGCAGCTACCTTCGCCGCTTTAGAAGTGTCCTGTGCGGGTGGTGGTCGTCACAGGCGGTATGGTCGCAGGAGCGGGCCTTTGGCCCTGGCGTGCTCAGGGCAAATTGAGGGGAAAGACGATGACAGTGGGATGGAGTGCGAGAAAGAGGGCATGTCGCGGCGTGGTCCTTGCGTGGGCGCCGATCATGGTCTGTCTCGCCGCCTGTGGTGAGGTCGCTGAGGAGCCTTCGGACCTGGACAAAGGGAGGGACGCCGAGGCCGACGTGCCGGAGATGATGGAACCGGACACGACGGAACCGGAGGCCGACGTGGGACCCATTGAGGACGCACAAGAGGACGCCGAGGCCGACGTTCCGGAGATGATGGACGTCGTGTTGCCACCAGACACGACGGAACCGGACGCCGACGTGGGACCCATCGAGGACGCACCCGATGAGGACATGGACGAGTCGCCGGTAGAGTGCGATGGCGTGATCGATGGGGACGTCCTTCTGGAGGGTGACAGCGACCTCTCAGAGTTGCGCGGCGTCAGAGTCGTCTTCGGCGACTTGACGGTGTTCGCCACCCAGGTGAGAGACTTGCGGCATCTGGAATGTCTAGAGGATGTTAGTGGCAACTTGAGGATTATTGGGAATGCACAGCTCCGATCGCTCGACGGCCTCGACGCTCTGCGATCTGTGGGCGGCGACCTGGAGGTTGGAGGTTATCTTCAGGAGCGCCTGCTCGATTATATCGAGCCGGCATACATTCCACCACTGTTCTTATGCGGCGCGGTGGACCCAGGCAACGACGCGCTGACCAGCGTGGCCGCGCTGCGAGGGCTCGAGACCGTGGGCGGGAGCCTGACCTTCCAGGACAACGTGTCGCTCGTGTCGCTGGACGGGTTTGAGTCGCTTAGCTCCGTGGGCGGTGACCTCCGCCTCGTGCATACGGCGGTGGAGGTCGTGGAGGAGGGCACATTTCCGAGCCTGGTCAGCGTCGGCGGCGTCCTCCTGTTGGGAAACACCGCCCTGCGCCGCGTGGACGGACTCGGACGGGTGTCCGAGGTGAGAGGTGACGTGCGCCTGGGCGGCTTCTTCTCAGAGCGTCCCGTCGAGGACTACTGTGCCCTCTATGGATCGGTAGAGGACCCCGCCTGCATGCAGCAGTTCTTCGCCCCTGAGTGTTTTCCCGAGATGACCTTCGGCAATCCCGTGCTTGAGAGCGTGGTTCTCCCATTGATCTCCAGCGTGGGCGGATCTCTGGTCGCCGTCGAGAACCCTCGGCTTGAGCAGCTGGAGTTTGATGCGCTCCAGACCGTCCGCGGCGGTCTTCAGATCGGCGGGGCGGTTCCGGTCAGAGAGTGTCGGCCCTTGGGTGAGCGTTGCTGGGATGTGCCGGCTCCAGCAGGCTCACCGGTTCTTGCTGCGCTGGGCGGCTTTCCCGTTCTGAGCGCGGTCGGCTCGTTGACGGTCCAGCACACGGGCGCGAGGTCCATCGCGTTTCCGGCTCTGACTCACGTTGCAGGGGACCTGACCATCGGCGGTCGGGCGTCGTACATCGAAGGGAGGATCGCTTTCAACAGGACCCATTTTGTGGCGCTGGACAACGTCGAGCCCGACGAGGTGTCGTTTCCTCGGCTCAGGGAGGTGACGGGGACGCTGATCGTGTCTGGACCGGGCCCCTTGCTCGCGGGGTTTGGCGCGCTGGAGGGGGTCGGCCGTGATCTGGTCCTGGAGACGCTCGCCGAGCGGCTCGTGGGTCCACCCGCTCTGCGCAGCGTCGGCAACGATCTCCGCATCCAACGCTCTGGCGCCGCCGCGCTGGAGGGCTTCAACGCACTCGAGACCATCGGAGGATCGCTCGCCGTCGGTGGTCCGCCCGATGTGCTGGACTCCTTTTGTGAGTTCGAGGACAGATTGTCCAACGGCGCGCTTTCGGAAGTGACCGGCTTCCCGAGGCTGTCCGCGGTGGGGCGCGACTTTGTGGTGGTTGACAATGGCCTGCTGGACGCCATCGCGGCCCAGGCCTTCCGCGACCGCATCCCGCGGGTGAGTGGGCGTACCCACATCTGCCAGGAGTGGACTCCCCAGTGCTCGCTGGAGCGCACGGGGTACGGCTTCCTCTGTTCGAATCCCTGACGCAGGACGCGATCCTGGGGAACCGTCGCGGTACGATGGGGTTCGCCGATGGTTCCTTGGCGTGCCGCGGCCCGTCAACCCGAGAAAGGGTGATCCACCTCGAAGGTTGAGCGTCCAACGAGCGCAGTCCCAGGTCGTCCAGGACAGCAGCCTGAAATCGGCGACACAGGTTTGCTCAGTGAAGCCTGAAGTCCTGCCACTCTCTCCGATCGCCCCACGCTCCTCGCACCGCCCCCGTTGGGGACGGGCTCGTCGGGTGGGGCTTGGATGCCCGGGCGGGCTGCGACCTGTCGGTCGCAGGCCGGCGGGCGGTCGAGCGCGGATCGCAGGGGCGGATCAGCGCGTCGAAGTGAGCCTGTGGATTGGGGTTTTCACGCCCCCTGGTGTCGACCTGGGTCGTGCGCTGGCCTGCGACCGACAGGGCGCAGCCCCCCCCTGAGTTTCTAGTGCCCCATCAACAAAGTTCTAACTGGTGTGGTATGCTCCATCATCGAAGCACCGCTCAAGGAGGCTCAAGATGGGCAAGCCACGACCGACTCACACTCTGACCCTGCTCGACAGCCAACGCAACGATCTCAGTGAC
>SYOX01000395.1 GCA_005804885.1 Pseudomonadota bacterium
CCGCTCCGATCCCGCGCAAGGATCGAACCCGCCTCGGCCCAAATACACGGGTTTGCTCAGCGAAGACGCTCGCCCCACGCACGACGAGCGCCCCACGCTCCTCGCACCGCCCCCCAAGGGGGGACGGGCTCGTCGGGTGGGGCTTGGATGCGCGGGGTGGGCTGCGCCCTGTCGGTCGCAGGCCGGCGGGCGGTCGACAGCGGATCGCGGGGCCGGATCACAGGGTCGAAGTGGGCCTGTGGATTGGGGTTTTCACGCCCCCTGGTGTCGACATCGGTCGTGCGGGGGCCTGCGACCGACAGGGCGCAGCCCACCCCGCGCATCCAAGCCCCACCCGACGAGCCCGTCCCCCCTTGTGGCGGTGCGAGGAGCGTGGGGCGCTCGTCGTGCGTGGGGCGCTCGTAGGGCGTGGGTCGTTGGGCGTCGGTACCTTGACCGAGCAAGGCTGGCTGCGAGAGGGCGCGGCCTGTCGTGTCAAGCGCCGGAGATCGTGCTATATCCTCTGGCGAGCGCAACCCAGGCGAGGGAAGATGAGCCAATCCATCGACGCCGCCTCCAGCGGCCGCGTCGCGGGGGGGGTCTCCAGCATCATCGGCTTCGTAACCGCCACGGCCCTGGCGACGGTCTCGCTGATCGTCTGTCTGAACGAGGACGTCGACGACATCGGGCTCGACCGTGCCCGGGAGGCCGCGCGTGCGGCAGGCCCGGAGGCCCCCGTGGTGGTCACGGTGGACGCTGAGGAGCTCGTGTGGGCCTCCCGGGGCCAATTCCGGCTCCTGGCGCCGTGGGAGCCAGCGCCGCCGACGCCCTACACCGCGATCGCGCGGGATCCTTCAGGGCTGCCGCCGGAGGGGGAGGATGGGGTCGGCCCGCTGTCCATCGTGGAGCCGTGGTTTGCGCGGCGCTATGGGCAGGGGGCGCCCGCGCCGTGGGGGGCCGATCTGCTGGACCGCCTGGACAGGGCCGTGGTGACGGTCGGCGCCGGGGAGGGCGCGCGGACCTGCGCGGCGTGGCGCGCGGATCGGTGGTTCTGCGGGCCTAAGTCGTGGAACTACGTCGGCCCGCAGGAGATCGAGGTCGAGGGCAAGCGCCAGACCTGCCTCTGGCTCCACCCGATGGAGGGCGGCGAGGCGCTCAGGGTCGCCTTCTCCGACCTCCCGCCTGGGGGAACGCTGCGGGGGCGCTTCGCGCTCTCGGACGAGGCCGCCGCGACCGCAGGCGGCGCCGAGATCCGCTTCAAGGTCGAGGTGGACGGTGAGGTGACGGTCGAGCGGATCCACCCGAACAGGCCGGGGTGGTCGAGCTTCCGCGTCGATCTCAACAGGCCGGCGCCCGTCGAGGTCGCCTTCGTCGTCAGCGCCGACCATACGGGGCGCCGCCACTTCTGCCTGACCGCCGCGCTTGAGAAGGGGGTGGCGCCGTGAGCACCGCGCCGCGATCGTTCTCGGACAAGCTTGGGATCGAGTGGATGCCTCCAGCGCTGGCGGTGGCCGTCTTCTTGATGGCGTGGTTCGGCCTGGAGGGGCGGGGCGCCTCGGAGTGGGGCGTCTGGATGTCCGAGGCCTCGGATCGCGTCCTGGGCTGGCTCAAGGGCCCGGACCTGTGGAGCTTGTCGGCCATCGACGCGGCCTGGAAGGGCCACGCCGCGCTGCCCCCGCTGCCGATCCTGGCGACCTCGCTGGTGCGCGCGGCGGCGCCGGGGCTGGGCTTCTTCGAGGCCGCGCGCCTCATCTCGTGCTTGAGCGTGGCCCTGACGGTGCCGCTGATCTGGGGGCTCGGTCGTCGGTGTGGCGGCCCGCCTGGGGCGGCAACGGCGGTCTTCGCCTTCATCTTGACGCCGAGGATCCTGGGGTTGTCGGGGCTGGCGGGCTTTGGCGCCCCTGCGGTCTTCGGGATCGTCTTTGCGGCCTATGCGCTCTATCGGGCGCGGACGCACCGCCGCTGGGCGATCGCGGCGCCCCTGGCGGTGGCCATCGGGGTGCTCACGGCCCAGACGACGATCCTGGCGCTCGTGCCCTGGTGCATCTTGAGCCTGACGGACAAGGGCGCGATCGCGGCGATGTCGACCCAGGCGACCTCGAAGGTGGCCGCGGGCGCGCCTCGGGGGTCCTTCATGCCGTCGAGCTTCTCGCCCTGGTTGTTGTTGACGCCCTTGCTGGTGCTGCCGCTCTGCGTGGCGCTCCACCCCTGGGCGTGGTCGGAGCCGACCTCGAACCTGTGGGCCTACTTCGAGCACTTCCTGGTTCACGACCGGGAGCCCTTCCTCTACCTCGGGCGGCGCGTCACCGAGGAGCGGCTGCCGGTGACGGGCTCCGTGGTGTTCTTGCTGGCGACCTTGCCGCCGATGATCGCGGCGATGGGGCTGGCCGGCGTGCTCGGCGAGGGGGTGCTGCAGCCCATGTTGAGGCGATGGGGGGGGCGGCGGCTGTCCGCGCTCATCGCCATCAGGCCGGATCCCGAGGCGGCCGGGCCGGAGGCGCGCGAGGCCAAGCGCTGGGCCTTTGGCTTCCTGGGGTTGACCTTGGCGCTGCCCTGGCTGGCGGGATCGCCGGTCTTCGGGGTGGTCGATCTGGTGGCGATGAGCGTGCCCTTCCTGGCCGTCTTCGCCGGCTGCGCCTTCAGCAGGCTCTTCTCGGTCGCGGCCGACTACGTCCGCCTGCGCGCGCCGCGCTCCGGGGCGGCGCTGGCGGTGGCGCTGGCCGCCTTCGGGGTCTACACCTTCGCGTCGGCCGCGCTGACCTGCCGCCAGCATTACGCCGCCGCCGAGGCCTATTACTCCTGGATCATCGGGGGTCCCTCGGGCGCGGTCGCCCTGGGCCTGCCCCGCTACCCCTTCGGGCCGCTGCCGGTGGCCGTCGCGCGGGAGCTGGCGGCGCAGAGGGCGCAGGCCCCGGGCGGGGCGACGATGGCGGCGGTCGTCGACGCGCGGCGCACCCGGAAGATCCTCGACTGCTACGCCCGGCATGGGCTCGTCGGCCCCCTGCCCTCGTGGCGGGATCGCTACGACGCCGAGCTGCTGCTGATGCCGCACGCCGACGCGGATCCGGCCTTCACGGGGCAGCTGTCGCGGCTGGCCGCCTCGACGACCCCGGAGCGCTCTCTGGTGCTTCGCAGCGGCGGCGTGCGGCTCTTCACCATCGCCAGACCCGACGCTGGAGCTCGACCTTGACCGAGAACAAGCTCATCCTCTTCTCCCCCGTTGATCCGATCTGGGGCACCGGCGAGGACCCGAACAGCCACCTGGTCCTGGTGCACCCCGAGATCCCGGCCAACACGGGCAGCATCGCTCGCCTGAGCGCCTGCACGGGCATGGTCCTGCACCTCGTCGAGCCGCTGGGCTTCAAGCTGGAGGATCGCTACCTGCGGCGGGCCGGGCTGGACTACTGGCCCAACGTCACGCTCTGCGTCCACGCCGACTGGGAGGCCGTCGAGGCCATCTTCTCCCCGGACAGGTTGCACCTGATGACCACGCACTCAGAGAGGCGCTACACGGAGATCTCCGACCTGCCCGGCCGCGCCTACGTCTTCGGGCGCGAGACCCGCGGCCTTGAGCCCGAGATCCAGGACCGCCACCCCGAGCGCCTCTACCGCCTCCCCATGGTCCCGAACGTCCGCTCCCTCAACCTCGCCAACGCCTGCTCGGTCGTCGCCTACGACCTGCGCAGGCGGCAGGGCTTCCCTGGGATGGTGTGACGATCGCCCCAGGCTCGACGATCGCCCCACGCTCGACGATCGCCCCACGCTCGACGATCGCCCCACGCTCCTCGCACCGCCCCCCTCCGGGGGACGGGCTCGTCGGGTGGGGCTAGAAATCCAGGGTGGGCTGCGCCCTGTCGGTCGCAGGCCCCCGCACGACCCAGGTCGACACCAGGGGCGTGAAAACCCCAATCCACAGGCCCACTTCAACGCGATGATCCGGCCCCGCGATCCGCTGTCGACCGCCCGCCGGCCTGCGACCGAGAGGTCGCAGCCCACCCCGCGCATCCAAGCCCCACCCGACGAGCCCGTCCCCCGGAGGGGGGCGGTGCGAGGAGCGTGGGGCGATCGTCGAGCGTGGGGTGTTGGGGGCGGCCCGAGCGCGACTTCACCGAGCGAACCTGAATCGAGCCTGCAACATGCAGATTTCTGCTTGTCACAGGTCAAACCATGCTCTAAGCTAGGGACATGGAAAGCGAACCCGAGCTTACGACGACCCTGGCCGAGCTTCCTCGGCGGCTCGTCTACACCTTCTTGAGGCCAGCGATGCGCCTCAGCCGGCTCTTTCGGCTGCCCTTGAGCGCCGTCGAGGAGCTTTGCCGGATGGCCTACTTCGAGGAGATCCGGATCCACGGGGAGGCCTCGCAGGCGCGGACGGCCGCGTTGATGGGCAAGTCTCTGCGGACGGTGGGGCACCTTGAGCGGCAGTACCGGGCGGGTTTCTTGACCGGCGAGGCGGAGCTGGAGCAGGTGCGCGAGGTGGAGGGGGCGCTGGACGAGTCGCCGTCGACGCTTCAGGAGGTGCGCGAGCGCGTCTCCCACATCGACGGCGAGCGGATCGAGCTCATCCTGGAGCGCCTCGTGGGGGTGGGGAGGGCTCGGCTCGACGGCGGCGGCCAGCGGCGCTACACGCTCAACCCGGCCTTCATCTCTCTGGTGGGCGATGACGTGGACGCGCAGCTCGACGGGCTGCGCCATCAGCTCGACGTCATCATCTCGGCGGTCCGCGCCCGCTTCCTGCAAGCCGGGCGGCCGGCGGTCGCCAGGACGTTGAGCTTCGTGGCCGACAGCGCCGAGGTGGAGGCGATGGCCGACGGCTTCGTGATGGATCTGAGGCGCGGCTGCATCGAGGCCGAGGAGGCCGCGCTCAAGCGCAGGATCAGGGAGCGGTACGCGGTGACCTTCGTGTTGACGCCGATACCGCCCCCGGATCGCGACGAACTCTGAGGACTTGGGGCCGCGCGCTGCGGGCGACGCGGTCAGACAACCGAACGAAGGAGAGGAAGAGATGAACATCAAGGCTTGGGCGATCGCCGCGCTGGCGATCTCGGCGGTGTGCGCGGCGGGTTGTGAGGACGACGCCCCTGAGGGCGAGCCTCAGACAATCCGGGAGACGGGCTATCTGAGCTGCCAGGACGGCGGCGGGGACTGCCCCGGTGCCTTTCTGTGCGAGACGCAGGAGATGACCACGGAGTGCGTGGGCTTCCCGGACGACTGCAATGAGCTGACCTGCGCGTGCGTGGCCGAGACCATCTGCGGCGACAGCGGCTGCCACGAGGTCGACGGGGGGGTGTTGTGCGAGCCTGCGCCCTTTGTGCCCTGCGCTGGCAAGGTGTGCGGCGATCCTTGCTCGCTCTGCGCGCCCGACGATCCCGATTGCACCATGACCCTCGAAGAGAAGGCCTGCAACCTGGAGGGCGAGTGTGTCTCGGACACGGGCGATCTGTGCGGAGGGGCTGGCGTGGTCTGTGAGGGCACGCCCGAGGAGTTGAGCTGCGGCGAGGGGGAGATCTGTTGCGAGGATCGGTGCTGCGCGGGCAACGAGCAGTGCTGCACGGGGATCCCCGTGCCTGCCGGCCAGGGCTTGTGCTTGCCCCTGGATCAGTCCTGCCCGAGATCGCGGCGCGCCCTCAAGAAGGACATCCGCTACACCACGAGCGAAGAGGCCGCCGGGTACAGCGCGCAGATCCAGGCTATCCGGCTGTCGACCTGGCATTACAAGGACGAGCCGTCGTCGGCGCCGCGCCACCTGGGCTTCATCATCGAGGACGGCCCTGGCCCGCACACGGTCGCGGCCGACGGCGAGCACGTCGATCTCTACGGGTACACGAGCCTGGCCGTCGCGGCGCTTCAGGATCAGGCCCGGCAGATCGAGGCCATGAAGGCCGAGCTCAAGGCGCTCCGTGAGGAGATCGCGGCGGTGAAGGCCTCGGCCGCGGGTCGATCGACGCCCTGAGCGGCGCGGTGTCCTGGCGCTGGGGGGGTCAGAGTTTCGCGGCGAGCCCGAGGGCTCGCCGCATCTCGGCGTAGCGCTCGGAGAGCATGAAGCGGATGATGTCGTCTCCGGCGACATCGCCGCCGCTGCTGCGGACGCGGACCAGGGCGGCGGCGGGATCGAAGATGGGGATGAGGGCGAGCCGTTCGAAGGCCCGCTGGAGCAGCGCGCGCTGGTTGAGGATGCCGGCGGCGTCGATCTTGCCCGAGACGTCCAGGGACTGGGCGACGAGCTGGTTGTCGGGTCGCTTGACCAGGAGGCGGCTCAGGCGCTCTTCGTCCACGCGGGGATCGTTGGCGCGGGGGTCGTTGGCGAGGAAGCCGGGGACGGACAGGCGGACGAGGGCGGTGACGGCGGCCAGGAGGGCCTGTGGGGGCAAGTCGACGAAGGCGCCGATGCCCATGGACAGGGGCGCCAGCGTCAGGCCCAGATCGAAGAGGAGGCGAGGATCGCCGGCGGCGGCCTTGTCGACGGCGTCGGGCGAGAGGATCAGCATGGGCTGGTCGTGGATGGCGAGCGTGGGGCGCTCGGGGGCTGCGGGGACGACGTGGACGACGACGTCGCGCAGGCTGTAGAGGCGCGGCCAGTTCAAGAGGACGCGCTCGCCGGGGTGGCTGGTGCGATCCGAGAGGCGGGTGCGGCGGTTGATGCCCAGCTCGCGCAGGTTGGGGGCGAAGAGCCGGCCGATGGCGCCCTGGCCGTAGCGCATGATCTGAAGCAGGGGCATGGAGAGCTCGGCGGGCAGCGCCGCGCCGGTCATGTCGACGGGGATGGGGTTGAGGGGCAGGCGATCCTGGCTTTGTGCGCGCGCGATGGAGAGGGTCTCGCGGCAGGCCTCGGCGGCCAGGAGATCGGCGGCGGCGCGGACGTCCACGGCGTCGAGCGAGGTGGAGGTGACGGCCGAGACGGAGCCGCCGTCGGAGCGCATGGCCAGCGCCAGGGCGGAGGCCTTGAGCATGCCCAGCGACTCGGCGATGACGGCCAGGACGAAGGCCCGATCGGGCCGGCGCTGCCACGCGGCGATCTGGGTGAGGCCGAAGAGCGCCTCGGCGTTGCGCAGATCTCCGGCGGCCAGCGCGGCGGAGAACTGCCGGGCGGCCTGCTCCAGGTGCGCCGCCAGCTGGGCCGCCTGCCCCAGCCCCTCGTAGTGCTCCACGAGCAGCCGGTGGATCTCGATGTCCTGGTTGTTGAGCTTGAGGGCCTGGGCCAGGCATTGTTCGGCCCGTTGCGGATCCTCCAGGCCGCGGATGCAGATGACGGCCAGGGCCTTGAGATCGCCGATGAGCTTGGTGCGGCGCCTCTCGAGCTGCAGGAGGCGGCCGTAGGTGCGCGCCGCGTCCTCCCAGCGCCCCTGGGTGCACAGGAGCTCGCCGAGGCGGCGCAGCGAGGGGACGTGGTCGGGATCGCTGGTGATGACCCCGATGTAGGCCTCGATGGCGCCGACGGGATCGTCGAGTCGGATGTCGTGGAGCTCGGCGATGGAGCGCTGGATCATGGCCAGCAGGCTCTTGTCGTCGGTGGCGCTGACGACGCGCTGAAGCGCGCCGATGGCCTCCCTCCAGCGCCCCTCGGACTGGTGGATCTCGGCCAGGATCCGCAGCGACTGGATGTGGCCCGGATCGATGGCGACCACCCGCTGGTGGCACTGGATCGTCAGCTCTCGGTTCTTGAGCCGGTTGAAGGCCACCTGAGCCATGATCAAGAGGAGGCTGATCTGCTCCTTGGGATCGTTGATCGACTCCGCGCGGCGCTCCAGCAGGCCGAAGAGCCGATGGGCGTCGTTCTGGACCGAGTAGATCTCGCGCAGGCTCTCGAAGGCGGTGCGCTCGGTGGGGTCGATGCGCAGCACGTTCTCCAGATCCTGGACCGCGCCGACGATGTCCCCGAGCTGACGCCGCCGCAGGTCGCCGGCCAGCAGGAAGTTCGCGCGCGCCTGGACCGGATCGCGGCTGATGCGCCCCTCGATCTCGGAGGCCGTCGCCAAACCCTCGCGGTTGCCCAGCATTTCGTAGAGCAGCTTGAGGGACTTGGCCGCCGGCACGAAGTCCTCCGAGAGCGCCAGGGCGTTGTTGTAGGTCCCCAGCGCCGCCTCGAACTGTCCGCGCGCCTGCAGCGCCCTCCCGCTGGCCGTCAGGTACGCCGCCTGGACCGTCGGCTCGACGGCCTGCTCGGCCCGCCGCTCCATGATCGCCCCGAGCTGCTCCAGATCACCGGCCGCCCGATAGCGCGCCTCCATCCGCAGCAGCGACAGCTCGTCCATCGCCTGCCCCGAGAAGGTCGGGTGCTCCTCGCCCGAGGGCACTTCCCCAGACAGCCGATCCAGCAGCCCGGCCAGCCGCAGGGTCCCCTCGCGTATCGACCCCTCCGGCATCACGCGCCCGAGCGCCTCGGCCCTGGCCGAGGCCCTGGGCAGATCGCCGAGCGCCAGCGCCGCTCGGGTCGCCGTCAGCAGCGTCGGGGCGTGATCGGGGAAGGCCTCCAGCGTCCGCTCGGCGCCCGCGCGCTCGTCCGGCGTCAGGAGCTGGGCCGACAGGAGCGTGTCGAGCCCCTCCTCCGGCCCCGCCGCCGGGTCGAGCCGCTCCAGCGCAACCTGCGCCGCCTCTTCGTGCCGACCGAGCCGGTACAGGCACCGGATCATCCCCAGCCGCGCCAGCTCCAGCTTCGGCAGCCTGTCCAGCGCCCGCCGATAGGCGTCGTAGGCCTCCACCTGATCCCCGAGGTGGACCTCCAGCGCGTAGGCCAGCTCGCAGGAGAGCGTGCCGGCCAGCACGTCGTCCCGCTCGCGCTGCGACCACTCCGCGATCAGCTCCACCCACAAAGACCAGTCCCCGAGCCGCTCGGCCACCCGCACCAGCCCGAAGAGCGAGGGCAGGTGGTTGACGTTCGTGCGCCTCACCTGCTCGTAATAGTCGCGCGCTCGGATCGGATCGCCCAGCACCCGCTCGTAGAGCGTCGCCAGCCTGAAGGCCATCGAGGCCCGCGACGCCGGCGCCGTGGCGTGCTCCAGCTCTCGCTCGTAGATCTCGGCCAGCTCTCGCCAGCGGTGGTGCCTCACCAGGATCCGACCGGCCCCCGCCAGCGCAGACAGATCGTCCGGCTGCCGCGCCAGCATCGCCCGGAACCACCCCAGCGCCGCCTCCTCGTCCCCCAGCGCCACCTGACACAGCCGCCCCAGCGCGTACATCACGTCCGAGGCCAGCTCCGGATCCTGCGGCTCGGTCCACTCCAGCTCCAGCCGCCGAAGCTCGCCCAGCTCCGTCCAGGCCCCGCGCCGCGCGTAGAGATCCGCCAGCCGCTCGATCTGGAAGAGATCCCCCGGCGCCAGCGCCACCAGCCTCGACAGCGCCCCGATCGCGACCCCCTCCTCCCCATCCTCGATGGCCGCGTCGACCATCCGACGCAGCAGCAGCCGCCGCCCCAGCCCGCTGTCGACCCTCGCCAGCGCCTCCTCCATGAGCTGATGCCGGTCCGCCGCAGGGCTCTCCGAGCCGGCCACGAACTCCACCGCCGCGTCCAGGATCGACGCCGGCCCCAGCAGGTCCGCCTCGTCGCTCATCGCGATGGCCTGCCGCAAGAGCACGATCGCCTCGTCCCGCCTCCCCAGCCTGTCCAGCGTCACCCGCGCCGCGCCCACCATCAGATCCGCGCGCCCGGACTGCTCGGCCCGCTGCCGGAGCATGTCGCGCGCCTTCTGCGGGAAGGCCCCGTCCTCGTGCAGCTCCTCCAGCAGCGCCAGCGCCGCACGGTAGGTGGGCTCGGCCTCCACCGCCGCCTCAAAATAACGCAGCGCCTTCTCCCCTTCGATCCCGTCGACGTCGACGTTCTGCTCCAAGGTCAGCTGCCCGATCCGCGTGAAGATCGCCGCCTGCCGACCCGCCGAGTCCAGCCGCTGCCCCAGCTCCCTGAGCAGGCTCAGCTCGACCTCCGGATCGTGCGCCCTGGCGAACATCGCGGCCAGCTCCAGCCCCACGCTCAGATCCAGCCTGGGCAGCCCCGCCTGCTCGGTCGGCATCGATCGCCGCAGCAGATCCAGCGCGCGCTCGGCCCGCGCCGACGGCGCCGCGTCGCCCGCCCTCCAGCACAGCCGCGCCGCAGCGTCGATCGCCGCGGCCATCTTCAAGTCCGGCGCCTCCTCCCCCTCGGCCTCCTCCACCAGGCTCGCCGTGAGCGCCTCTCCAGACTCCGACTCCCCCAGCGCGCGCTGGCTCGCCCACCTCAGCCCCAGATCACCCGGCGACCTCGACAGCGCCTCCGCCAGCACCCTCGCCGCCGACTCGCTCCCCCTTTCGGCCGGCTCCGCCGCCGTCAGCGCGGCCAACCTCGCCGAGAGCGCCGAGCAGGCCGCCTGCAGCGACTCGTCCAGCGTCACGCCCGCCAGCTGCCGCGCGGAGCGCTCCGCCCCCTCGACCATCTCCGCGCGCACCTCGGAGAGCGCGTGCAGCTCCTGCGTCACCAGCAAGCTCTGCCGGTGATCCGGCGCCAACCTGAGCGCCTCGCCCAGATCCTCGGCCGCCCCCACGATGTCGTGCGCCGCCAGCCGCCGCTCCGCCCTCACGCACAGCGCGTCCGGCGCGCCCTCCTCCCCGGCCAGCCGCGCCAGCCCCACACCCTCGATCCCCAACCCCTCGAAGGCCGGATCGTCCAGCAGGCCGATCAAGGCCTCCCGCGCCGCGCGGTGCTCTGGGTCGGCCTCCAGCGCCCGGGTGTAGCAGCCCACCGCGCGGCCCAGATCCCCCAGCCGCAGCTCCGCCGCCAGCCCCGCCTGATGATAGAGCTCCGCCCGCGCCTGACCCGCGCTCGTCTCCGCTCGCCGCGACAGCGCCTCGATAAGGTCGGCCCCCTCGACGCCCTCTCCATGCACCCCTGCGCTCAAGCGACCTCCCCCCAGGCTGATCCGCGCCCCTCCATCCAGGACGGACGCCCTCGACCCGACGCCCTCACTCCGCGATCCCCAGCCGCGCACGCAGCGCCGCGAAGCCCGACGACCCCACGAAGCGCAACAATGTCTCGATGTCGTGCGCGTGCCGCGGATCCCTCATCCGCTCCAGGATCACGACCTGCCGCTGCGACCCGCCGGCAGGATCGAGGCTGAAGCTGGTCCCAGCCACCGCGTCGGCCGCCGCCCCGAACTCACCGCACACCGCCATCCCCAACCTCAAGGGCGAGAGCCGGCACGCCTCGATCCACGCCGACCACGACACCGACCCCGCCCCTGAACCGCTGTCCAGCGCCGACCTCAGATCACGGTTCACACGGCGCTTGACCTCGCGGTTGAGCCGCTTCGAACCGCCCGAGAGCCAGTCCTCCCCCGAGGGCGGCACCCCGAAGAGCGGCAGCGAGGCCACACCCCCGTAAAGCTGCTCCAGCACCTCGTCCAGCGCGCCGAGCATCTGCGCCGCGTCCCGCCTCGCCATCAACCCCTTGCCGTCCCTGAGCGACTCCAGCGCCCGCGCGACCCTGAAGTGGTGGAAGGGATCGTCGGGCTTCTCGAAGATCGCCGAGCCCACCACCAGCGTCGGCTCGGGCGTAAAGAGCGCCAGGACCGCGAAGGGGTCGTTCGGGTGCGGGTAGACGTCGACGCCGTGGACCTGGATCGCGCGCGCCATCTGCGCGATCTGCCCCTGGCGCCTGTCCCCGCCCTTCTCACCCAGGCGATCCGCCCGGCTCAAACCCCGCCTCTTCAGATCGTCCGGGTCCACGCTGGCCAGCGACTCCCACACCAGCCCGAAGACCCGACGGCCCAGGCCCCCCGCCTCCGGCAGCAGGACGTGCTGGCGGATGTCCTCCTCCGTCAACACCCCGCCGCGCCCATCCAGGAGCTTCGCCGGCACGCCCGCAGGCCTGCGCGCCACCGAGGCCCTCAATCCCTCGTCGTCGGCCATGTCGAAGTAGCTCAACACCCCGGCGATCGTCCTCAAACCCGCCTCGTCGCCGCGCAGCCTGTGGATCCGGGCCAGCTGTCGCATGTGATCCAGCTGCCAGGGCTCCTCCTGGATCGCCTGCTGGAACCCCTCCGCCAGCCAGTCCAGCCGATCGTTCAACATCCTCGCGTGCAGCGCACCCGGAGAGCGCTCGCCCAGCCGCCCCATCACCCCGAAGAACCCCTTCATCGCGTCGGCGTTGAGCGGATCGATGTCCTGCGCCCGCATGTACCAGGCCAGCGCCTCCTGCAGCCGCTTCATGTTCTCGTCCAGCAGCCACGCGATCTGCAGCGCCAGCGTCGCGCTCGGCTCCAGCTCGAAGAGATCCTTGAACAGCTCGCAGGCCCGCTCGGGGTGCCCGAGCAGGATCTGCGCCCGCGCCATCAGCCCGCAACCCTTCGGGTTTCTTGGATCGGCGGCCAGCAGCTCATCGAGAAAAGGCTCGGCGGCCCGCACGTCCCGCAGCCTGTCGACCAGCACCGTCGACAGCCGCAGCAGCACCCCCAGGCGCAGCCCCCGGCGCTCCGGGCTCGGCCCGACGAGCCTGCCCTCGGCCTCCTCGGCCTCCAGCCACCGCCGCAACATCCTGACCGCGCCGTCCAGATCCCCGCCAGCCTCGGCCAGCGCGGCGCCGCTCATCAACGCCGATATGTCGGCCGGATCGTACTCCAGCAGCGCCTCCGTGTAGCGCAGCGCCCTGGCTGGCCGCCGACGCGACGCCAGCTCGATGCCCTCGCGCAGCATCGACACCAGGCGGCCGCCGCGCTCCACCGGCAGCCGCGCCTCGATGACGTCCAGCAGCGCGTCGAGCTGGCCCTCGTCGCTCGGATCGCCGTACATCGACCGCAAGCTCTCGTAGGCCCCCCGCGCGCCCGGATCGATGTCGATGATCTGCTTGAGCAGCGGCTCGGCGCGGGCCTGATTTTTGAGTTTGTGTTGGTAGATGCTGGCCGCCTCGCTCAGGTGCGCCAGCCGGATCTCCTGCGAGGGCGCCGCGCGCACGAGCTGCTCCTCCATCTGCGCCGCCGTCTCCCAGTCCTCCTGCGCACGGGCCAGCCTCACCAGCGTCAAGCGCGCCAGATCAAAGTGCGGCTCCAGCGCCAGCACCTTGCGCAAGATCTCGCTGGCGTCCGACAGCCTGCCCATCGCCTCGTAGACCCCCGCGATCCGCATCAGGTAATGCACCCGATGCGAGCCCGTCGTCGCCTTGGCCCTCTCCAGGTAGAGCGCCAGCAGCTCGCCGTGCTCGCCGTTCTTGCGCAGCATCCGCTCCAGCCCTCGCCGCGCCGCCTCGCACCCCAGATCCAGCTCCAGCGCCCTGCGGTAATCCTCCTCCGCCTCCGCCTGCCCGAGCCGCTCGGACAGCCGCCCGGCCCGCACCAGCAGCCCGATCTTGTCCTCCCTGTCCCCCACCTGCGCCGACAGCCGACGCAGCGCCCTGGCCTGACCCTCGACGTCATCCAGCCTCGCCGACAGCCGCGCCGACGCCATCAAGCTCTCGATCTGCCCAGGCGAGCGATCCAGCACCCGCGCGTGCACCTCCAGCGCCGCCTCCGGCTGATCCAGCTCGAACTCCAGCACGAAGGCCTGCTCCAGCCCCAGCGACACCCAGGCCCCGTCCGTCGAGGCCCTGTGCTGCCAGCGCGACAGGTGCAGCACCAGCCCCGCCCTGTCGCCGCTCTCCTCCATCAGCCGCGCCACGCCCCGGTGCGCCAGGCTCAACCCCGGCGAGATCTCCAGCGCCACCTTGAAGGCCGCCAGCGCCCCTGCCCTGTCGTCGAGCCGCTCTCGCCTCAAGAGCGCCGCCTCGACCGCCTGCCGCGCGCCCTGGTGCGGATCGTCGACCCCGTGACGCAGCGCCCGCTCCAACAGCAGATCGGCCAGCGCACCCCAGTCCCGACGCTGCCGCAGCGCCTCCTCCAGCGCGTCCAGCACCGAGGGATCGCCCGGCGAGCGCTCCCTGAGAGCGCGCAGCAGCCTCAACGCCCTGTCTCGGTCCCTGAGCCGCTTGAGGCACAGATCCGCCGCCTCCAGCACCAGATCCCGCCTGACCTCCTCCCGATCCGTCGCCTCGGCCTGCGCCTCCAGCAACCCCACGAGCTGCCCCCAGTCCCCGCGCCGCACCAGCGCCTGACGCAGCCGCTCCAGCGCCGAGGGCTCCCCAGGCGTCAGCGACAGCACCCGCCCGTGCGCCTCCAGCGCCGCCTTGCTGTCGTCCAGCGCGTGCTCGTACAGGTGCGCCAGCCACCTCAAGGACCGCGCCCTGACCCAGCGCGCGTCCTCCGCCTCCGCGCTGTCCGGCGGCAGCGCCGCGCCCAGCTCCGCGCCCACCTCCACGACCTGCTCCAGCACCTCCGCGGCGGCCTTCTCCCAGCCACCGCGCCGATACATGTGCGCCAGCTCCTCCATCACCCCCAGCGCCGCGCCCTCTCCCTCGATCAGCGCGCTCATCGCCCCGATCGCCCCCTCGTAATCCCCCCTCAACTCCGAGAGCCGCGCCGCCTTGAGCTGCGCGTCGCCACGCCGCCTCGGGCTGGCCGCCTTGACGCTCAACGTCCCATAGACCTCGGCCAGCTCCGTCCAGCGCCCCGTCTGGATCAGCAGCCGCTCGACCGCCTTGATCCACGGCCCCTCCGACGGCGCCCACCTGAAGGCCTTGAGGTACTCGTCCGCCGCCGTCGGCATGTCCCCCGTGCAGTACTCGTGGATCTCGCCCCGACGCCACGCGTCCCTGGCCCGCCGCGGCGCCTGATCCAGGTTCGGATCCGGCGCCTCCTCGGACCCGCCGCGGCGCAGCGCCAGCAGCTCATCCCACCGACCCTCGGCCAGCAACATCCGCCCCAGCGAGATCCGCGCCGGCAGACAGTCCGGCGCCACCTCCAGAGAGCGCTTGAGGTGATCGCGGGCCGCCTGATGATCCCCCGCCAGCCCGTAGACGTGCGCCTGCTCCACCAGCAGGAGCGCCTGCAGCACCGGATCGACGATCAACCCGATCTGCCGCGTCAGCGCGCGGGCCACCTGCTCCCAGTCCTCGGCCGAGTTCGCCGCACGCTCCAGCGCCCTCAAATAGAGCAGCTCGTGGCGGCGTATCCCCAGGGCGTCCTTGAGCGCCTTGACCGCCTCGTCGTGACGCCCCGTCCGGCTCATGATCTGCCCAAGCCGGAAGAAGCGCGCCGCCGCCCGGCGCTTCATCAACCTCAACCTCAGATCATTGCGACCCAGCTTGCGCCCCGACTCCACCAGGATCGCCAGCTGACCCGTGAGCCCCTCCAGCTCCAGCTCCAGATCCCCCTCGCGCCACGCCACCAGCTGAAGGCTCCGATACGCCGCCGTCGAGGTCGGATCGCAGTCCAGCGCCTTGCGGTAGAGCCGCACCGCCTTCTCCGAGCGACCCTGACGCCGCAGCACCTCGGCGGCCTCCACCAGCCACATCGCCCGCTGCGCGTCCCCCGCCGCGCCCTCCGGCGCGTGCCCAGCCACCGCCATCATCGCCGAGGCCGCGTCGATCAGCCTCCCCTCCACCAGCGCGTAGCGCGCGTCGTTCAGGCTGAAGAAGGCGCCGCCCTCGACCACGGACGCCTCCCCGAAGGCCCGCTTCGCCCGCCCAAGATCCCCGGCCAGCTCCGCCGACAGCGCGTCCTCGCACCGCAGCGCCCCAAGCAATCCCAGCGCCTCGCTCTGCCCCCCCTCCTCTTCCCCCTGCAAGGCCGCCATCGTCTCGTCGAGCGCCGCTCGGTAGGCCGTCAGCGCCTCCTCCTGCCCATGCCCGCGCTCACCCATCATCAGCGCGTCGACCAGCCGCGCCCGCAGCGAGGGCAGCCACGTCGGGTTCAAGTCCAGCGCCAGCGCGTCCATCGCCGCAGCCTGCCCGGCCCACCTGTCCCCCGCCATCCTCAACACGTCGGCGACCTCGTGGACGTAGCTGGCGCGCACCCTCGCCTCCCGCTGCGCCACCAGCTCCCCCCGCATCTCACCCACGAAGCGCGGCCACGGCATCGGCAGGTCGCCCTCGCCCGACAGCGTGCTCATCCGATACTCGATCTGGCGCGTCGGCTCGACCTCCGGCGAGCTCGGCCTCGGGCCGGCCCACGTCGGCTCCTGGATGACGATCAGCCCCGTGATCTCATAGGGGTCCTGGATCGGCACCTCGTCGATCTCGTAATCCTGCTCCAAGGACGCCAGCGCCGAGTCCACGTCCGTAAACTTCGGCGATGACTCAGGAATCTCGATCGACCGCGACACCTCCCTGACCGCCGCCCCCACGACCACGGGCGCTGGCGACCACGACGCCGGCGCCGAAGGCCCCGAGGTCGCCAGCGGCAGCGTCTTTGCCGGAGACGCCCCGCGAGGCGCCGCAACAGCAGGCGACGACGCGCGAGGCGCCGCAACAGCAGGCGACGCCCCGCGAGGCGCCACAACAACAGGCGACGACGCGCGAGGCGCCGCGATGGCTGGCGACGACGCGCGGGGCGCTTCGATCGAAGACGACGACGCGCGGAGCACCTCGATCACAGGCGACGACGCGCGGGGCGCCGTAATGGGTTCATCGATCGCGCTCGACGACCGCGCACCCCCGCCTGCCGGGGGCGACGAGGCGACCCGCTGGTTCGTCGGCTCCCGATCCCAGCTCGCCTTGACCGCCTCCTCGATCGGCGCCCACGACTCGTCCGCGCCCTCCTCCCAGTCCTCGATCTCGTCGATGTCGACCGCCTCGATCTCCGCTGTGCCTTCGTTTTCGACGATCGCGGTCGCCAGCGCCTCCGGCGTGACGGCCGCCATCCCCAGCGGCCCTGTCCCCCGACGCACCATCGACGGCGCCTCGATCGTCATCCCAGCGGGCGGCCTGTAGCGGGGCTGGTCGACCGGCACAGGCGGCAACTCCCCCGAATTCGACAGCGCGCCGGGGCTCGTCTCGCGGGCGTGGACGTCCTCGTCGCCGAAGAGCAACTCACGCGAGACGAGCATCGTCGCCTCTTCCAGGCGACGGCCGTCCTGCGGGTCGGCGTTGATCACGATGTCGTCGAAGTTCAGCGGCGGCAGCACGAAGGCCGCGCTCGATCGCCGAGGCTCAAGATCGGGGTCCTGGACGGGATCGTCGTCGTCAGCAAAGAAGGGATCGACCGAGAAGGCGTCGTCGAGCTGCTCGTCGACGACGGTGTGGCCCTCGTCGAAGCTCAACGCGGGCGCCGGCACGCTCTTGTCGATCGGCCCTCGCTTGTCCGTCATCTGGAGCCTGTCTTCTGGGCGCCGCGCGGCAGGGGCGCAACGGAGGGGAGCAGAGATTCAGGGCGCGTCGAAGTATCGACGCCTCGCCCGACCCTGTCAACTTACCCAGCACCCCACGCTCATCGCGCCGCCCTTCGGCACGGGCTCGTCGCAGAAGGGGGGAAGGCTGACGCATCATGACGACGTCGATGACAGGCGCTACCTCCCGTCGCAGCCACCAAGGTCATCGAAACCTGCCCAGTCCTCGGGTCTGCCGCCTGCTCCTGGACGTGATGGAGGGCTGGTAGCGCAAGCTGCGCTGGTTGGGGCTTGAAGAGCGCGGGCGCAACAGCGACCCCTCTTGCGGCACCCAAGGGGTCCTTGAGGCTTGTCTTCAGGGGGCAAGCTGCCCCCTGCCCCCCTTTTTTGAGCACCCCGTCACTCGTCGTCGGTGGTCTGGGCGCAGACGGACCTGGTCGGCGGCACCGTATCCACCCACGCCGCGCCGCGCCCCTCGATCCACGCCACGAGCGCGTCGTGGAACGAGGCCGGCTGCCCATCCTCGCCCTGCACCGTCGCCTCAAAGAACCAATCATCGCTCAACAGCGCGATGTGTTGTCCGCAACCTGTCGCGTAGATCCCAGGAGTCACCGAGATCGACGCGCTCTCTTCTGCCTCATCCAGGATATCTGGGACCGCCTGGGCGGTGGTGAGCTGCCACTGCGCGTACTCGACCCGAGTCGCCGCCGACTGGCCCATGCTCAAAGCGCCCGTTTCGGGTGAGGCGAAGACCATCCTGACACAGGGGGATCCCACCGGTGCGTTGACGCCCGCCCTGCCCTCTTGAGCCCGCGATCGCTCCCTGCTTTTGACACACCGCCCAGACTCCGTTTAGACTTCCTATCATTATCGTCGCGTTGATGTGCGCGTCTGGATCTTCAAACGCCGTTGCCGTGCGACATGGACGAGCGAGAAGAGGACGATCCGGCTTGCCGACTGATGACCCCCGCTGGATGACCGTGGCCGATGCCGCGAAGCACCTTCAACTCAGCCGGGCCGAGCTCCACGAGCTTGCCCGGCCTGGCGAGATGCCGTGCGCCCGGGCCGCAGGTCGTTGGCGCCACAAGGCCGATGAGCCGGGCCGCTGGATGCTCAGCCGCCGCGACCAGGGAGGCTCTGGACCGAAGACCGATCGCGAGCCTGGTGCCCTGTTTCAGGGAGTTCGATCGGTTGAAATACCGGGAAACGTTCACGAAATGCTCGGGGTCAACTCCAGCCGCGGGATGTCGGCAGGAGCACGGAGGTGGGGCAAATGGGAACAGGTGGCAACGTGAGCGAGATACCCCATTATCTGGCCAAGGAGCTGTACGACCTCGTTCGCTCCGATTCGAGCATCTTCGACTTCCTCCAGGCGGGCTCGCTCGACGGCATCTGGTACTGGGATCTCGAGAACCCCGAGAACGAGTGGATGAGCGAACGCTTCTGGGAGGTCTTCGGATACGACCCGACCTCCAAGGAGCACAAGGCGTCGGAGTGGCAGCACATGATCCACCCGGACGACCTGCAGACGGCGCTCGAGAACTTCAACGCTCACTGCGCGGACCCCAACCATCCGTACGACCAGCTGGTTCGTTACACGCACAAGGACGGCTCGACCGTCTGGGTGCGCTGTCGTGGGATCGCGATCCGGGACGAGAACGGGAAGCCGATTCGCATGCTCGGCGCGCACAACGAGGTCACCGAGTTCAAGGTCGCCACCCAGCAACTCGAGCGCTCGAACCGGCAGCTTGAGCAGTTCGCCTACGTGGCGTCGCACGACCTGCAGGAGCCGCTGCGCACGATCGGCAGCTTCCTGAAGCTGATCGAGCAGCGGCTGGAGGGGCGGCTCGATGAGAATGAGACCCGCTACATGGGCTATGTGACCGACGCAGCCCGCCGCATGTCGGACATGGTGCTGGGGCTGCTGGCCTTCTCCAGGGCGCAGCAGCAAGGTTTGCAGCCGGAGTGGTTGGACGCGAGGGAGGCGGTCGAGGTCGCGGCGCTCGGCCTCGGCGCGCGGATCGAAGAGACCGGCGCCACGATCGACCTGTCGGGCGTGAGCGGGCAGCTCTACGCCGACCGCGCGCTGATCCAGCAGGTCTTCGCCAACCTGATCGGCAACGCGCTGAAGTTCTGCAAGGCCGAGACGCCGCGCGTTGAGGTGACGACCCGCTTCGAGCGCGACCGCGCCTTCCTGGCGTTTCGCGACAACGGGATCGGCTTCGATCAAGAGCACTCGGAGCGCATCTTCGGCTTCTTCGCGCGCTTGCACCGGATCGGGCAGTACCCGGGCAGCGGGATCGGGCTTGCGCTGTGCAGAGATATCGTCGAACGTCATGGAGGGCAGATCTCCGCGATGTCGGCGCCGGGCGAAGGATCGACGTTCACCGTGGAGTTGCAGGGGAGGGCAGGGCAATGATCGATCAATCGCTGCGGCCGATGCGTGTGCTTCTGGTTGAGGACAACCCGGCAGACGCCGAGCTGACCCGGATGGCGCTGGAGGCCGCGAACAAGCGGATCAAGCTCGAACACGTCTGGGACGGTGGGGAGGCGCTGGCCTTTCTGCGTGATACGGACCAGAGGGAGCCCGATCTGATCCTGCTGGACCTCAACCTCCCGGTGATGAACGGACACGAGACCCTGGACGCGATCAAGAACGACCCGGCGCTCAAGCACATCCCGGTGGTCATCATGACGACGTCCCGAGCGGTCAAAGACGTCCGGAGCGCCTACACGAACCACGCGGCCTGCTACATCAACAAACCCTTGGATTTCGACGAGTTCCGCCACACCGTAAAGGCGCTCGGCGACTTCTGGTTTCAGGTGGTCGTCCTGCCTGAGCGGGACCATCGGGCTTGACAGTAAGATCCCTTCAGAGAGCATGGGGTTGATGGAAGGCACCTGTCGCCGAAACAGACCGCCGGCCAATCAGAGATGAGCGGGTTGTTGGTCCCTGCGACTCTTTGGGTCGACTCCTTTCGAAGAGGTGGTTCATGCTCAATCGACGCACCTTCATCGGCGGCGTTGGAGCCTCCCTGCTCGCCGCACCCTTCGTGGAGTTTCTGCTTCACGGCGAGGCCGCAGCCCAGCAGGAGAATCTGCGGCTGCTGATCTTCCACAGCCCCAACGGCACGGTTCACCACCGCTGGCGCCCGCAGGTGGACGGCGAGCGCTTTGCGATGCGCCCCGGCACGATCACGGAGCCGCTGGCCCCGATCCAGGACGAGCTGGTCATCATCGACGGCCTCGATTTCTACACGGGGAACAACCACGAGGGTGGCGCCGCGGCGATGCTCACCAACGGCGGCGGCGAGCGCACGGTCACGGGCGGCATGTCGCTCGACCAGTTCGTGGCGCTCCACATTGGACAGGAAAGCCGGTTCTCGTCGCTTGAGCTCGGCGTAAACACGGATGTCTGGGGTTCGAGCATTCAGACGCGGATCAGCTACCGCGGCGCGGGGCAGATCGTGCAGCCCGACTCCGATCCTCGCCATGTCTTCGGGCGCATGTTCGGAGAGGCGATGGGTGACGCCGACGCGGCGGAGAAGCTGCGGCGCCGCAGGCAGTCGGTCATCGACCTCAACCGAGGTGAAATCTCGGACCTTCATCGTCGGCTCGGGGCCGACGAGCGGCGCAAGCTCGACGCGCACCTGGGCGCTCTGCGCCACGTTGAGCGCGGGATCGCAGGCAGCGTCGAGGGTTGCGCTGTCCCGCCTCGCCCCGAGCACCTCAACAAGAATCACAACGAGAACGTACCGGCGATCCTTGAGCACCAGATGAACCTGGCGGTCCTGGCGCTCGCCTGCGGGATGACCCGCGTCGCCAGCGTGCAGTTCAGCCACACGGTCAGCCCGGTGGTGTTCTCCTGGGTCGGCAACACCGAGGGGCACCACGCGCTGTCCCACGCCGCAGACAACACGGACCTGCTTCAGGAGTTCGTGGACGCCGAGCGCTGGGTGGCCGAGCAGTTCGTGTCGCTGGTGCGGCGCCTGCAAAACACCATCGACCCCATCACCGACGCGCCCTTGCTCGACAACACCATCGTGCTCTGGGCCAAGGAGATGGGCGACAGCAGGGCTCACGTGTGTGAGGCCGTGCCCTTCGTGCTCGCCGGCGGGGGCAATCGCTGGCGCAAGAACCGCTACCTCCACGGTGGCGGCGCCTCCCATGCACACCTGCTCGTCTCGATCGCGCAGGAGTTTGGCATCGACATCGACACCTTCGGCGACCCCAACACGGGCACCGGGCGTCTCACGGGCCTGGCGTAAGGGTGGGGTTTATCATGAGAAGACCGCTCCTGGCGCTGGCCCTCGCAGGATTGATGGGCTGCGGCGACGCGGCGCAGAACACGGGACGGCCCGGCGGTGATGGGGCCGGGGTGGACGCGGGCCGCGACGGGTTCGTGGAGGGTCCGGACGCCTCCGACGGCGCAGACACCGGTGAGCCCGACCAGGGCGACGTGCCCGAGCCGGCGTGCGTGGAGACCGACTCGTGGTTCGAGGAGCGCGCCTGGGCGCCCTTGATGCGCGACCAATGCGCCCTCTGTCACACCAACGGCGGGCCTGCGGGGCACACGCGCATGGTCCTGGTCGGCCCTGACTCCGGTGGCGACTGGATCGCCCAGAACCTCTCCGGCATCCGCGCCGTGAGCCTGGACGAGGTCGAGGGGCTGCCGACGCTCCTGGCTCGCCCGAGCGGGCAACATCCCGACGGCCACGGCGGCGGCAATCTCATCGCCGAGGGCTCACCGGCCTACGACGCGTTGGCTCGACTCGCCGCCCGATTGCGCGGCGAGCTGGACGAATGCGGGCGCGGAGACCTCCCCATCTGGGGGACCGGCAACTGCGACGATGCCCCCCGCGTCGGTGGCCGCGTCCTGCGAAGGCTGACCCACCCCGAGTACGCGGCAACTCTGCGCGACCTCGTCGGTGCGGAGGTCGACACCGAGCGGCTCGCTCCGGATGACACCGGGCTGCGCGGCGTTGGCTCCGAGATCGAGATCGTGGGTCTGCTCGCCGATCAGTATCGGGAGGTCGCCGAGGAGATCTCGCAGCGGATGAACCTGGTCCCGTGGCTCAGCTGTGGGCTCACGGAGGGCAGCTCGGCCTGTGCCGCCGACTTCATCCAGACCTTCGGCGCCCGCGCGTTCAGGCGGCCTCTGTCGCGCTCGGAGATCCGAGACTACCTCGACTTCTACGTGGAGATCGCGGTGGAAGATGGATTCAGCGAAGGGCTGCGCTGGACGGTGGCCGCCATGCTCCAATCGCCCAGCTTCCTGTATCGCGCGGAGCTTGGGCGTCGAGGCGAGGGCGGCCGGTTCGACCTGACCTCGTACGAGATCGCCGCAGAGCTGTCCTACAGCATCTGGGGCACGCTCCCCGACGACGAACTCTGGGAGGCGGCGCGCACCGGCGCGCTCTACGACGTGCAGGTCATCGAGGCGCAGGCGCAGCGGCTCCTGACCGATGAGCGGGCGACCCGTCGCGCCCAGACCTTCGTGGAGCTCTGGATGGGGCTGGATCAGCTCGACACCGTCTTCCGCGATGCGGACATCTACCCGGAGCTCACGCGGGAGATGCGCGACGACATGCTCAGCGAGACCCGGCGCTTCGTGGGGGCGGTCTGGGAGGACGGCGGATCTCTCGGCGACCTGCTCACCCGCAGGACCGGCACCATCAACGCCGCCCTGGCCGACTACTACGGCGTCCCGGCGCCCTCGACCGTGGACGAGGACGGCTTCGGCGAGGTGGACCTCTCCGCGTCGGCCTACGGTGGACTCCTGACCCACGGCTCGGTCTTGACCACCCACGCCCTGCCCACGAACTCCTCGCCGATCCACCGCGGGCTCCTGGTGCGCGAGGAGCTGCTGTGCCAGACCTTGCCGCCGCCACCGAGCAACCTCGACACCTCGCCGCCGCCCGTGGATCCGGCGCTCAGCACCCGCGAGCGCTACGCCCAGCACACGGCGGACCCGGCCTGCTTCGGCTGCCACGACCTGATTGACGACATCGGCTTCGGCTTCGAGCACTTCGATGGCATCGGGCGCTACCGCGAGTTCGATGGCGTGCACCCCGTGAACGCGCAGGGCGAGATTCTCCACTCGGACGGCGCCGACGCCGTGTTCAACGGCGTCCTGGAGCTGGCCGCCGAGCTGGCCCAGGCCGACGCCGTCGCCATGTGCTACGTGGACAAGTGGGCGCAGTTCACCTTGGGCGTGGACACGGAGCAAGGCGCGGGAGCTTGCCGGGTGGAGGCGGCCCGCGCGCGATTCCTCGACGGCGACCGAGACCTCGACGACGCGCTCGTCGCGCTCGTCGCCACCGAGCACTTCCGGTGGAGGCTGGGTGAGGAGGGCGAGCTGGACGCCCCGGGCGCCGACGTGCTGCCGCTGCCGGGGGAGGGTCCCTTCGAAGCGGTCCCCTTCGACGCCGGAGAGGAGCCCAATCTGCCGGATCTGGACTCGCCTCGCGAAGTCAGCTTCACCGTGGACATCAACTCCGCGTGGGACGCGGGCTACTGTGCGGACGTGACGGTGTTGAACATCGTCGACACCGACGTGCAATGGTCGATCCTCGTGGAGATCGAGGGGACCATCACGAGCGCGTGGAACGTGATGCGCAGCGGCGACTCCGGGAACGTCGTGTTCTCCGGCGTCGATTGGAACGGGATCATCGGCCCCGGCCAGACCGCCCAGTTCGGGTTCTGCGCTTCCCGCTGACCGGGTCCGCGTCCAACGGGCGTGGCGCCAACGCACCCCTGCTCCCGCCGATCAGCGCCTGACCGACCCGACCATCGATCGCGGATCTAAATTCTGTTCTCCCTGACCGACCCCTCTTCCACGGGTCTGATTGCTGGTCTGAATCGTCCTGAAGTGCTGGCAGAGCCGCTTGTGGAGCTGCGCGCCTTGCGTGGCCGTGGCCGTGGCCGACGAGGTCGAGCCTGGGGTCTGGGAGGTCGGCTTCACCGTGCCCCCTGAATACTCCGGTCAATACTTCTCGGTCCATGTCCGTGGCGCGGGCGTCGAAGACCTCAGCTATGACCTGGACCCTGGCGTCCTGTAGCCCAGACCGACCAGCGTTGGTGTTCGATCAAGAGGCGTGCGTGTGGAGGTTGTTGGCCTCTCTCGTCCAGCAGGGCGCGCTCCCACCTGCCCGGCGGCGCACCACCGTCCTCAAAATCACCAACGAATCTCAACAGTTGTGCTCTGTGAGCCGACGCTCCAGGGCCGACCTGCGCACGTCAGCCCTGAAGGGGCGAGCTGGATCTGTCGTCCTGCGCGCGGGCCTGGAAGGGCGAGGGGTGTCCAGGACTGGGCTCGTCGCGATAGGGCGTGGCGAGCGCGTGGGGAGGAGTTGAAGACCGGGGGCGAATGGTTAATAGTGGTCGGCCCGATTCCGGCGCCGAGTCGCCGCCGGGTCAACACCCCGCGATCCCACCAGGAAGAGCATGGAACCGAAACACTACGAGCCGTCCGTCATCGAGCCCCGCTGGCAGGCCTTCTGGGAGCAGAACAAGACCTTCAAGGCCGAGGACATCAGCGACAAGCCGAAGTTCTACGCCCTGGACATGTTCCCCTACCCCTCCGGCAGCGGCCTCCACGTCGGCCACCCGGAGGGCTACACCGCCACCGACATCATCGGCCGCTACAAGCGCATGACCGGCCACAACGTGCTGCATCCGATGGGCTACGACTCGTTCGGCCTGCCCGCCGAGCAATACGCGATCAAGA
>SYOX01000396.1 GCA_005804885.1 Pseudomonadota bacterium
CTGCTCGGGCGACGCCGTCGATCTCAACGGCGATCTCGGACAGGGCGGCGACGGCTGTGAGTGTGCGCCCTCGGGCCCTGAGCTCTGCGACGGGCTCGACAACGACTGTAACGGCCTCATCGACGCCCTGGACGAGGATCTGATCATCTCCGCCGAGGTGTGCGACGGGCTGGACAACGACTGCGACGGCGACATCGACGCCGACGACGACGATCTTGAGGCCCCTGAGTGTCAGCTGACCCAGGGCGTCTGCCAAGGCGCGCAGACGACCTGCGCCCAGGGCCAGCCCCTGATGTGTCAGGAGTCCGACTTCCTGGCCCACGCCTCGGCCAACGACCTGCGCTTCCAGCCCGAAGAGACCCGATGTGACACGACCGACAACGACTGTGACGGCCTCGTCGACGAGCTCTGCTGCGGTATCGACCCTGCAACTTCGGAGATCACGTCGGGCGACGGCTTCCTCACGCTTGTCCAGGCCCAGTCCAATGGATCGGGAACCCAGACCGCGCTGCTGATCAAGCGGGGCGTTGACGGCGCTTTTGAGGTGCTCCTTGTCGAGGAGGACAATCGCGTCTCAGCGACCTTATCCAACCTTGGCGCCGAGATCCTGAGCAACAGAGCCTTCTTGCACTGGGATGCCGAAGGCGAGCGGTATGTGCTTGTCCGCTACGATGGCGCCTTCTTGCTCGTCACGGACATTTTTGAAGATGGGATATCAGGAGCAACGCGAGCGATCGTCCTTGAGCCCTCGCTTCGAGCCATCCAAACGGTCGACATCGGGCTGGAGCGCGGCGTCTTCTGGGTTGTCGCGATCAGGAACGACCGAGCCCTCAAGATCTTCAGCATTCGCGACGACCAGGTCATCGGACAGGACACCCTCACCACGGAGCAGCTTGGCTTCGTCCTGACCCTTGATGGGACCTCAAGGAGGGTCGGTGACTTCGGGGATGTGCTCCTGACCGGTGAGGTGAGCCCGACGAACGATATCAACTCGCTTGAGCGCTCCCTCTTCCTCATCCAGATCGATCTGGCGGGCTCGCTCCCTTCGATCTCCAGGGACAACATCCGGCTCTTCGACAAGACCGCCACCGATGACAACGGCAAGAGGTCCGGGGGATCGGTGCTCATCGGGGATGACCTCGTCAGGGTCATCCAGCAAGGGCGCCGCAACAAGGTCATCCTCCAGGATCTTCAACAGGCTCCCAACGCTCCTATTCAGGAGCTCTTCTCCGTCGTGGATCAAACCCTGGACCTCGAAGGCATTCACGCTTTCGACGAAGGCCTGCTGCTCGTCCTGGACATCGGAGATCTTGGCGGACACCCCATCTTCTTCCGGCGAGCTACCGGGACTGTTCGAGAGGTGCGCCTCTTGAACTTTGACGGCTTCGAGTTCGGCGACAAGAAGAGCGCGGTCCACAAGTTCGGGGCGCTGGTCGCCATTCATGCCGGTGACTTCAACGAGGGGCAGCTCTTCGTCTCGGTGCTCAACGACGAGGGCGATCCGCTCTGCCTGTCGGAGTGAGGGCCTGTCCGGCCAGCGACGTCGGCTTCCTCGATTATTTTATGCTAAAAAGAATCTTTTAGAGCTTAAGATGGCGCAAATACTTGACGCCAGAGACCTGAGGGCGCTTGTTTTAGTTTGCCCATATGTGTACTATTTCAGGTGGCGTTGATTTTTGAGACACCGACACCTGAGGTCCCAGAGCACCCGTGTTGTTCGACAGCGGATGCCGGAGCCTCTCAGGAGAAGTGTGTCTATTCGACCGTGGGGAGATGCCCTTGAGGTGTTCAGGGTGATCGGCCGCGCTGGAGGGGGATCGATGGACGCAGTCGAGAGAGAGGTTCGAGAGGATCGCCGCGGGGCGCGGTCGGCGTGCGCGGCGATCTGCGCGCTGGTGGCGTGGGTCGGCGCGGCGGGCGGCGCGCTCGCGCAGGAGCCCGAGGAGGAGACCACGGCGCGCTCCTCGGTGGTGGCGCTGGACGACTTCACGGGGCTGCGGGTGGCGCCGGAGGTGGGCTTCGGCTGGCAGCTTCAGGAGCTTGACTCCGGCGATCAGGATCAGCTCTTCCGCTACGGCCTCCAGGTCGACTACCAGATGAACGAGATGCGCGTGCGGGGGTCGCTCCAGCACATGCTCTACACGCGGACCTACCTCGGCGCTGGCGTCAACATCGACGGCCAGGGCCTCCAGCAGATCGCCGTCGACGAACAGGCGATCCACGCCGAGGCGGCCTTCGTCTACGATCTGGCCGAGCCGCTGGAGGTGGCCTGGAGGGATCTGTCGCTGGGCCTCTACGGGGGTCTCCAGACCCGTCAGCTGATCAACGACGTCTTCCCGGCGACCCTCTTCGGGGTGTTGACCGGGGCCGAGGGCGGCCTGTGGCTGGCGCGCGACCTGCGCTTTACGGCCAGCGTCGACTACACCCACAACCTCGGCCGCCTGCTCTTGTCGCCCGAGAGCTCGTCCTTCGGGGACGCGCTGGGGCTGATGCGCTACGGGGGCGCCGTCGGGATGTACTTCAAGCGAGACACGATGTTCTCCATCGGCTACCAGGGCACCTGGATCGCGCTGGAGAAGGCCGACTTCCTCGAAAACGCCTTCGTGGTGTCGCTGAGCATGGCGACGCCCCTTTGAGTCACATTGCAATGATACCTGACATCAGCCAGGAGACAGGATCCATGAGGAAGAACACGAAGGGACTGCTGGTCATTGGAGCGCTGCTGCTCTCGTCGGCGGCCTGCTCGGAGGAGTTCTCGACGCCGACGGCGGACGCGGGCTCGGATCAGGTCGTGCAGACCGGCCAGGTCGTCCAGATCGACGGCTCGGACAGCGCGGACAAGGACGGGCTGCCGCTGACCTTCAGGTGGGCCTTCGTGGAGCTGCCGGCGGGCTCGACCGCGTCGCTCAACGACGACGACATCGTCAACCCGTCCTTCAGGGCCGACGCGCGGGGCGATTACGTCATCGCGCTGGTGGTCTCCAACGGCGTCCTGACCAGCGACGAGGCCACGGTGACGATCACGGCTGGCCCCTGCGGGCTCCAGGCGCCCGTGGTCCAGGCCATCGAGTCGTCGCCGACCGCGCCGGGCGTCGGCGTCTCGGTGCAGATGGAGGCCGCGGTGATCGACCCCGACCTCGGCGCCGACTGCGGCGGCGAGGGCGAGGGGCTGGTGACGCCGGGGGCGGGAGGTGAGCCGGTGGCCTACCGGTGGCGGCTGCTGGGCAAGCCGACCGGGAGCCAGGCGTCGCTCAACGATGAGGCGGTCCACAACCCGTCCATCGTGCCCGACGTGGCGGGCGATTACGTGCTTGAGCTGGCGGTCACCGACGCGGACGGGCTGACCAGCGCGCCGGTGACCCACACCGTGACGGCCTCGGTCTGCGGCGGGCAGGCGCCCTCGGTCGGGGCGTTGAGCGCGACGCCCTCGGAGCCGGACCTGGGCGACCTCGTCCGTCTGGACGCCGAGGTCAGCGACGCCGACAACGAGGCCCCCTGCGAGCTGGGTCAGGGGCTGCGCTTTGAGTGGGCCTTCGAGGCGGTGCCCACCGGCAGCGCGGCACGGATCAACGATCCTGGCGTGTCGAGCCCATCCTTCACCCCCGACGTGGCCGGCGTCTACGTCGTGCGTCTGGTGATGACCGACGACACGGGCCTGCGCTCGGCGCCCGCGACCGTGACGATCCAGACGAGCGACTGCCACACGGCCGCACCGGTCATCGACGCCATCAGCGCCAACCCGGCCGCCCCCAACAGCGGCCAGATCGTCCAGCTCGGCGCCGACGTTTCGGACGCGGACGTCGGGCGGGGCGGCTGCGCCGAGGACGGCCGCCTGAGCTTCTCCTGGCGGCTGGTCGGGCTCCCCCCAGGCAGCCGCGCGGCGCTCAACAACGGCGGCGCCTCCAACCCGAGCTTCCTGGCCGACCTCCCCGGCGATTACGTCGTGGATCTGGTCGTCACCGACGCCTTCGGCCTGCCCAGCGCCGTGGCGACCGAGACGATCACCGCCAGCGTCTGCGGCTCCTCGCCGCCGACGGGCTCGGTGGCCGCCACGCCTCAGGCCCCCATCACCGGCCAGACGGTGCTCCTTGAGGCCTCGGCCTCGGACGCCGACGCGATCGAGCCCTGCGAGCTGCCCCAGTCCTTCACCTGGGACTGGACCTTCATCGCCGTGCCCCAGGGCAGCGCGGCGCGCTTCAACGCGCCGACCTCGCGAACGCCCTCGTTCCTGGCCGACACGCCGGGCGCCTACGTCGTCCGCATGGTCGTGACCGACGCCGACGGCCACTCCGGCGCCCCGGTGGTCACGGCGATCAACGTGGACCCCTGCGGCAGCAACGCCCCCGTGATCGAGCGCGTCGACGTCAACCCCGGCGCGCCGGCCACCGACGCGCTGGTGACCTTGCTGCCCACCGTCAGCGACGACGACAACCGAGGCTGCGGCCTGAACCAGAGCCACGCCTTCGCGTGGCGCTTCTTGTCGGTGCCCAGCGACAGCGCGGCGGCCTTCAACAACGACGCCGTGCGCAGCCCCAGCTTCGTGCCCGACGTCCCCGGCGACTACGCCCTGGAGCTGGTCGTCACCGACGACACCGGCCGCCAGAGCGCCGCCACCGCGCTGACGATCGCCGTCTCGGACTGCGGCAGCTTCGCCCCCGTCGTCGATCAGATCGTCGCCGCCCCCAGCGACAGCCCGCTGACCGGGCAGGCCGTCACGCTGACCTTCCTGGCCACCGACGGGGACAACGATCCGCTGGGCTGCGATCTGGCTCAACGGGCGTCGGCCGCCTGGGCCTTCGTCGACCTGCCGCCGGGCTCGTCCGCCACCCTGAACGACGCGACCATCGACAGCCCCACCTTCACCCCCGACGTCCCCGGCGCCTACGTGCTGGAGCTGGTCGTCACCGACGACACCGGCCGCCAGAGCGCCGCCTCGCGCGTCACCGTCATCGCCCAGGACTGCGGCGCCGCCTCGCCCTCCATCGCCGCCGAGACCTTCACCACGAGCCCGACCCAGGCCCAGACCATCGTCGGCGAGCCCATCAGCCTCTCGGTCGTCGCCACCGACGCCGACAACGACCAGGGCTGCGACGCCGGGCAAACCCTGCGCTACGCATGGCAGGTCGTGCGCCTGCCCTCGGGCAGCCGCGCCAGCCTCAACGACGCCTCCCTGGCCAGCCCCTCCTTCACCCCCGATCTGCCTGGCGCCTACGCCTTCGCCCTGCGCGTGATCGACTCCACCGGGCGAGTCGACGCCGCCGGCCCCTTCACCATCGACGTGGTCGACTGCGGCGGCCACGCCCCCGTGGCCGACATCAAGATCACCTCGCCAGGCCTTGACGAGACCAGCCCGGCCAACGTCGGCGACGGCACCATCGTCCAGGTCGACGCCATCGACAGCTTCGACGTCGACGTCGAGGACTGCGGCCTCGACCAGGAGCTCTTCTTCCAATGGCAGCTGCTCGTGGCCCCCGTTCGCTCCGAGGCCCGCCTCTCCTCGCCCTCGGCCCGCAACCCCTGGTTCGAGGCCGACGTCGAGGGCGTCTACGTCGTGCGGCTCTTTGTCTCCGATGGCCTCCGGATCAGCTCGGCGGTCGAGTTCACCATCATAGCGAACTGAGGCGGCCTGCTCGCGGCGGCGACCGCCCCTGCGAGCAAGCTCAGGGCGAGGATGTTCAAAGATGCCCAACATGACGCTCACCAACCCCCTGTTCAGATCCTCGCTGGGGCGGGCTTCGCGGCCTGCGTGGACGCTCGCGCTGCTTCCCCTGCTGCTGTGGGGCTGCGAGGGGGCCTCTCTCCCTGAGGCGGTGGCGGTCCTTGAGACCGCCACGCCGGTCGTGGGCCAGCCGGTGCTCCTCGACGGGACGGACAGCCGCGACCCCGCCGGAGCGCCGCTCGACTTTGCGTGGCGGCTGACGAGGGCGCCGGCCGGCAGCGCCGCGAAGATGGATCTGGCCCAGTCCCCGAGGGCCCGCTTCGTGCCCGACGCGCTGGGGCAGTACGGCGTCGCGCTGGTCGTCTCCAACGGCACCCTGACCAGCGCCCAGGCCGAGCTGACCATCTCGGTCCAGTGCGCCTCGCCCGAGATCTCCGTCGCCATCGAGGCCGACCCCGCCGAGCAAGGCCCGGTCGGCAGGCCCGTGGCGCTCACGGCGCTCCTGACCCGCGCCGAGGTCCCGGCAGGGTGCGCGGTCGATGAGACCGTGACCATCAACTGGACACTTGATCAGCTACCCTCAGGCAGCCGCGCGTCCCTCGACGCGCCGACCGGCCCGAAGCCGCAGTTCACCCCCGACAAGCCGGGGACCTACCTCGTGTCGCTCTCGGCCACCGACGCCCTCGGGCGCGTGTCCCGCGACACCCTCCAGTGGCGCGCCTCCTGCGGCGACGCCGCCCCCGTCATCGACGCCATCACCCAGTCCCCCGAGGGCCCCGCGCGCGTTGGCCAGCCCGTCGGCCTGGTCGCCTCGGCCACCGACCCTGACGCCGACCCCGCCTGCGGCTTGCCCCAGGACCTGTCCTACGCCTGGGAGATCGCCGCGCTGCCGGTGGGCAGCGCCTCGACGCTGAGCGCCGTCGATCGCCGTACGGTCTCGCTGACCCCCGACGCCCCTGGCCGCTATGTCCTGGACCTGACCGTCACCGACCCTCAGGGCCACGCCGCCCGCCAGCGCCACGACGTCGAGGTCTGCGGCGCCTCGCCTCCGACCGT
Source organism: Pseudomonadota bacterium (assembly GCA_005804885.1). Taxonomy (GTDB): domain Bacteria; phylum Myxococcota_A; class Bradymonadia; order Bradymonadales; genus SYOX01. The sequence goes on from SYOX01000396.1 coordinate 6,716, forward strand.
CTCGGCCATCACCTTCGGCCCGGAGGCCGCCGTCGGCCAGCCCCTGGGCCTCTCGGCCGAGGTGCAGGACGCCGACATCGAGGGGTGCGGCGGCGGCGAGCGCTTCGAGTTCTCGTGGCGGCTCGTCGGGCTGCCCTCAGGCAGCGGCGCCGACATCCAGGGTCCGGCGCTCGCCCGCCCCTTCTTCGTCCCCGACCTGCCGGGCGCCTACGCCGTCGAGGTGGTCGTCACCGACCTGCTCGGGTTGACCGGGCGCGCCGTGGCCGAGATCGAGATCTCAGCGTGCGGCGCAGGCGCGCCCTCGGCCCAGATCGCCGCCTCGCCCGCGACGCCCATCATCGGCGACGCCGTGCGCCTGATCCCGACGCTCGAAGATCCGGACACCGCCGAGGGATGCGGCCTGACCGAGTCGCTCTCGACGACCTGGGCGCTGCTGGAGTCGCCCTCGGGCTTTGACCCGACGCTGGCTCGCCTGGAGCTGCGCGAGCCCTGGTTCCTGGCCACCCACGCGGGTCGCTACGTCTTCCGCCTCGTGGTCACCGACGCCGCCGGCCACCGGAGCGCCCCGACCGCGATCGCCGTCGAGGTGAGCGCCTGCGGCGGCGCGGCGCCCGTGATCGAGGCCATCACCGCCGCACCCGAGGCCCCGCGCGTCGGCCAGGCGGTGGCCGCCTCGGCCCGGATCAGCGACGCCGACAACGCCGAGGGCTGCGATCTGGACCAACGAGCGACGCTCCTGTGGGCGCTCGTGGCCCGACCCCAGGGCAGCCAGGCCAGCCTCGACGATCCCCGCCGCTCCTCGCCGCGCTTCGCCGCCGACGTCCCCGGCCAGTTCGTCCTCCAGGCCGTCGCCACCGACGATACGGGCCTGCGCAGCGCTCCGCTTGAGGTGGTCATCACCGCGGCGGGCTGCGGCGGCGCCGCCCCCACCGTCGACGCCGTCGAGGCCAACCCCGACCAACCCCTCGTGGGCCAGCGGGTCACGCTGCGAGCCCAGGCCAGCGACGCCGACGCCGGCGAGGGCTGCGCTCTCGATCAGGCCATCGCGCTGGCGTGGCGCTTCATCGAGCTGCCCCCCGGCAGCCGCGCCCTCCTGCAGAACGCCGACACCGGCGCGCCCTGGTTCGAGGCCGACGCAGCGGGCGTCTATCGAGCGGTGGTGGTCGCCACCGACGACACGGCCAGGGACAGCGCCCCCCAGGAGATCGCCGTCCTTGTCACGGACTGCGGCGACACGGCGCCGACCATCCTGAGCGCCTCGACCTTCGACGACCCGGTGGACGTGCTTGAGCCGGTGTCGCTCTTCGTGGACTTCACCGACGCGGACGAGGGCTGCGGCGCGCCGCCTCAGTCGCCCACCCCGCTGTGGCGCCTCGTGGCCCAGCCTGAGGGCAGCCGCGCGGCGCTGGATCTGCCTGGGAGCGCCACGCCGTCTTTCACCCCGGATCTGCCAGGGATCTACCGACTGGAGGTGACCGTCGCGGACGCCGGGGGGCTCACGAGCGCGCCGCGGAGCGTCGTGCTTGAGGCCACCGCCTGCGGCGCTCAGGCGCCCGTGGCGCTGCTCGAGCGCACCGCCCCGGCGCCGACGCTCGGGCCGGGCGGGAACCTGGAGATCGAGGCGCTGGCCTGCGCAGGGGCCGACTTCCTCCAGCTCGACGCACGGGCCAGCTTCGACGACGACAACCGCCAGTGCGGCTACAGCCAGGCGCTCTTCTACGACTGGCAGGTGCTGGAGTTTGCCCCGGGGGGCACCCTCGTGGCGCGCACCCCCGACCGGCGAAACCCCACCTTCTCGGTGGACGCAGGGGGTCGCTACACGGTCGCGCTCCGGGTCACCGACGACGCTGGCCTCCAGAGCGATCCGGCCCTCATCTCGCTCAACGTCACGGCCATCCCGCCGCCGCAGGTCGCCCGGGTGACCCCGCCGCTCTTCTGCGGCGAGGCGGTCACGGTGACCGTGACGGGCGAGAACTTCGTGGAGTTCGACGGGGTCGCCCCGACGGTGATCCTCGGCGACGAGGCGCTGGCGATCGACAGGCTGCTCAACTGCCAGATCTTCCGCCAGGCGCCTCTGGTGCGCCGCTGCACCGCGCTGGAGGTGACGGTGCCGTCGGACTTCCCGGCCGACGTCTACGACCTGCGGGTGCAAAACCCCTTCCCGGTCGGCTGCACCAGCCCCTCCTCGGCGGTCCTTGTCGTGGCCGGCAGCCCCGAGATCGACGACGTGGAGCCGGACCCCATCTGCCGCGGCCAGTTCACCGGCGATCTGGTGCTGACCGGCAATGGCTTCTTCGAAGACGGCAACCGGAACCTGCGCCCGACGGTGCGGGTCAACGGCGCCCTGGCCGTCGTGCAGGCCATCGACGGTTGCCGCGAGATCGGCGGAAACCTGCGCGTCTGCCGACAGCTGCGCGTCAGGCTGCCGCCCTCCGAGCGCGACGAGTCCATCCTGGACCTCTCGGTCCTCAACCCGGCGCCGGCCGACTGCGAGGAGGCCCGCTTCAGGCTCATCCAGAGCGAACCTCCAGACATTCAGGACGTCCAGCCGCGCAAGATCTGTGACCTGGGCGGCTCGCTCTTCCTGACGGGACAGTCCTTCGAAGCGGGGATGACCGTCGACCTGGGCCTCGACCGCGCCGACGAGGTCCGGATCAACGGCCAGGGGACGATCGCCGAGGCCGTCTGGAGCCGGGGGGACGAGCCTCGCCTGACCCCAGGCCTCTTTACGCTGCGGGCGACCAACCCGAGCGGCTGCTTTGACGAGTTTCCCGAGCAAATCCGGGTCACTACGGGTCCCTTCGTCTTCTTCGTCGATCCGCCGGTGGCCTTCAACGGCATCACGATCCAGGCCACGGTCTACCTGGGCAACCTCTTCGGCGGCAACATCAACCGGGCCGTGCTGACCGACAGCGACGGCGACGACCTGGATCTGGCCTTCAGCTTCGACCCCCTGCGCCCCAACCGCATCCAGGTCGTCGTCCCCGAGGGTCTCGACCCCGACACCTACGACGTCACCCTCTACGACGACGTCGACTGCCCCGGCACGACCCTGGATCTGCTTCGGGTCACCGACGACCTCTCGGTGCAGATCACGGCCCTGAACCCGCTCTTTGGCTGGAGCGAGGAGGCCACCGGCGTCACCGCCGAGGCCAACCCCCTGTCCGGCTTCGTCTCCACCCCGCGGGTCTACCTCAACCCCTCCCCCGGCGACGAGTGCGCGATCGACGAGGAGTGCGGCCCCGGTCAGGGCTGCAGCCGCGGCCTCTGCCTCGGGACATGCCAGGACATCATCGACTGCGGGCCGGGAGAGGCCTGCCTCGACGGCCTGTGCGCCGCCCAGGCCACGGAGCTGCGCGCCGTGGGCATCCTGGACGCCTCCGAGCTCCAGGGCATCATCGACGCCGGCCAGCGCCCCGGGCTCTACGACCTCATCGCGGTCAACCCCGACGGCAGCGTCGGCCTTCTTGAGCGCGCCTTCACCGTGACGGTGGAGCCGCCGCCGCTGGTCGACGCCGTCAGCCCCGGCTCATGGGAGACCAACAACAACGCGCTGCCCGTCACCATCCAGGGCCGCAACCTGCGCGTCGCTGCGGTCTCGGCCGAGTGCCTCTCGCCCAACGGGGGGCTGCTCGTCCCCGCCATCACGCTCGGCAACCGCAGCGCCACGAGCGCCTCGATCACCGTCAACACCAGCACGCTGGCGCACCTGTCGGTCTGCGCGCTCAAGGTCACCAACGACGACGGCTCCTTTGAGGAGTTCAGCCCCGTGACGGTGACCAACCCCGCCGGCAACTTCGTCGGCTTCAACGCCGGTCCGCTGCTGGGTCAAGCCCGGCGGGCGCCTGCGGTCTTCAGCGGCGCGCCCTCGCGCCGCGCCAGGTTCATCTACACCATCGGCGGCGACGGCGGCGCGCCCGCCTCGGCGCTGGCCTCGGGCGAGTTCTCGGCCCTCAACAAGTTCGGCACCCCTGGCCCCTGGCGGCCTCTGCCGCTGTCGCTGCCTTCGGGACGGACGCTGGCCAAGGCCGAGCGGATCAACGACTTCGTCTACCTCCCCGGCGGCTTCGACGCCGGGATCGGCGGCCCCACGGGGCAGGTGCTTCGCGCCCGCGTCCTGAACCCGCTGGAGGTCCCGGTCATCAACAACGTCGACTTCGAGTTCGACGAGGAGGGCCAGGGGCTGGCGACTGGCGTGTACTACTACCGCGTCGCCGCGGTGATGAACGGCTTCCACCCGGCCAACCCGGGCGGCGAGGAGCTGACCTCCGACCCTCAGCCGATCTTCGTCCCGAACATCGAGCAGGGGGTCACCTCGATCATCGAGTGGACCGCTGTGCCCGGCGCCGCCTCCTACCGCATCTACAGGAACGAGGATCCCGACGAGCCGCTCGGCAATGAGCGGCTGCTGGCGGTCGTCCCCGCCGACGCCCGATTGCTGCGCGACGACGGCCAGGCCACCCCCAACGACGAGCTCCCCTTGCCCCTGGGCGCCCTCGGGGTCTGGCACCCGATCGCCACCCTGGTCACCCCGAGGCTCGACCATGGCGTCGCGGTGGCCCCGAACCCCGTCGATCCTGCCCTCTTCCACCTCATCGTCGCCGGCGGCAGCAACGGCCAGAGCCCGCTGAACTCCATCGAGATCGTCACCCTGCGGGTCGGCGGCCCGGGCGATCAGACCGTCACCTCGGTCCAAAGGCTCGCCAACGCCTTCCCGGGCGCCCGCGCCGGGCTCGAGATCCTCGTCGCGACCCCCGACAACGCCAGCCTCCTGCCCCCCCAGCGGGCTGTCCTCTACATCCTCGGCGGGCTCGGCGAGCGCGAGCAGACCGACGTCTTCTTCGCCCCCATCCTGGCCAGCGGCCTGCCCGCGGCGCTCTCGACCACCGAGGCCCTGCGCCCCTTCCGCAGCGGCTACGCCGCCGCCGTCGCCAGCAACGCCCTGGTCACCGTCGGCGGTCAAGGCAACGGCCCGAGCTCCACCGGCGCAAGCTCCGAGCTCTTCAACAGCACTGGCGCCCTGGACAACTGGAACTCGCTGGGCAACACCGACTTCACCGCGCGATTCCAGGCGGGCCGCACCAGCTTCAGCGGCTTCTTCTACGTCGTCGGCGGGACCACCGATCAGGCCCTCGCCAGCCGCTCCATGGACTTCTCCATCCTCGGAGGGACGCCCTGAAGCGAACTCACCAGCCAGGCGGGATCACCCCCGCCGCCCATCCCATCGTGATGAACGATCAAGCATATGCGCACATGTTCAGTATTGATGACATTTGCGCTGGCCATTTCGAATCGCTAGACTGGAAGGGGGTTCTGTCTGCCCAGGACAACGACCTCCTGACCCCCGATTGATCACCTCCTTCTGCCCGACAGGGGCGCGCCCTTGGGTGAAACGATGCACACCATCCACAACCGCAATCGCTGGCTCGCCCTCATCACCGCCCTGGCCCTGGGCCTGGCTCCCCTGATCGCCTGTGGCGGGGACGGAGACCCCGGCGCAGGTGGCGGGCAGGGCAACAACGACAACAACGACAACAACGACGAGGGCGACGTCGGAACTTCGGATGTGGACATCGAGGAGGAGGTCGAGGACCCCCCCGACGTCGAAGACATCGACCGCGACAACGACGGCTTCAACAACGATCAAGACAACTGCCCCGATACGGCCAACCGCGATCAAGCGGACGCCGACCTCGACACCGTCGGCGACGCCTGCGACAACTGCCCCGACACGGCCAACGTCTCCCAGGCTGACGCCGACGATGACGGCGTCGGCGACGCCTGCGCGCCGGTCGAGCTGCCCGACGAGGATGAGGACGACATCCACGACGAGGCCGACAACTGCCCCAACCTCTCCAACCCCGACCAGGCTGACGCGGATGGCGACGGCCTCGGCGACGCCTGCGACAACTGCCCCGAGACCGCCAACCTCTCCCAGGCCGACGCCGACGAAGACGGCATCGGCGACGCTTGTGAGGAGGCGATCTTCGCCGACGCCGACGAAGACGGCGTCCGCGACGCGCAGGACAACTGCCCCCGCACCCCCAACCCCGATCAGCTCGACGCCGACCTCGACCGCGTCGGGGACGCGTGCGACAACTGCCCCGAGACCGCCAACGCTGACCAGCTCGACACCGACGAAGACGGCGTCGGCGACGCATGCGCCGGAGACGTCACCGCAGACGGCGACGACGACGGCGTCGTCAACGGCCAGGACAACTGCCCCTTGATCCCCAACCCCGATCAAGGCGACCTCGACGGCGACCGCGTGGGCGACGCCTGCGACAACTGCCCCGACGCCGCAAACGTCGATCAAGCCGACGACGACGACGACGGCACCGGCGACGCCTGCGAGGCCCCCCCCGAGGCCGACGCCGATCAGGACGGCGTCCGTGACGCCAACGACAACTGCCCCCTGATCCCCAACCCCAATCAAGGCGACCTCGACGGCGACCGCGTGGGCGACGCCTGCGACAACTGCCCCGACGCCGCAAACGCCGATCAAGCCGACGACGACAACGACCGCACCGGCGACGCCTGCGAGGCCCCCTCCGAGGCCGACGGCGACGGCGACGGCGTCCGCGACGCCGACGACAACTGCCCCGAGACCCGCAACCCCAACCAGCGAGATCTGGACGGCGACGGTGTGGGGGACGCCTGCGACGTGTGCCCCGAGACGGCCGACTCCGACCAGCTCGACGCCGACAACGACGGCCTCGGCGACGCTTGCGAGGAGCCGCTGCTGCTCGACATCGACAACGACGGCTTCGACAACCTGGACGACAACTGCCCCCGCACCCCCAACCCCGACCAGCTCGACGAAGACC
>SYOX01000397.1 GCA_005804885.1 Pseudomonadota bacterium
CCGGCCTGGGCACCGACCCCCTCTCCCCGGACACCGAGGGCGACGGCCTGCGCGACGGCGACGAGGTCGAGCGCGGCACCGATCCCCTTGAGCCGGACACCGACACGGACGGCCTGTCGGACCTCGACGAGGTCAACGGCAGCACCGACCCGCTCAACGGCGACACCGACGACGACGGCCTCGGCGACGGCGACGAGGTCGAGCGCGGCACCGACCCCCTCTCCCCGGACACCGACGGCGACGGCCTGAGCGACGGCGACGAGGTCCGCGTTCACCTGACCAACCCGAGCAGCTCCGACTCCGATCAAGGCAGCGTGCCCGACGGCGACGAGATCGAGCGCGGCACCGACCCCAACGACCCCGCCGACGACGACCCTGTGGTGGACGAGCCGCCCGTGGAGCCCGAGCCGGCCCCCGGGGTCGGATCGCTCAACACCGACGAGTCCTGCGCGTGCGCCTCCTTGCATGGCACCCCCTCTACGGGCTCGGCGGGCTGGCTGGCGCTGGCCCTGGCGCTTGGCGCGGCGATCGCGCGCCTGACGCGGCGTCGATCATGAAGGCAAGGCGCGCCGCCATCCTGGCGCTCTGGGCGGTGCTCCTGTGGCCGGCGGCCGCCTCGACCCAGGTCCGCGCCCTCCTGCTGGCCTACGACGACACGTCGCCGCTGGCCGAAGCCCTGCGAGGTCGCTTCGACCTCGAAGTCGACGAGCGGCCGCTGCCGGACACGCCCGTCGACGCCGAGAGCCTCTCTCGGTACGACGTCATCATCACATGGACGAACCACCGCCTCGACGCCCGGCAGAGCGCCGAGCTTGGCGACGCCCTGGCCGATCACGTCGACCAGGGCGGGGGGGTCGTCGAGGCGGTCTTCGCCCAGCTTGACCCCGATCAGCTCATCGGCGGGCGGTGGCGCCAGGGCCAGCGATCCTGCGTCGGGGCCGCAAGCGGGCTGACCGACACGCCCGGCTCCATCGGGCTGCGCGAGGAGCCGGACCACCCGATCCTGGCGGGCGTCGAGCGGCTCCACGCCCGACGCCACCGCACCGGAGACGCGCCCTTGCTGCCTGGCGCGCGCGCCATCGCCCGCTACGAGGATCTCCAGATCCTCGCCGCGGTCCGAGAGGACAGGCCGGGCCGCGTCGCGTGGCTCGGCTTCACGCTCTCCGATCCCGACCTCCTGGAGGGCGACTGGGAGCGCATGGTGGTGCAGGCCATCCTGTGGAGCGCCGAGACCTCGGATCGGGACGGCGACGGGGTCGCGCTCTCGGCCGACAACTGCCCGACCGAGGCCAACGGCGACCAGCTCGACGCTGACGGCGACGGGATCGGCGACGTCTGCGACGACGACGCGGACGGCGACGGCCTGAGCGGCGACGAGGAGCGCGCCCTGGGCACCGACCCGCTCCTCACCGACACCGACGATGACGGGATCGACGACATCGAAGAGGCCCGTGAGCGGGGGACGGACCCGGCGCTGGCCGACAGCGACGGCGACGGCCTCGGCGACGGCGACGAGGTCGAGGCCGGCACCGACCCCCTCGACCCCGACAGCGACAAGGACGGCCTGGAGGACGGCCAGGAGATCGCGCTGGGCGCCGATCCCCTGGTGGCCGACTCCGACAGCGATCGCCTGGATGACGGCCAGGAGGTCGGGCGAGGCACCGATCCGACCTTGAGGGACACCGACGGCGGCGGGCGGCAGGACGGCGATGAGGTCCTGCTCGGCCTCGATCCCCTTGATCCGCGCGACGACAGGCCCGATGGCGCCGACCCCACCTCTGGGGCTACGGAGGCCTGCGGCTGCCTCAGCCCGCCAGCCCGACCAGGCCCCTCGGGAGGCGTCGCCCTGGTCCTTGTGGCCCTGGTGGCTTTGTCGCGGCTTCGACGGCGCGCCGGTTGAAAGCGCCTGGGTGAGGCTCTAGAATCAGGGGGGGCCTGATGCGGGGCGAACACCAGAGACGAACACGATGACAAGAGGCCAACGCCTTCCTCCTCTCCTCCTTTCTTGCGGACTTGCGATGATCGGGGCGCTCGGCGCGATCTTCGGAGCGCCGCAGGTGGCCCACGGCCAGCCCGTCAAGGTCGTCATCGTCCCGCAGGCCGGCGCCACGGTGGTGGCCTCGATCCTGCGCAACCAGACGCAGTTCGACGTGGAGATCACCGATCTGTCCAACAGCCTCGGGCTCGTCGATCTGGCGACCTTGCGGCGGCACGACGTGGCGATCGTGTGGACCAACCAGGGCCTCGACGACGCCCAGTCCACCCGCGCGGGTGACGCGCTGGCGGCCTTCGTCGACGAGGGCGGCGCGGTCATCGAGATGGTCTTCTCGCATTACCTGCCCAACAACGACATCGCAGGCCGGTGGCGCACCCAGGGCTACGGGCTGGTCTCGGGGACCGCGGACCGCGCCTCGGTCTTCAGCGCTGGCCTGATGGGCACGGTCGAGGAGCCGCGCCACCCGATCATGCAGCAGGTGCGCAGCGTGCGGACCGACAGCTTCCGCACCGGCGCGGTGAGCCTGCTGCCCGGCGCCCAGCGCATCGCCAGCTACAGCGACGGGCAGGTGCTCGTAGCCGCGCGCCAGGACAAGGCCGGCCGGGTCGTCTGGCTCGGCATCTACCCGAGCGCCCCTCAGGCCCTCAGCGGCGACTGGGAGCAGCTCATCATCAACGCCACCCAGTGGGCCGGGCAGCCCGTCAACGCCTCGGCTGGCGGCACCTACACCATCGAGGAGGGCACGCCGACGGTCACGCTGGACGCCTCGAACTCCGCGGGCACCCTGACGGCCTACGACTGGGACGTCGACCTCGACGGCGAATACGACGACGCCCAGGGCGTACGGGCCATCATCGACACCTCCGGGCTCGACGGCCCCGGCAACATGATCGTGGGGCTGCGCGTCATCGACGACGAGGGCCGCGAGGGCACCGCCACGGCCACGATCGTGGCCACCAACGTCGCCCCCGAGATCACCAGCGTGCCGCCCCGGCAGGCGCCCCTCGGCGGGGTCTTCACCTACCCCATCCGCGTCACCGACCCCGCCGGCTCCCTGGACACCCTCGCCTTTTCGCTGCTGAGCGGCCCCGAGGGCGCCGACTTCGACGACTTCGGCACGCTGACCTGGACGCCCCCCCCCGAGAGCCTGGAGCAGACCTTCAACTTCACGGTCCGGGTCGACGACGGCGACGGCGGCAGCGACGAGCAGTCCTGGGAGGTCGTCGTGCGCAACTCCGACACCGACATGGACACGATCCTCGATCATGAGGACAACTGCCCCGGCCTCTCCAACACCGATCAGGCCGATCTGGACGACGACGCCATCGGCGACAAGTGCGACACCGACGTCGACGGCGACGGCCTGACCCGACGCCAGGAGGTCGAGCTCTTCACCGACGACAACAACCCCGACACCGACGGCGACGGCCTCCTCGACGGCCAGGAGGTCGAGATGGGCACCAACCCCGCCCTGGCCGACGGCGACGAGGACGGCCTCTCAGACCCCGCCGAGCTGGAGCTGGGCACCGACCCCAACGTGGCCGACACCGACGGCGACGGCCTCCTCGACGGCGACGAGCTGATCCGAGGCACCAACCCCATCAACGGCGACACCGACGACGACGGCCTCCTCGACGGCCAGGAGGTCGAGCTGGGCACCGACCCCCTGGTCCGCGACACCGACGGCGACGGCATCTCCGACGGCGATGAGGTCTCCAACGGCAGCAACCCCCTCGACCCCCTCAACAAGAACCCCATCGGCGGCTCCCCCATCGACAAGGGCTGCCAGTGCGCCTCGCCCGCGCGGCCCGCGCCCTCCCGGCCTCAGATCCCCCTGCTCCTGCCCCTGCTGGCCCTCGCCGTCCTCCTGCGCCGCCGCTGATCCTGCCAGACTCCCCCCCCTGAACCCTCGCCTCGACGCCGCGCGCTGCCGCACACCTACACCTGCGGCAGATCGCGGTGATTTACTGGCGCACACCCACAAGTGCTCTATCCTCTCAACAGGTCCGAGGGACGCAGCATGGATCGCAGCGCCCTGATCGTGACCTGGACAATCGCGGAGACGTCAAGGAGGACACTCCATGCTTGTCGAGCGGCCTCGGATCAGGCTGGACGGACCCTGCCTGATCCGCCATCGAAGCCAGAAGCGCGCCTTGTACCGCGCCGCCCTCTACGCCGCGGTGTCGCTGGTGTTGAGCATCTCAGGGTGCGCGACGCTGACCTTCACCGACGATCAGGCCGAGACCGGCATCCGAGTCGGCTTTGAGGCGACGTCGCTGGGCAAGATCGCGATAATACCTTTTGCCACATCGGATTTCTTTGGTCTGAGCGACGCGGAGCGCGAGGCCGCCGTGCGCGTCTACGAAGACAGCGCCGCTGCGCGGCTTGAGGCCATGGGCTTCTCTGTCATCACCTGCGACGAGGTGCGGGCCGCCCTCGCCGCCGCGCAAGGCGAGCCGCTGCTGGAGCGCCTGGACATCGACCGGCCATTGCCTGAGCTCTTCGAAGTCACCTCGACGGAGCGCGGCGCCCTGGAGGACGATCGAATCAGACTCGCCAAGGAGCTGGCCGCCCTCGTCGGCGCCGACACCCTCTTGATCGGACAGGTCATCTACCACACCGAGGCGCTGTGCGACATCGAGGAGCAAAGCAAGTACAGCGCCCACATCGCCTTCGTGCCTGGAGAGGCCATTGAAGGGGAGCGCCAGACCCCCTGCGCCATCAGCCACTTCGAGGCCAAGATGCTGCGCGGCTCGACGGGCCAGGCGATCTGGTACAACCGGGCGCTGCGCGAGCTCAGAGCCGCCTCGACCCAGGCCCCGCGCCCCGATCCCCTGGACAACGCCCGCTCCACCGTCGATCTGGTCTTCTCGGATCAGGACAGCGGCCTGCGCGACTTCCTCGCCGCGCGCTGACCGACCTCACCCCTGGACGGGCAGGCGCCCGGCCGCCTCGGAGAGCGCGGGCAGCCCGCACTGACCCGCGAAGGTCGAGATCGCCGCCAGCGCCCGCTGAGTGTCCTCGTCGATGACGGGGCGGCCCTCGTTGAGCCCCTGGGCGTTGTGGAGGGTGGCGATCGCGCCCTGGACGTCGCCGAGCAGCGCGGCGGCCCAGGACCAGCCCACCATGGCGCTGATAAGGACGCCGCGAGGGCCAGCCCCGTGGAGCGTCTCGTAGGCGGCGTGGAAGTGTTGCTGGGCGGTCTGGGGGTTGGACGCCACCATGTAGGTCCAGCCGAGGTTGATGTCGGCCAGCCCCAGGCCGTGGGTGTGGCTCAGGCGAGCCATGGAGGCTCTGAAGGCGAGGTAGTGCTCGACGGCCTCGCGCAGGCGCCCGCCCTTGCGGGCCAGCTCTCCGCGGGCGTTGATGCAGCTGGCCTCGCTGACCTCGTCCTTGAAGGAGGCGAAGAGCCGCGCGGCGGCGCGGTAGTTGACGTCGGCCCGCTCAAGATCGTTGCCCTTGAGGCAGGCGGTGGCCTCCTCCCACTGGAGCACGGCCAGGCCCCAGCGGTCGTCGATGATCTGCATGATGGCCCTGGCCTCGACGATCAACGCCGCGGCCTGGGTGACGTCGCCGAGCTTTCGCATGATCCGGACGAGCTTGGTCAGCGTGTGGGCCTCGCCCTGGCGGTCGTTGTACTGCTTGTAGAGCCCGAGCAGCATCCTGAGCTGGACGCTGGCGGCCACGAGGTCCCCCTCTTCGGCCATCACGGCCGCCTGATCGCTGATCACGTCGGCTTCAAAGAGGTTGAGCAGCGGCTGGGCGCTGCGGGTGTGGCGATCGAGCTTCCTGAAGGCCTGCGAGGACCTCCCGAGGAGATCGAGGGCCTTGACCCGATCGCCGGCCATCTGGGCCGCGCGCCCGAGGCCGTGGAGGGCGCGCGCCTCCAGAGCGACGTCGCCGATGAGGCAGCTGAGGTCCAGCGCGATCTGGATCTCGGCCGGGGCGCCTTGAAAGTCGCCTTCGAGGAGCAGCGCGGCGCCGTCCCAGATGCCGACGAGGGCCTTGAGCTGCTTCTGGATCTCGGGGGTCGCCGAGCCGGCCACCCAGGCGATGCTCTGAGCCCGCGCGTTCAGCAGCACGGCCTCCCGACGCCTGAAGGCCATGCAGCAGAGCAGATCGAGGATCTCCATGCGCCACAGCTCGTTGACCAGCTCGCTCGGGGCATCGTCGATCAGGTTCCAGCCGACGGCCAGACAGCGCTCGGCCATCTCCCAGTCGCTGCGGATCATGGCGCCGAGGCCCGAGGCGACGCGCAGCTCTATCCCGCGGCCGAGCAGGAGGGCGACGACGCCCCGTTGCTCGGCCATCTCCAGCAGGGCCTCGCGCAGGTTCTTCGACGACAGGGTCAGTTCTTGCTCGCGGGCGCCGGGGATGACCTCCAGGAAGCCCTCCTCGATGAGATCGGCCGTGGAGATCTGGGAGCCTGCCAGCGCGTCCTGGGCCAGCGACTCCGGGAAGCTCTGGCCCAGATAGGCCAGGATCAACAGCGACTCCGCGGCCTCATCCAGATCGGGTTTGCGCTCCAGGAAGTGAACGAGGCGCTGCTTGACGATGCGATCGAGCCCCTCGGGCGCCTGGGCCCGAGCCGCGATGGAGAGCGACAGGCCGCGCTCGGAGGCCTGGAGCGCCCCCTCGTCGATCCAGCTCAGCAACATCTCCCTCAAGAAGAAGGGGTTGCCCATCGACCGCTCCTGGAGCACGGCGATCGCGTCCTCGGCCAGATCGGGGGCGTAATAGCGGGCGAGCCTCGCCTGGGCCTCGGGCGAGAGCGGCGAGAGCTCCATGAGCGTCGTGTCTTCCCGCCGGGAGACCTTCTCGAGGCCGGGCGAGAGCGCCTCGCCCTCGGGCTCGACGGTCCAGAGCAGCAGCACGGGGCGCCGACCGATCTTGGTGACGTTGAGCAGCAGCTCGATCCACCCGGAGGTCTCGGCCATGTCGCCCTGATCCGGGCCGTCGATCCAGACCAGCAGCGGCCGCTTGCTCGGGAACTCCGTCAGGCGCCAGATGAACTTCTGCCACAACCTCGCCCAGCCCTTGAGCCGCTCTGCCTCGGCCACGGGATCGGCTATCCTGCCGCCGGCCATGAGGAATTCGCACAGCTCGTCCCGATCGGCGGGTTCGAGATTGAGCACATCGTCGATGCGCCGGCTCAGAGGTTGCCGCTCAAGCTTGGGCAGCCGCAGCGCTCGGTAGATGGCCGCGTGCATGGCCGCTGGCAGGCCGCCGTCGATGACGTAGACGTTGAGCACCCGCATCAGCCCCGCGCGGTGGACCTCCTCGACCAGCCAGCGCGCCAGCCGGCTCTTGCCCCGGTTCGGAGGGCTCGAGACCATGACCGCCTCGGGGCGACGCGAGCTGGTGACCCGCGCGACCGCCTCCCACAAAGCCTTCTGCTCCGCCTCACGGCCGACGACGGGCGCCTCGTGCATCCGAAGCAGCGAGAGCGCGCCCTGATCGACCTCCTCGCCGCTCACCAACGATCCGCCCGTCGAGGCCATCGTCGGCAGATAGGTGCCATCGGCGGCCTCGATGGCGGGCAAGTCGGTCAGCAGCGAGTCGGCGCTGTCGCGCAGAGACTCCCGGATCTGGGCCAGCATCTGGCGGACGTGGGCGGCGCACTCGGGGCGCTCGCGGTAGGGCTTCTTGAGCAGCGTGCCGACCAGCTCGATGAGCGGACGAGGATCTTCGAGCTGGAAGTCGGGCTTGATGATCAGCGGCTTCGGGGCGAGGCTGACGTGCTGGACGATGACGAACATCCAGTCGCCCTCGAAGGGGCGCTCGCCGGAGAGGAGCTCGTAGAGCATGACCCCGACGGAGTAGAGGTCGGAGGCCGGGCCGGCGCTGGAGGGCTCGCCGCTGGCCTGCTCGGGGCTCATGTAGGGGACGGTCCCGACGGGCAGGCCTGGGCGCGTGATGGAGACCTGGCCCTGGCCGGCGCCGAGGCCCTCGTCGAGCAGCGCGATGCCAAAGTCCAGCAGCTTGAGGTGGAGCTGCCCCTCGCTGACCATGACGATGACGTTGTCGGGCTTGAGATCCCGGTGGATGATGCCGCGCGCGTGGGCGAAGGCCAGCGCCTCGAGGAGCTGATCGAAGAGCAGCAGGGAGGAGGACAGGCGGTTGGTGAAGCGCTCAAGGGGCTGGCCGTCGAGGAACTCCATCGAGAAGAAGGGCCGGCCGTCCTCGAACTGGCCCGTGTCCAGGATCCGGACGATGTTGGGGTGGGTCAGGCGCGCGGCCGTGGCGATCTCGCGGCGGAAGCGCGCCGCGACGCTGCGATCGGCGCCCAGCGTCGGCAGGATGGTCTTGAGCGCCACCGGCTCGCCGCGCTTGTCGTCCCAGGCCTTCCAGACCTCTCCAAAGCCGCCCTGCCCGAGCTTCTTCTCAAGCCGATAGCGCCCTTGGCCCACCACTTTCCCAGGAGACAGGCCAGCGTCACCGGTCATGAGCCCTCGCCTCTCATCGCGTCGGCGGTCATTGATGGGAGAGCTTGAACTCGATGACGTTGACGCCGGGCCTGGAGGCGACCATCGGGACGGTCTGGACCTTCGCGCCGCCGGCCTCCAGCATGACGGGGGCCTTGCCCTTCTGCTTGAAGCCGCGCGTGAGCACCGGCTCAAGCAGCCCGCGGGTCTTGACCGAGGCCTTCTTCGCCGTGGCCTGGGCGGCCTTGTCGCCGGGCTTGGGCTCGAAGTAGGCCCCGCGCAGATCCTCAAGCTGCTGGAGCTTCTCCAGCGAGGCCACGATCTGGAGGTGCTCGACGACGCCGACCTGATCGTCAAGCTCCAGCCAGTCGTCCGGCGGCAGGATGTAGTCGCGCCCGGGCTCGATCTCGTTGGCGATCCCGCGATCGGGGAAGATGGTCTGGAAGAGGCCCGTGTCGTTGTAGTTGAGCACGTAGAGGCGAGCGGGCTTGTCGACGCGGAAGCCGATCTTGACCCGATCGTTCTCCCTCAGCGAGGTCTCGGTGCACTCGGGCACGTCGACGAACTTCCCCCCCACCTGCTTCTGGCAGATCAGGTAGGCCGTCAGCGTAATGTCCTGCTCGGGGGTGGCGGCCTCGGGCGACGCCAGGACCGACTGGCCCTCCTTCGGGCAGGCCAGGATCTCCTGAAGCCAGGCCATCTTGGCGTCCAGCTCCCAGGTGGCCTCCTTGACGCTGGCCAGCTCCTCCGGGGGGCCCGACGAGATCTTCTCGGACAGGACCAGATCCATGGCCCGCATGGCCAGCAGCGCCTGATCGAGGCACTCGCGGCGGCGCTCGTAGTAGTCCCGGCTGACCGACTCGGTGGCCGAGTCCTCGCAGAGCTGATAGCTCATCTGGGCGTAGTCGGCCTGGAGCGTGTCGAACTTGTTCTTGACCTCGACGAGCTGCTCGTAGGCGGCCTGGCCCTCGAACTTCAGCAGCCCTTGCTGGAAGCCCGCCTCGATGCCGGACTGGAGCTTGACGGTCTGCTCAGGCTGCTGCTTGCAGCGGCTGCTGGCCTCGTTGACCCCGACGTCCGTCTTGACCGGCCCGTTCGTGCAGCCAGACGCCATCACCAACAGGCCCGCCGAGGCCACCGCGAACCCTTGAGAAACCCCGATCCAGCGCATTGACCGACCTCCAGAATCGTCCGCACCTGCAGGCCCCATCCTGCCACAGCGGCGCCCAGGATGCCAGCGCTCCGGCGCCGGCGCCCCCCTCGGCGCGAGCTCGCGCCCCGTCCTTGCGCCCTGACTGACCGTTCACTATCTTGAGTGCCGCGTGTGTGTCACCGCCGCGCCGAGGGGGGCGCCGAGGATGGACAAGACAAGACGAAGGGGCGCGCCCGCGCCCTCCAGGATCGCCGCCATCGCCGCCCTCTGCGCCGGGCTGACGCTGGCCCTGGCGCCGGGCAGGGCCGGCGCGGAGTGGTTCAAGGGCAACACCCACTGCCACACCTCGGCCAGCCCGGATTCGAGCACGCCCATCGAGTCGCTGATGTCCTGGTACAAGGACAACGGCTACGACTTCGTCGTGCTGACCGACCACAACGCCTACACCACCCAGGCGGCGCTCAACGCCCTGCGCGACGCGCGCGGGCGGGCGCTGGTCGACGCAGACTTCCTGCTGATCCCCGGCGAGGAGCTCACGACCAGCCAGCACCACATCAACGGGATCGACCTGCCAGCCAGGGTGGCGCCGGCCAGCTCGATCTCGGCGGCCTTTGAGCTGATCTGGGCCAACGGGGGGCTGCCGCAGCTCAACCACCCCGAGTACAACTTTCTGCAATCGCGCGACATCATTGAAGAAGTCTCGGAGATGAGCGGCCCGATGTTCCTGGAGATCTTCAACTCCCACCCGATCGTGATCGAGCGCAGCGGGCCCTCGTCGGAGGACATCTGGGACGGGGTGCTCAGCACGGGGCGGCTGATGTGGGGCGTGGCCGTGGACGACGCCCACACGCTCGTGCAGGGCGACAGGCCGCCCGGCGGCGGCTTCATCTTCGTGGACGCGGCCTCGCGGGACAAGGCCGCGATCCTCGACGCTATGGAGCGCGGGCGCTTCTACGCCTCGACAGGGGCGCAGCTGGCCGACTTCAGCCACACCCGGAGCCTCTACGACGTGGACGCGCCCGGGGCCACCGAGATCGTCTTCATCGGCGGCAATGGCGCTGTCCTGGAGCGGGTCCGCGGCGACTTCGCCAGCTACCGCTTCCGGGGCGACGAGCGCTACGTGCGCGCCCGCGTCTCCAGCCCCGAGGGCTTCGCCTGGACCCAGCCGGTCTTCGTCGACGCGCTGCCGCCCAACGAGGCCCCGACGGCGAGCATCAGCGCCTCGACCGCGCGCGGGCCGGCTCCGCTGGCCGTCGAGTTCGACGGCGGCGCCTCCGGCGACGTCGACGGCCAGGTCGTCACCTGGCGATGGGACTTCGGCGACGGCGGCGTCGGCCGCGGGGAGGTGATCCTGCACCAGTTCGAGGCCCCGGGCCGCTACACGGTCGAGCTGACGGTCTTTGACGACCAGGGCGAGCCGGGCCGCGAGACCCTCGACGTCGAGGTGCTGGCCGAGGGCGTCGATCCCGAGCCGAGCCCCACGCCAGAGCCCGAAGGCCAGCCCGAGGGTCAACCTGAGGGTCAACCCGAGCCCGACGGGCAGCCCGAGGCCCAGCCCGACGAGGCCGAGCCGAACCCTGACCCGAGGGGCTCGGTGGGGCAGGTCCGCAACGAGGGCTGCGCCCAGGCGCCAGGGCCGGGCCGATCGGGGGGGCCCGGCTGGCTGGCCGCGCTGCTGATCGCGGCGCTGATCGGCCGCTCGATCGACGCGCGAGGCCGAGGTCGGGTTTGATGTAATCCCTGGAGGGTGGTTATATCCTCGCAGGGGGAGTCGCCCTCGATCACCAGGCCCAATGCGCGAGCGCGTTCATGAACCAGCCTCCCCCTTCCGGGATCGACACCCCCCTTCAGGAGCCCGGCGCCGCCGCGCCCCCCCCCGAGAAGAAGAAGTCCGACCTGGGGCCCCGGCTGATCACGTCCGCCATCGGCGTGCCGGTGATCCTGTGGCTGCTCTTCTGGGCGCCGCCGGCGGGCTTCGCGATCCTGATCGGGGCCGCGGTCGTCGTGGCCACCTGGGAGTTCCTGTCGATGGTCACCGCCGGCACCAACCGGGTCGCCCAGGTCATCACGTGTGTCTGCGCGCTGGCGCTTTTCGCGGTCCTCTTGTTGCGATCGACCCCGACGACCCCCCCGGACGGCTACGAGGTCATGGTGACGCTGGCCTTCTCGGGGCTGGCGATCTTCATCACCTACCTGTTCACCTACCGGGATCTGGACAAAGTCTCGCTGCACATCGGGACCAGCGGCATGGCGCTGATCTACTGCGCGGTGATGCCGACGACCCTGGCGCTGCTCTTCCGCGACGGCGGCGACAAGGGCGGCCTCTGGGTGACGATGTGCATGGCGGTGGTCTGGGGCAGCGACACGGGGGCCTACTTCACCGGGCGCGCCTTCGGGAAGCACAAGCTGGCCTCGCGGGTTAGCCCGAAGAAGACCGTCGAGGGCGCCGTTGGAGGGCTCCTGACCTCGATCGCGGTCGTCTTGATGTTCAAGTTCACCCCCCTGATGCCCGAGCTTGAGCTCTGGCAGGTCTTCGCGCTGGCTGTCCCGGCCAACTTCCTCGGTCAGATCGGGGACCTGTGCGAGTCCTTGATCAAGAGGGCGCACGGGGTCAAGGACAGCGGCGTCATCATCTACGGGCATGGGGGCCTGCTTGATCGGATCGACGCTTTGATCTTCGCTGCGCCCTGGTTCTATGTCTTTCAGCGCTACATCGCGTCTTGAGGCGCGGGATCGGCTCAACCGGCAAGTGAGGCCATGCAGGTCGTCTACTTTCTCATCCTGATCGGTGTCCTGATCTTCATCCACGAGTTCGGGCACTACTTCTTCGCCAAGCTCTTCGGGGTCAAGGTCGAGCGCTTCGCCATCGGCATGGGGCCGGTCGTCAAGGCCCTGAGCTTCACCCGCGGCGAGACCGAGTACACGATCTGCGCGTTGCCCATCGGCGGCTACGTCAAGATGTTCGGGATGCAGCCCGAGGAGCTCTACGACGACTGGGGCGACGCCCTGCCCGAGGCCGAGCGCGCCCGCGCCTTCGTCCGCAAGCCCATCTGGCAGCGCGCGATCATCATCGCCGCGGGTCCGGTCATCAACCTGATCTTCCCCATCTTCGTCTACTTCTTCCTCGGGCTGGGCATGAGCACCATGCCGCCCTCCGTCGTCGGACAGGTCACCCCCCAGAGCCCGGCCTCGCAGGCCACCCCGCTCAAGAAGGGCGAGGTCGAGGCGGGCCTGCTGGCCGGCGACCTGATCGTCGCCGTCGACGGCCAGGACGTGCGCTACTGGAGCGACCTGACCGACATCGTCGAGGTCTCGGCAGGCAAGGCCCTCACCTTCACCGTCCAGCGCGGCGAGCGCCAGATCGACTTCACCATCACCCCCGAGCCCTACACCAAGACCGACCGGATGGGCCTCTTTCAAGAGACCTACGGCATCATCGGGGTCACCTCCGAGACCTACGGCCCCATCATCGCGATCCAGGACCCCGGCGCCCCCGCGGCCCAGGCCGGCCTGAAGACCTTCGACAGGATCGTCTCGGTCGGCGGCACCCCCACGCGCAGCTTCATCGCCGTCCAGGCCGCCATCGAGGCCGGCGGCGGCAAGCCCGTCGAGCTCGTCGCCATGCGCCCCGAGCCCGTGGACTTCCTCGGCGGCGGGCTCCAGATCGAGCGGCACGTCAAGGCCACCGTGACACCCCTCAAGGAGGGCCTGCGCTGGAGCATCGGCGCCGTCCCCGCCGACATGTTCATCGCCTCCATCGACCCCGGCGGCCCCGCCGAGGCCGCCGGCCTCAAGGTCGGCGACGAGCTCCTGAGCATGGACGCGATGCCCTACAACAAGATGCGGCTGCTGCGCTACGACGCCCAGCAGCGCTTCTGGGAGCGCATGAACGCCGAGCCCGACACCCCCAAGACTGAGCTCGCCATCTCCTTCAAGCTCCAGATCAAGCGCGGCCTGGAAACCCAGGAGGTCACCTGGACCCCCTCGATCCGCGAGTTCAAGGGCAAGTTCAACGAGATGGTCCCGAGCATCTGGTTCGGCTTCGACGTCTACAACAGCTACGACCTGCCCGACCCCATCCCCGTTCCCTTCGGCGACAGAGTCGTCTACGCCGCGACCAACGGCGTCGAGATGACCTGGAAGTTCACCACCATGATGGTCAACGGCATCGTCCAGCTCATCAAGGGCCGCGTGAGCACCGACACCATCGGCGGCCCCATCATGATCTTCGACATCGCCGCCAAGGCCGGCGAAAAGGGCATCGAGGAGTTCCTCTGGATGATGGCCCTGATCTCCATCAACCTCGGGCTCATCAACCTGCTGCCCATCCCCGTCCTCGACGGCGGGCACCTCATGCTCCTGGCCATCGAGGCGATCAAGCGCAAAGAGCTCAGCCAGCGCACCCGGCAGATCGCCTACTACATCGGCTTCAGCCTCATCGCCCTCCTCATGCTCCTGGCCTTCAAGAACGACATCGAACGCTACTGGCAGGACTTCGCAAGCTGGCTCAATGTATCATAAAATCAACCACTTCCAGAACATCCTGGCCGTCGACACGGCCACCTTGACCCAGAGCGTCGCCCTCGTCCTCGGCGGCCTCCTGCGCGCCGAGCGCACCCTGGTCACCCGCCGCGGCCACGCCGGCATGCTCCTGGGCACCATCAACGCCATGCTCGACGAGGCCGGCGTCGGCCTCGGCGACCTCAACCTGCTCGCCGTCGGCGCCGGACCCGGCAGCTTCACCGGCCTGCGCATCGGCATGGCCTGCCTCAAGGGCCTGGCCTTCGCCCGCGACATCCCCCTCGTCGCCGTCTCCAGCCTCGCCGCCATCGCCTGCCAGGCCATCGCCTCCGACGGCCTGATCGTCCCCGTCATCGACGCCCGCAAGGGCGAGCTCTTCGCCGGCCTCTACCGACGCGACCGCGACGACGGCCACCTGCGCGCCGACCTCCCCGACGCCGCCTTCCTCCCCCACGCCCTCGCCCAGGCCGCCCTCGCCCTTCGAAAGCCCGGCGAGCCCCTCGTCCTCCTCGGCCCCGGCGCACCGCGCCTCTACGACGCGATCCAGAAGATCGGCGCCGAACAAGCCGACGGCGTCAATCTGGCCGACGGCGTCAATCTGGCCGACGGCGTCAATCTGGCCGACGGCGTCAATCTGGCCGACGGCGTCTATCTGGCCGACGGCGTCTTTGCACACCCCCGCGCCGCCCACCTGGCCCTGCTCGCCGCCGCTCTGAGCCCCGAGGACATCGGCCCCCTCGACATGCTTGAGCCCAACTATCAGCGCCTCTCCGACGCCGAGATCCACTTCGGGCCTGAAGCGCCCGACCCGCTGCGGGCCGACGCGTGAGCGCCCGCGCGACCCTGCCCCTCGCGATCGCGCTGGCGATCACCGGGTGCGGTCGCTGCGGCTCGCCCCCGACCTCTGCCCTCACGCCCGACAAAGCCAACGAAACAACCTCTCCAGGCCCGGCCGCTCGCAAGCCCGCTCGCCCGACGATCATCGACGTCCACACCCACGTCGGCCCAGACGCTTACGACATGGCCCTCCGGCTCGCCGACGAGCACGGGGTGGCCCGCTTCGTCAACCTCAGCGGCGGCCACCAGGGGCGCGCCGAAGGCCTCAAGCCGCACCTGGACGCGATGAAGGCCGCCCGAGGCCGCGTCGCGGTCTTCTACAACGTCGACTGGTCGCGCTTCGACGAGGAGGGCTTCGGCCAGAGCATCGCCGACGGGCTGGCCGACGCCGTCGCTCAGGGCTACGCGGGGTTGAAGATCTCCAAGGCGCTGGGGCTGGGCGTCACCGACCGCGAGGGCGCCTTCGTGGCCGTCGATGACCCCAGGCTCGATCCCATCTGGGCGCGCGCTGGCGCGCTCGGCGTGCCCGTGTCGATCCACACCGGGGACCCCAGGGCCTTCTTCGAGCCGCTGACGCCCGAGAACGAGCGCTTCGAAGAGCTCTCCGAGGCCCCCGACTGGTCCTTCGCCGATCCGAGGTTCCCCCGGCGCGAGGTGCTCCTGGCCCAGCGCGCCCGGGTCTTGAGCCGACACCCCTCGACGACCTTCATCCTGGTCCACTTCGGCAACAACCCCGAGGACATCGAGGCGATCGATCGACTGCTGGACGACCACCCCAACGCGGTCCTGGACGTGGCCGCGCGCCTGGGCGAGATCGGCCGGCACGACCCGGCCAGGGTCCGGCGCTTCTTCATCAAGCACCAGCGGCGCGTGCTCTTCGGCAGCGACTTCGGCGTCCACGCCCGATCGCGCGACGGCCAGCGGCGCTACTCCCTCTTCCTCGGCTCGGTCTCCAAGGAGACCCCGACGCTGGAGTCCGCCGCCCTCTTCTTTGAGCGGCACTGGCGCTTCTTCGAGGGCGATCCGGCCACCCATCCCGAGATCCCCCACCCGATCCCCATCCAGGGCCGCTGGCCCATCCACCCCATCGACCTGCCGCCTGAGGTGTTGCGCGCCGTCTACGGCGAGAACGCCTTGCGGATCATCTTCAAGCCCCTCCATCTGCGCCTGGGGATTGAAGATCCGGCCAGCGCGCCCCTTGAGGTCACGCCATGAAGGTCTTGCTCATCGATCCGCCGCAGAAGTTCCTCGAAGGCCAGGGCCGCACGCGGCAGGTCCAGCCGCTGGGGCTGGCCTACGTCGGGGCGGCCATCGAGGATCGGGCCGAGGTCCGCTTCCTCCTGCCCGACACGCGGGTCTGGCGCGGGGACGACCCCTGGCGAGAGCTTGCCCGCGCCATCGAGGCCGAAGCGCCCGACGTGGTGGGGTTGACGGCGGTGACGGCAACGTGGAGGGCGGCGGCGGCCACGGCGGCGGTGGTCAAGCGGGTCAACCCCGAGGCGCTCGTGGTCCTCGGGGGGGTCCACGCCTCGACGGAGCCCGTCAGCGCGCTGATGGGCGCTCCGGCGGTGGATCTGGTGGTCGCCGGCGAGGGCGAGGAGACGATGCGGGAGGTGCTTGGGGCGCTGGAGGGGGGGCGGGTGCGCGATCCGGGGTCCATCGCGGGGCTGGTGTGGAGGGACGAGGCGGGTCAGGCGCGCCGTAGCGCGCCTCGGGCGTCGATCGGGGCGCTGGACGCGCTGCCCTATCCCAAGCGGGACGGGCTGGTGTGGGCCGACGACATCCACCCGACCTTCTATCAGGCGATGGTCACGCTGCGCGGGTGCCCCTACCGGTGCATCTACTGCGCGGTGCCGTCGAGCAATGATCGGCAGACCCGCTACCGCTCGGCCACCAGCGTGGTCGACGAGATCGCGCACCTGCGGGCGCGCTACGACATCCCCTACCTCTTCTTCCACGACAGCGTCTTTACGCTCAACCGGGCCAGGACGGTCGAGATCTGCACGCAGATCATCGAGCGCGGCCTCGTGGTCCCCTTCGCCTGCCAGACGCGGACGGACAGGGTGGACCCGGCGCTGTTGGACTTGATGAAGGCGGCGGGGTGCCATCAGATCTTCTTCGGGATCGAGTCGGGGGATTACGACTCGCTGATCAAGATCCGCAAGAAGACGGCGCTGGGCGCGATCGTCGAGGCGGTCGGGCAGGTCAAGGCCAGGGGGATCCGGTGTACGGGCTTCTTCATGGTGGGCTTCCCGTGGGAGACGGAGGCGCTGATCGAGAAGACGGCGGACTTCGCCTGCGGCCTGGGTCTGGACGCGATCAGCCTGTTCTCGGCCACGCCGCTGCCTGGGACGGAGCTGTGGGAGATGACCGGGGGGGTGCACGAGGCGACGTCGATCGACTTCCGCGCCCCCGAGGTGAACCTGACGCGGATGGAGGCGGGAGCGTACAGGGCGGTCTTTGAGCGGGTCGAGGCGCGGATCAAGGCGCACAACAGAGAGAGGATGATGGCGCGCTTCGAGGGCGAGGTGCGGGAGTGCTGGCCGGGGTAGAGGGCCTGGGGCGGGGCCTTGGCCTGGGCGCGCGCCGGGGGCGGGCGAGGTCGCGGTCGTGGGTTGGGTGCGCAGATGAAAAAAGCCCCCTCGGGATCCCGAGGGGGCTTTTTTCATCTGCGCGCTCGACCCTCGGCTTGCGGATCAAGCCGGGGTCGGGTGCGGGGGAGGATCACTCGCCGTCGACGCAGTTGGTGGTCGTGGCCGGGTCGGCCTCGGAGCAAGAGGCCTCGTTGAGCTCGGCGATGAGGGCGTGGGTCGAGAGGCACTGGACGGTGTTGCCCTCGAGGTCGCCGTTGGCGCCGGTCTCGGGGATGACGCCTTCGCAGGCCGTGAGGCAGGTCTCGTTGTCGCCGAAGACGTCGGGGCAGTTGGCGTCCATGATGGCGCAGTAGGTCACGCAGGCGCTGGGGGGCTCGTCAACACAGACGCCGCCGCCGTCGACGCCCGCGTGCGGGCAGTGGACTTCGGGGGCGGCGGCGTTGGCGACGTCAGCGTGGTAGATCCGGCACTGGACCGAGTCGCCGGAGCGATCGTCGGTGTTGCCGTCGAAGGAGTAGTCCGAGCAGGTCAGCAGGCACTCCTGGACGTTGGTGGCGTCAAAGCCGACCTCGAAGTCGCCGCAGGCGCTGCCCATCAGGGTGCAGTACTGGCCGCACTCGTCGGAGCAGAGGCCCTCGAGGCCGAAGCCGTCGATGGCCAGCGGCGCGACGACGGCGCAGGGCAGGCCGGCAGCGGCCAGGATCTGGCCGCGGGCGTCCTCGTCCTCGCAGACGCCCTGGCACGTGGCCTCGACGACAGCCAGGATCTCGGCGGAGCACAGCTCGGCGAGCTCGGGGCAGGCCGCGACCTCGGTGCAGGTGTTCTGGCAGACGACGAGGGGATCCTCGTTGTTGCCCTCGGGCTCGCCCTCAGGCTCACCCTCGGGCTCACCCTCAGGCTCGCCCTCAGGCTCGCCCTCGGGCTCACCCTCGGGCTCACCCTCGGGCTCACCCTCAGGCTCACCTTCGGGCTCACCCTCCGGCTGGGCCTCGGGCTCGGCGTCGGCGTCGTCGTCGTCGTCATCTCCGCAGGCGACGCCAGTGGCGCCGACAAGAAGCAGGGCGAGCATCAAAATCAGGTGCTTTTTCAAGGTCTTCTCCTCAGGTGATTTTGAGGGGTCGGTCAACTCCTTGGCCGCCTCTCATAAAACCAATCAGGTTTGTCCATCTTCAGGGCTTCTTCGAGAGGCCCGCTCTCCTCAATCGTTCGAAACGAGCGGTGGAGAATCTACCACCGCGACCTCATCGGGTCCAGTAACCATTGTAGGTTTCCTGCCCCCGCGAGGCGAAGACAACCCATGGACCCCCGCCAACAGGGGGTCGCAGGGGCCTTTTGGTAGAAAAGCCGCTCGATCCTGGGGATCGAGCGGCTTTTCTTGGCTCAACTCACGCTACAACCCGGATCAGTCGACGCAGACGGTCGAGTCGGCCAGGTCGGCCTCGATGCACTGGGTCTGGTCGTCCAGGGCGATCGCGGCGTGGAAGATGCGGCACTGCAGGGTGTTGCCGGTGGCATCGCCGAGGGCGCCGTCGGCCAGGGCCGCCGCCTCGCACTCCGTGATGCAGGCCGGGATGTCCTCGACGTCATTGCCGAAGGTGTCGGGGCAGTTCTCGATCATGATCGCGCAGTAGGTCTCGCACAGGCCGGGCGGGTCGTCCTCGCAGACGCCGCCGCCGCCGACGGAGGCGTGGGCGCAGTGGAACTCGGGGGCGACGTTGCTGGCCACGTCGGCGTGGTAGATCCGGCACTGGACCGAGTCGCCCGAGCGATCGTCCTCCGCGCCATCGGCGGGGAAGTCGGCGCAGGCGGCCTGGCAGGTCTCCTCGTCCGCGAAGCCGAGCGCCTCGGCGCCGACGACATCCAGGCAGGAGTCCAGCGCCAGCGCGCAGTACTCGTCGCACAGCACGTTGCCGCCCTCGGGCTCACCCTCCGGCTGGGCCTCGGGCTCACCCTCGGGCTCACCCTCAGGCTCACCCTCGGGCTCACCCTCGGGCTCACCCTCAGGCTCACCCTCCGGCTCGCCCTCAGGCTCGGGCTCGGGCTCGGGCTCGGCCTCGTTGTCGTCGTCGTCGTCATCATCGCCACAGGCGACGCCCGTGACGCCGACCATCAGCATAGCAAGCAACAGGATAAGGTGCTTCTTCACAGCTTCCCTCCAGGGTGGTTGAGTGGGGCCCTGATCATGTTCAGTATCCCCATGGCAAAAAGTCAAATTGACCCCTCCCTCAAGACGCGACCTGCGCCCTGGGGAGACAAGACTTCAACGGTCTTGGATAAGGTTGCAATAGTCCCGATTCACAATGATGGTCAAGGGGTAACCGCCTGAAAAGGCAGGGAGCGTGACGTACCACAATCCGAACCTCAAAAAGCCTCTCCAGAACCCCCAGCCTCAATGTGACGACGACGCCCAGTCCTTCTGTCACACTGTTCACTCGACATTATGCAGCGCGGCTTCATCAGGTCAAGTCCTTACCGACGATCCCGTCGCCACGGGCTCTCCCACGAGGAGATCCGGCTCGGCGTGGAAAAATCAGGCCGACGAGGGCCCCCAATCCTCGACGAGCCGAGGTGCTCGCGCCCCAGGATCTCAGCCCTCCTCGGGCTCATCCAGATCGTCTTCGATGCCATAGCGGCTGAGCTTCTTCCACAGCGTCGTCCGGTTGATGCCCAGCACCCGCGCGGTGTGGGAGCGGTTGCCCTCGAACTTCTCCAGGTGGTGGAGGATGTGGCGGCGCTCGACCTCGTCGAGCGTCAACCCCTCGTACAGGTAGCCGCCCGGAGAGGCCAGCAGCGACCGCCCTCCCCCGCCGAGCGCCAGATCCGCCTCGGAGAGCACCTCGCCTGAGGCGAGCGTCGCGGCGCGCGTCAGGACATTCTTGAGCTCGCGCACATTGCCCGGCCAGTCGTGGCCCACGAGCGCCCTTTGCCCCTCCTGGCTCACCTCCATCGGCCCCCCGCGCCCCATCCGCTGGCCGAGATCGGCCAGCAAGGTGCGCGCGATCGGCAGGATGTCGTCGCGCCGCTCCAGCAGCGGCGGGATGCGCAGGTGGAAGACGTTGAGCCGGTAGAAGAGGTCCTGGCGAAAGACCCCCGAGCCTATCCCCGCCTCCAGATCCTGGTGCGTCGCGGCGAGGATCCGCACGTCCACCGGGACGCTGCGCACCTCGCCGACCGGCTTGATCTCGCCCTCCTGCAAGACCCTCAGGAGCTTCGGCTGGAGGCTCAAGGCCAGGTCGCCGATCTCGTCCAGGAAGAGCGTCCCCTTGTCCGCGAACTGAAAGAGCCCCGCCTTGCGCGACGACGCCCCCGTAAAGGCCCCCTTGAGGTGGCCGAAGAGCTCCGACTCCATCAGCGAGTCGACCAGCGCCGAGCAGTTGACCGGCACGAAGGCCCCCGAGGCCCGCCGGCTCAGATCATGGATCGCGCGGGCGACGAGCTCCTTGCCCGTGCCCGACTCCCCCGTGATCAACACCGAGGCCTCCGTGGCCGCCAGCCGCCGGATCGTCGCCAGGAGCCCCCGCATCGAGGCCGAGCAGGCCACCAGCCCACCCAGCGTCTCGACCTCGCCAGACGGCGCCCCCTCGGCCGAGGGCGCCGAGGGCCTCCACCCCGACAGCGCCTCCTTGACCAGCGCGCGCAGCTCCACCGGCGTGAAGGGCTTGGTGATGTAATCGCGCGCGCCGAGCTGCATCCCGCGCACCGCCGTCTCCATCGTCGGGTAGCCCGTCATCAAGACCACCCGCAGACCTGGGCTAAGATCCCGCAGAGCCTCAAGAAAGCGCAACCCGTCGACGGGCTTCATCTTGATGTCCGTCAACACCAGATCCACCGGCGCGCCCTGCCCCGACAGCCCCGCCTCGATGCGCCTGAGCGCCACCGCCGCGTCCGCCGCCGCCTCCACCGCGAAACCCGACCGCCGCAGCACGTCGCAGCACAGCTGGCGGATCCCCGCCTCGTCGTCCACCACGAGAATAAAGGGGCCAGCGCTTTGGGGAGACAGGTCGCTCATGGCGCGATCCTGACCCAAACGCCGCGCCCGATCAAGCCGCCACAGGCTCCCGGCGCCTCAAAGCAGCGGCGAGAGCAGCCGGCACGCGTTCTCCGCAAGGCGCACGCGGTAGGGCCGGCGCTTGAAGGCCGCCAGCGTGATCTCCTGTCCTCGATCCATGTCCTCGCGCACCAGCGCCTCGATCCGGCTGGCCTGCGCCGTGGAGTAGAGCAGCGCGTTGACCTCGAAGTTCAAAAAGAACGAGCGCTCGTCCATGTTCGCCGTGCCCACGATCGCGAAGTGCCGATCGACGCTCATCACCTTGCCGTGCAGGATGCCCCCCGAGTGCTCGAAGATCCGCACCCCCGCCTCAAGCAGCCCCTCGTAGAAGGAGCGCCCGGCGAAGAGGGCCAGCGTCTGATCGCTGTGCGAGGGCAGCAGCAGCCGCACGTCCACCCCCCTGCGGGCCGTCGTCGACAGCGCCATCAGCAGCGACTCGTCCGGCACGAAGTAGGGCGTCATCACCAGCACCCGCTCGCGCGCCTGCGCGATGGCCGCAAAGAGCACCTCGTGGATGCTCGACCTGTCCTGATCCGGGCCGCTGATCAGGATCTGCACCAGCTCGTCGCCCGGCCGCCTCACCGCCGGGAAGTAGGCCTCGTTGATCAGCTCCTCGCCCGTGGCGAAGAACCAGTCCTCGGCGAAGGTCTCCTGAAGGTGGCGCACCGAGGGCCCCTCGACCTCCAGGTGGACGTCTCGCCAGGGCGTGCAGTTCCAGCCCCGGTACTCGTCCCCGATGTTCATCCCCCCGCAAAAACCCACCCGGCCGTCGATCACGGCGATCTTGCGGTGGTTTCGGAAGTTGACCTCGAAGCGCCGCCGGGTCAGCCTCAAGGGCAGGAAGCTGGCCGCCTTGCCCCCCACCGCCTCCAGGCCGTCGAAGAAGCCCGTCGCCACGCTGTAGGAGCCCACCGCGTCCCACAAGACCCGCACCTGCACGCCCTGCCTTGCGCGCTCGGTGAGCAGATCCCGGATGTGCGCCCCGGTCTCATCGGCCTCGAAGATGTAATATTCGAGGTGGATGTGCGCCCTGGCCTCCTCGATGGCCTTCATGAGCGCCGGGAACTTCTCCTGCCCGCCGTCGAGGATCCTGACCCGGTTGTGCCGCGTCATCGCGAAGGACCCCGCCGCCTGCGTCAGCTGGCACAGCGAGCGCGACAGCTCCGGCAGCCCCGCCAGCTCCTCCGGGCCGCACGCGCCCGCGCCCTCGAACTCCGCCAGCCTCGGGCCCAGCGCGTCCTTGGCCCTGCGTCGGCGCCTCAGGCGGCGCTTGAAGCGGCTGTCCCCGATCGTCAGGTAGATCAGCACCCCCAGGTAGGGGATCGCCAGCAGCGCCAGGACCCAGGCGATGGTGCTGACGGCCGACTTTCGCTGGTTGATCACCGACGGGACGAGCACCAGCCCGAGCATGAACCCCGGCGAGAACCACGACGCGATTGTCTTGAGCACGTCCAGCAGCAGCATGTCATCCAGTATAGGGCCGCTGGCGCGATCACCACAACCCGCCGCCCCCGATCAGCCCTGGGCCCGGGGGAGCTGGCGCCGGTTCGGGTGGCTGTCGAGGCCGCGCGCGAAGCGCAAGCCCGGCGCCATGCAGGCGCCCAGCGCCTCGTCCACGGCCCCCTTGACCTGCGCGATCAGCCACAGCCCCTCCATGCGCTCCTTGATCACCCGCTCGCCGGGCGTGTCGCGGAAGTACCACAGCAGGTGCTTGCGGATCTGGAGGCAGGTGATCCGCTCGCCGTAAGTTTCGACGTACAGATCGATGTGGCGCAGCAGCAGCCCGCGCCGCTCGTCCAGCGTCGGCGCCGACGGGATCACCTCGCCGCGCAGCGACGCGGCGAGCTCTCTGAAGATCCACGGGTAGCCCATGCAGCCGCGCGCGACCATCACCGCGTCGCAGCCCGTCAGCGCGAGCATCTCGCGGGCGCTGGCCACGTCGCGCACGTCCCCATTGCCGATCACCGGGATCGAGACGGCGGCCTTGAGGGCCGCGATCTCGCCCAGGTCCGGGTGGCCCTCGAACATCGCGCCGCGGGTCCTGGCGTGGATCGTCACCGCCGCGCCGCCGGCGTCCTCGATGGCCCGGGCCACGTCGACGGCGTTGGACTCCTCCCAGCCGGCCCGGATCTTGGCCGTCACCGGGATCGAGACGGCTCGGGTCATGGCCTGGACCACCTCGAAGACCTTGCGGGGCTCCCTCAAGAGCGCCGCGCCGTGGCCAGACTTGACGACCTTCTTCATGGGGCAGCCCATGTTGATGTCGATCATGTCCGCGCCGGCCCGCTCGACGACCACGGCGGCCCTGGCCAGATCGTCGGCGTCGGCGCCGAAGACCTGCACGCAGACCGGGCGCTCGCTCGGGCGCACGTCGAGCATCTCCAGCGAGCGGCGGCTCCCCTCGGCCAGCCCCCGCGCCGAGATCATCTCCGTGACGACCAGCCCCGCGCCCAGCTCGCGACACAGGATCCGGAAGGGCGGGTTGGTCACCGCCGCCATCGGCGCCAGGATCACGGGCGGATCGCAGCGCACCTGGCCGATGTACAGCGGCGCGCGCACGAGCGCCTCCCCCGCATCAGGCGGCCGCTCCACGGCCAGGTGGGTCGCCGTCAACTGCCTACCCCTCGCCGAAGGCCTTGAGCGCCTCGGCCTGGAAGTGCGCCTGGAGCGGATCGAGCACCTCGGACAGCGCCCCCTCGACGATCTGGTCGAGCTTGTAGATGGTCAGCCCGATGCGGTGATCCGTGATCCGGTTCTGCGGGAAGTTGTAGG
>SYOX01000398.1 GCA_005804885.1 Pseudomonadota bacterium
CACTCCACCCCCTGTCCCCCGAGAGGCACTGCCTCCCTCGCGGCGCAAGGAGGGGGAACGCTCGTATTACGGGCAAGATGGATCGGGGGGGGCCCGTTGGGTGGGCACGATGAATCGGTGGGTGGGCCGCAGGAGCCATCGCCGGGATCACTGGCCGTCTGGGGCGGGTGGCGAGGTCGCCGTGGCGGGGCCCGATCCACCCGAAGCCGTAATACGAGCGTCCCCCCTCCTTCCGGAGGGAGGAGGGGGACAGGGGGTGGAGTGTGCGGGACAGGGGGTGGAGTGCCGAGCCCCCTTGCGCATCCGCCAGGGCTGAATACCTTCGCTCCCGGCCTCGCCCGAGGTCGCTTGATGCCGCACGGAGGCACCCATGGACGACAACGACGACGACGTGAGGAGGCGCCTCTTGTAGCGGCTGGAGTTGGTCCGCCGTTTCAGGGTCGCGCCTCCAACCCCCTGAAACCATTGGACAAGAGGACAACTCCATGATGACGACACACATACGCACGACACAGACCGCCGAGCACATCGGCCAGCGCGTCAAGCTCAAGGGCTGGCTGCACGCGCGGCGCCGGATGGGCGGCGTCACCTTCCTCATTCTTCGGGACGGCTGGGGCACGATCCAGGCCGTCTGCGCCAGCGGCGAGGCCATCGAGGCGCTGGAGCGGGCCGGGGCCGGCGTCGAGTCGGTCGTCGAGGTCGAGGGCACGCCCGCGGCCCAGAGCCGCGCGCCGGGCGGCGTCGAGCTCATCGAGCCCGCGCTGACCGTGATCAGCCCGGTGCGCGAGGCCGCGCCGGTGACGATCAACAAGCCGACGATCCAGGCGGGGCAGGCCGCGATCCTCGATCACGCGCCGCTGACGCTGCGCCACCCGGCCCGGCGAGCGATCTTCCGGATGTCCGCCGAGGCCATGGCGGGCTTCCGGGCGACGCTCGGCGCGCAGGGCTTCACCGAGATCCAGTCCCCCAAGATCGTGGCGTCGGCCACCGAGAGCGGCGCCAACGTCTTCGGGATCGACTACTTCGGCACGCGGGCCTATCTGGCGCAGAGCCCCCAGTTCTACAAGCAGATCATGGTGGGGGTCTTCGAGCGGGTCTTCGAGGTCGGGCCGGTCTTCCGCGCCGAGCCCCACGCGACGCCTCGCCATATCAACGAGTACGTCAGCCTCGACATCGAGATGGGGTTCATCGAGAACCACTTCTCGGTCATGGCGGTGCTGCGCGGCGTGCTGGCCGGGATGCTCGGGCGGCTTGAGGAGACCTGCGGGGCGGAGCTGGCCTTGAGCGGGGCGATCGTGCCGCAGGTGCCCGAGCGCATCCCGCACGTCCACTTCCAGGAGGCCAAGGCGCTCTTGTTCGAGGCCACGGGGGAGGACACGCGCGAAGAGCCCGACCTCTCTCCTGGCGAGGAGCGCTGGCTGGGTCAGTGGGCGCAGCGGCAGTGGGGGAGCGACTTCCTCTTCGTCACGGGCTACCCGATGGTCAAGCGGCCCTTCTACACCCACCCCGAGGCGGGCGACTCGCGGTGGTCCAACTCCTTCGACCTCCTCTTCCGGGGGATGGAGCTGGTCACGGGAGGGCAGCGGCTGCACCTCTTCGAGAGCTACGTCGAGGCGCTCAAGCGGGCCGGGATGCCGCAGGCCCCCTTTGAGCACTACCTGGAGGCCTTCCGCTTCGGGATGCCGCCTCATGGAGGCTTCGCCATCGGGCTGGAGCGCTTCCTGATGCAGCTGACCGGCGAGAGCAACCTGAGGGCCACGACCCTCTTCCCCAGGGACCTCCATCGCCTCAGCCCCTAGAACGCGGGGCTGATTGAGGGGCTCGTCGCGGGGCCGCGCCAGCACAGCGCGTCGTCCATCGCCTCCGTCGGGGCGGCCCCGCGACACACCCTCTCCCCTCCACCCTCCTCCTCTTGAAGGCCTGACCGCGCGGGCGGCGAGGCCGGGCGTTTGACCGGCCGAGGGTCGGCTGCTACATCCTTGAGCCGGATTCGGGGCGCGGCGTCCCCAGGCGGGATGGCTGCGCGTCGAGCGCGGGGCCAGACAAGGATCGAGAGGATCGAGGCGACGGGATGAAGCATCGCAACATCGGGGGGCGCCGCGCGGCGCTCCTGGGGGCGGGGGTCGGGGTCCTGCTTGTGGCCGCCAGCGCCGGGGGCTTCGTCACCCTCGACGGCGACGGCACGAAGTGGACGCGCAACCCCACCTTCAGAATCCTCAATGGTTCTCCAGACATACCGGACACGAGCGACGACCGCGCGATCCGCGACTCCTTCGCCGCGTGGCAGGGCGTGCAGGGATCGAGCCTCTCGTTCCGGGAGGTCAGCAGCGGCGAGGACATCAGCGTCGAGTTCTTGACGCAGTGGCCGCAGGAGATCGGGGCCTCGGCTGCGGGCGTGACCTTCACGCGGCGCTCGCGGGGGGTGATCTCGTCGGCGCAGATCTCGATCAACAACCAGCACTTCGACTGGACGACGACCAACAACGGCGACGACGCCGACGTCCAGGGGGTGACCACCCACGAGGTCGGGCACGCCATCGGCCTGGGGCACACCTACGAGCGCGAGGCGGTGATGTACTGGTCGGGCAGCGGGGTGGAGCTGCGCGCGCTCCAGCCCGACGATCAGCGCGGCGCGCGCTTCCTCTACGGCAGCCGGGCCGGCCAGAGCTTCATGTGCGACACCTGCCTGGCGGCCTCCGACTGCGCCACGGGCGGCGTCTGCGTCCAGCTTGAGCCCTCGATGTCCTTCTGCGGCCGGCCTTGCACGGGCGGCTGCCCCGAGGGCACGACCTGCTTCGAACTGCAGAACGCCCCCTCGCAATGCCTGCCCACCATTCAGTTCTGCTCCGACGACGGCGGCACGGGGCTGGCGCTGGGCGATTACTGCTGGGGCGCGGCCCAGTGCGGGCCGGGGCTGGATTGCCTGCCGATCCCGGACGGCCCCGCGCTCTGCTCGCGCGCCTGCACCAGCGACGCGCAGTGCACCAACGGCACGCGCTGCGCCAGCGGCTTCTGCCTGACCGGCGGCGACGGGGTCTTCGGCGACCCGTGCCAGAACAACCTCGACTGCGCCTCGCTGCTGTGCGTGCCGCTGGACGACACCACCAACCTCTGCATGGAGGCCTGCGACCCTCGCGCGCCGCGCTGCCCGGCCCAGGCCGAGTGCGTGCCGCTGGAGGACGTCGAGGACCTCGACGGCCTCTGCGTGCCGCCCGGCGACGTGCCCGAGGGCGGCGCTTGCGGCGCCGAGCGCTGCGGGCCGGGGCTGACCTGCATCCTTGAGCAGGAGGACGCCGGCATCTGCCGCGCGTCCTGCGAGCCCTTCGGGAGCTGCCGCCAGGGCCGAGGGTGCACGCCCTTCAGCAGCGACAGCTGGTTCTGCCTGCCCTCGGGCGCCGTCGCCGAGGGCGACGACTGCGATCCGGACGCGACCGACTGCCGCGGCGGCCTGCTGTGCCTGCCCTTGGACGACCAGGGCAATGGGGTGTGCGTCCGGCCCTGCGACGACGGCGACGCCGACTTCTGCGGCGGCGACGTGGCCTGCCTCGACATCGACGAGGACGCAGGCAACCTGGGGATCTGCTCGCCGGGCGCGGGGGGCTTCGGGGAGCCTTGCGCCACCAGCCTGGAGTGCCGCTCGTTCATCTGCGTGGCCGACGGGGACGGCGGCAGCTGCACGCAGCCCTGCCAGGACACCTGCCCTGAGGAGGGCTGGGTCTGCGCCAACACGCAGAGCGGCGACCGGCTCTGCTTCCCCGAGGACGAGGTCGGCCCCGACCCCAACCCGGACCCGGAGCCCGAGATCGGCCCAGACCCCAACCCCGAGCCGGAGGGGAACCCGGAGGGGACTCCGGAGGGGACCCCCGAGGGCACCCCCGAAGGCGAGCCAGGCCCCGGCGGCTTCATCAACGACGGCGACGAAGAGCCCGAGGGCGGCTTCGTCGCTGGCGGCGGCGCTGACGCGGCGCCGAAGCCCGGCTGCCAGAGCGCGCCGGGCTCGACGGGCGCGCTCTGGCCGCTGCTGCTCCTGCTCGCCGCGCTCGCGGCGGCGCGGGCCCTTGTTTGCGACAACCGCACCACCGACCGGAGGATCCGCCGATGAAGACGCGCTGGCTCGCAGGCTGTGTTTCGCTCTTGATCCTCCTGGTGGCCGTCCAGGGCGCCGCCACGGTCGTCCGCGCGCTCTCGCTCGCGGAGCTGACGGCCGAGGCCGACCTGATCGTCCAGGCCACCGTCGAGCGCCAGGAGGTCGTCTGGGACGACTCGAAGAAGCTGATCTACACGCTGACGGAGGTGGAGGTCGTCGACCCGCTCAAGGGCCCGGCCAAGGTGCGCGAGCGGCTGATCATCCGGCAGATCGGCGGCGAGATCGGCGACGAGGCCATCCTCGTGGCCGGCAATGCCAGGCTGCACCCCGGCGAGGAGGTGATCGTCTTCCTGGACCGCGACGAAGGCGGCGCGGTGCATTACGTGGTGGGAATGGCCCAGGGCAAGTACGCCGTCGATCGGCGCGGCGCCGAGGCCACCGTCACCCGCGATCTGCACGACCTGACCTTGGTGGGCTCAAAGGGCCAGCCCCTCAAACACCCCACAAGGCGCCCGCCGGCCCTCACGCTGGCGGACTTCAAGGGCCAGCTTCGGGCGCTGCGGGCGCAATAATCTCCGCCTCGATCCGCGCTCTGTCGGGGTCCACGGCCACGAGCCGCACCCGGACCGCCTGACCCGCCTCGAAGCGGGCCTCAAGCCCCTCCCGATCCTCGCCGCCCGCCAGCGAGGACAAGGGCACCAGCGCGGCGGCCGGCGCGCCGATCTCGACCCGCAGCACCGAGCGGGCAAGGCCGATCGCCCTGCCATCGACCTCCATGCCCGCCGACAGCGCCTCCCAGCCCAGCCGCGGCCGCTCTCGGCGCCCCAGCGCCAGCCAGATCGCCGCCACCTCCCTCGCCTCGATCAAGCGCCGCCCGCCCTCGCCGTCAAGCTCGACATGAATGGGCCCGTCGGGCAGCCTGATCCGACGCGCAAACCCCCGCCGTGGATGGAGTATCGCCTCGACGCCCTCGCGGCGCAGCGCGGCGCGGAGGCGGTTTCGCACCTCCGAGAAGATCAGCGCGCGGACATCGGGCCGCTGCACCCCCCAGCCCGCGACCGTCGCGCTGGCGATCTCCCCCCACACGACCTCGCCGCTTCGCAGCGCGATCGTGTCGACGCGCGCCAGCCCGTCCAGGGTCTCGTGCAGGCGCTCCATCGGCCGCCCCAGGATCACGCTGTGGCCGTCGAGCAGGGGCGGGCGCCGCAGGTCCAGCCTGTCGAGCAGGGCCTCAAGGATGGCCAGCGGCGTCGCGGGGAGGTCGCCGATGAGCCCCTCGATCGGGATCACGCCGTCCAGCCCCCGCGTCGGCCCCGATCCCGAGGGGCGCAGGCGAGAGAGCCGCTCGCGAAGCCCGAAGCCCGACTCGAAGTGCTTGATCTGACTTGACAATCCCATATCGACCGGCGCGAGCAGCGCGAGGTCGGGGAGGGCGACGACGGCGCGGGCGAAGCGGGGCGCCTGCCCGCCGCCCTGGGCCTTGTGGTGGTGGCGCAGGGCGTTGGCCTTGTCCTTGAGATCGGCGAGGGCCTGCTCGGCGAGGTGGGCGGGGGCGAGGTCGACGAGGGTGGACTCTTCGAGGGAGGAGATGACCAGGGGGATGAGGGGCCAGCGCTCGGCGGTCGGGTCGGGGATCAGGAGGTCGGAGTCCAGGCGCCAGCCGGCGGCATCGAGGCGGGGGAGCAGCGCGGCGTGGGCGCAGCAGCGGGCTGCGCGGCGGGCCAGGGTCACGCTGGGGTGGGCCAAGGTCGCCTCCCTGTCAGGGGCGTCGGGTCGGCGCGGGGGTGATCAGCCGATCCAGCCGCGCTCCTTGAGGAGCGCGACGATCTGGTCGACGCAGGATTGGACGTCGAGGGCCTCGGTGTCGAGGGAGAGGTCGGGGCTCTCGGGGCGCTCGTAGGGTGCGCTGACGCCGGTGAAGTGCTTGATGTCGCCGCGGCGGGCGCGGGCGTAGAGGCCGTCGCCTTCGGGGTGGAGTTGGTGATCGCGGGCCTCGCAGGTGGCGACGGAGGCGTTGAGCCAGATCTCGATGAAGTCGTCGGCGCCGATGATGCCGCGGGCGTAGTCGCGGTCGGAGGCGTAGGGGGAGACGGAGCCGGCGATGGCCATCAGGCCGGCCTCGTTGAGGACGCGGGCGGTCTCGGCGGCGCGGCGGCTGGCCTCGGAGCGGTCGTCGGCGCTGAAGCCGAGGTCGCGGCTCAGGCCCAGGCGCATGTTGACGCCGTCGAGGACGTGGACGCCGCAGCCCAGGGCCCAGAGGCGCTCTTCGAGGGCGTAGGCGACGGTGCTCTTGCCGGCGCGCGGCAGCCCGGTGATCCAGAGGGTGCCGGCCTTGTGGCCGAAGCGCTCGCGGCGCTGGGCGGCGGTGACCTGCCCGCGCGTGGACTTGAGCAGCTCCAGGGCCTCCTGATCGCGGCGGCGGACGGCGTGGACCAGGGCGTTGGGGCGCTGGTCGAGGATCATGCCGGCGCCGACGGTGGCGTTGGTCAGCCGGTCGATGAGGATGAAGCTGCCCGTGGCCCTGTTGCGGCTGTAGGGGTCAAAGAGGATGGGGCGGGCGGCCTGGATCAGCGCGCGGCCGACCTCGTTGAGCGCCAGCCCGGTTATCCCGTCGATCTCGCGGGGGTCGACCTTGGCCAGCGAGTTGATGTCAAAGCGGTAGCGGACCAGGGGGATCTCGGCCTGGACGAGCTGGTTGCCGCACTTGATCAGGTAGGGGCGGCCCTGGCGCAGGGGCTCCTCGTTCATCCACACGAGCATGGCTTCGAAGAGGCGCTCAAGGCGCGGGACGTTGTTGAGCCGCACGAGCATGTCGCCGCGGCTGACGTCGATCTCGTCGGTCAGGGTCAGCGTGACGGCCTGGGGGGCGAAGGCCTCCTGGAGATCGCCGTCGAAGGTCACGATCCGCTCGACGGCGCTGCGCGCGCCGGAGGGCAGGGCCATGACCTCGTCGCCGACGCGCACGACCCCCGATGCGACGGTGCCGGAGAAGCCCCGAAAGTCGAGGTTGGGGCGCTGGACGCGCTGGACGGGGAAGCGGAAGT
Organism: Pseudomonadota bacterium; assembly: GCA_005804885.1. Classification (GTDB taxonomy): domain Bacteria; phylum Myxococcota_A; class Bradymonadia; order Bradymonadales; genus SYOX01. Next base: position 7,132 of record SYOX01000398.1, read on the forward strand.
CGATCATGTTGCGGTCCGAGCCGATGTGGACCGTCTCAAGAATCTCCAGCAATGTCGCGCGCTTGTACCAGGGCATGGCCTCGCTGCGGTGGACGACGTTGTCGCCGAGGAGGGCGGAGATGGGCACGAAGCGCAGATCCGGGATGTCCATCCGGGTGGCGAAGGCGACGAAGTCGTCGCTGATGCGGTCGAAGACCTCCTGGCTGTAGGCGACCAGGTCCATCTTGTTGACGGCGACCCGGAGGTGCTTGATGCCCAGCAGAGAGGCGATGAAGCTGTGGCGCCTGGTCTGGTCCAGGACGCCGTAGCGGGCGTCGACGAGGATGATGGCGAGGTCGGCGTCGTCGTCCTGGAAGTTGAGGCAGTCCTCGGGGCATTCGGCTTCGCACTGGGAGTCGTCGCAATCGGCGAAGCCGTCCAGATCGTTGTCGCGCCCATCG
>SYOX01000399.1 GCA_005804885.1 Pseudomonadota bacterium
CCGCCGGCCTGCGCCCAACGGGCGCAGCCCCCCCGCGCATCCAAGCCCCACCCGACGAGCCCGTCCCCAACGGGGGCGGTGCGAGGAGCGTGGGGCGATCGGCGAGCGCGGCAGGACTTCAGGCTTCACTGAGCAAACCTGGGGCAGAAACGGAACACGCCCGCCGACCTTGCGATCGACGGGCGTGCTCTTTTGACCTCGGGGTTTCGAGGGTCACTCTGGAAACGTTGGGGGGTCAGTCTCGATACTGGCCCTCGGCGCAGCCCATCCACGACCCATCCGTCCAGACGCGAGCCCGCGCGGGGGTGCCGCTGCACAGATCCTGGGCGTCGGGGATGCCGTCCACGTCGGCGTCGGGGCCTTCAAGCCGGGGCAGATCGCGGAACTGGCCCTCGGCGCAGCCCATCCACGCCCCGCGCGCCCAGACCATCGCCCCGCTCGGGGTGCTGCTGCACAGATCTTTGTCGTCGCCGACGCCGTCCACGTCGGTGTCGAGGCCATCGACCCGGGGCAGCCTGTCGCGCACCTCGCCGCCCGCGCAGCCCATCCACTCGCCCGTCCGCCAGACCACCCGGCCCGCCGGGGTGCGCTTGCACAGATCGTCCGCGTCGGCGATCCCGTCCGTATCCACGTCGCTCTGGGGGTCGATGGGCGCGTCGCCGGGATCATCGATCGGGTCGTTGGGATCGTCGATCGGGTCGTTGGGGTTGTCGAAGGGATCGTCGGGGTCGTCGTTCGGATCGACAGGGTCGTCGTTCGGATCGACAGGGTCATCGTTGGGATCAACAGGGTCGTCGTTGGGATCAACAGGGTCGTCGATGGGATCGACGGGGTCGTCGTTCGGATCGTCGATGGGGTCCACAGGGTCGTTGTTCTCGGGGAGCACGCCGTCGCCGAAGATCACGGCGTTGGCCCAGCCCTCGCCGAAGAACTCGCGGCAGAAGGCCCTCATCGGCTCGGCCGAGGGATCGTTCTTGAAGGTCTCGTAGTAGATGTCCTGGGTGTCCCAGGTGAACTGGGACAGCTCGGCGCCGACCCGGAAGGAGCTCATCGAGCGCTTGACGTTGAAGGCCAGGAACTCCCTGAACTGCACGTTGGACTCGAAGTAGGCCGGATCCCTGTCCCGGGCCGCCATGGCGAGCGCCAGAGCGTAGACGGTGAACTCAAGCTGCCCGGCGACCCCGTCCCTCCAGCCCGCGCTCCAGAGCCCCTGCTGGACCAGCTCCACCCCCGCATCGCCGCCGTTGATGTAGGCGATCCACTCGTCGAAGATGTAGAGCGGGGTGTCGTCCCAGGCCTGGCTGCCGGCCATGTAGAGCGAGTAGCGGCTGCCCCGCAGGCTCTGAGGCACGTAGGCGTTGGCGTCGGACTTGCGCATGTTGGGCTCGACGACGATCGCGGCCCGGTTGCCCGGCACGTAGAAGCCGTTGGCCCGGCTCCCCGTGTCGTTGAAGTTGTTGCGCAGGTGCGAGTTGATCCCGTGGGTCGTCTCGTGCGTGTACGTGATCTTGTCGCTGTCGTAGTACGTGTTGCCGTAGGACAGCGGCAGGTGCTGGATCACGTCCGTCATGATCGGCGCCCAGGCCGAGTTGGCCTTGTTGTTCTGCGCCGGGAACTCAAGCCACTGCACGTTGGCCCCTGGCTCACCCTGGAAGAAGGGCGACCACTGGACCTCCAACGCCGCCTCCTGCTTCACCGCAGGAGCGCCCTGAGGCGCCGGCGCCATCTCGCCCGAGACGCAGCCCGCCAACCCGAGCGCCGCCGCCCCTGCCGTCACCCACTTCCACCCGCGTGACCATCTCATCTCTTGCCCTCCTCAACATGGAAGTTCACCGACACCCCTCAAAAGCACGGCCTGTGCCAAGGCCATCGACCCCGACCAGCACGACATCCCCAACGCTGTCGTGACAAAAGCGCACACCCCTCACGCCCGCGGCGCTGTGCCATCACCGCCACAAGACGCGCCGAGAGGCCGCGCGAGGCTCGACGGCCTCACCGCCCAGGAAGCCAGCCGGCGAGCAGACATGGGACGCCCTGGCCCGTGCTTGTCGGGATCGAGGGCGCGCGGAGCGGAGGGGCTTGTCGGGCCGTCGGGGCCTCAGCAGGGCTCGTCGGGGGCGTCGAGGGTTGTGGCGCCCTCGCCACGATCAGGCGCGTCGGAGGCGAAGAGGGCTTCGAGCAGGGCCAGGTGGGCGAGCAGCTCTGGGGGGAGGGGCGCGGCGAAAGCGCGGCCGTCGGGCAGGGTCAGCGCGGCGGAGTGGAGCCAGAGGCGGTCGGGGAAGCCGGGGACCTTGAGGGGGCGCTTCGGGGGGTAGCGCGCGTCGCCGACGATGGCGTGCCCGATCCCCTGCAGGTGGCGGCGGATCTGATGTTGGCGGCCTGTCTCCGGGCGAGCCTTGATCAAGGTCATCCGGCCCAGCCACGAGAGGCACTTGTAGCGCGTGACCGCCTCCAGCGGGCGACCCCGGCGGCCGTCCTGCAATGGGCGGCGGATGATCCCCTTGAGCCGCGTCCGGCCATGGACCAGCGCCAGGTACTCCTTGTTGACCTGCCCATCCTTGAACCACTGCCCCAGCTGCGCCCGCAGCGCGCCGCTCGGCGAGCACAGCACGATCCCCGAGGTCTCCAGATCCAGCCGGTGCGCCGGCGCGAGGCCCGACGGCGCGCCCAGCTCCTTGACCGCCAGCGTCATCAGATCAGGCGGGCCGTCCGGCCCAGCCGGGTGCACCGCGACCCCCGAGGGCTTGTTCAAGACCCACAGGTCGCCCTCCACGGCGATCACCGACGGACGATCCATCAACTTATCCATCAGACCTGCCCCATATCCATCAAAAATACAGTTGACTGCGATTGTTCAGCAACAACGCGCCCGGCTCGCCCGAGAACCACGCCCGCAGGTTGCACGGAGCGCCTGCCCGGAGCAAGGAGATCACGATGAGCGCGCTTCCCAGGTTGTTGACCCAGATGATCGATCAGCACCCGCAGGCCTTCGCCCGGCCTTTCTCCCCGGCGGGGTCGCGCGTCGAGGTGTCGGGCTGGTTCAAGGCCGATGGGCTCGACGGCCACGACGATCTGCACAAGGTCCTCGTCGTGCGGATCAACGGCAAGCCGGGGCTGCTCCACGTCAAACTCCAGCCCGCGCCCTTCGCGGAGCTTGCCGCCGAGATGTTCGACGTCCACACCCGGCTCGCCCGCCAGCTCCACGCCGTCCGCGCCGATCGCGGCCTGCCCATCGTCAGCGCGGTCGCCCAGCTCACCGGCCCTCCCCACGTCGTCGCCCGCTTCGGCCAGCTCCAGACCTCGCCGGAGGGCGCGCCCTTCTCCGGCCTTCACTTCCAGATCGACCCCATCTTCTGCCGCAGCGTCAACCAGCTCTCGTCGCGCGGGGCGGGCCTCTGGGGGGCCTTCGCGCCCCTGGCCCGCGACGCCGACCCGGACCGCCTCTGGCGACAGCTCATCGCCATGAGCGCCGGCATCACCGACCCCGCGCGGCTTCGGCTCACCTTCGACCTGATGGGCCACCTGGCCGACCTCGACCCCGAGCGGCGACACCTGCGCGAGACCGTCGAGGCCTTCGCCCGCCACCTGCCCGCGCTCCTGGCGGCCCCCTCGCGCGCCATCGGCCTCGGCCGCAGCCGCCTCTGGTGCTGCTGATCCCCCAGGACAGCCCCCCTTGGGCGCCGTGGTTGAAGACCGGGCGTCTTGGCTTGATAATGCCCCAGGGCCCAACGCGGCGCCGCGCCGACTATGCAGCGCGGACCGCCCAGGGCGAGACCTTCAAGGTGAGGCGGGCATTGAGTGAGCCACTGGTCATCGATGGGGCGCTGGGAGAGGGCGGCGGGCAACTCCTGAGGCAGGCGCTGGCGCTGTCGGCGGGGCTGGGCCGCGCGATCAGGATCGACACGATCCGCGCCGGCCGCAAGAAGCCGGGCTTGCTGCGCAGGCACCTCACCGCCGTCAGGGCGGCGGCCCGGATCTGCGGCGCCGAGGTCGAAGGCGACGCCATCGGCTCGCAATCCCTGGTCTTCTCGCCGGGGCCGATCGTGGCCGGCGAGCACCACTTCGCCGTCGGGGGGGGCAAGAGCGCCGTCCTGCTTCTCCAGACCCTCGTGCCGCCGCTGCTCAAGGCCAGCGGCCGCAGCGTCCTGACCGTCGAGGGCAGCACCCACGCGCCGGACTCGCCCTCCTTCGAGAACATCGCCCGGACCTGGGCCCCGCTGCTGTCGAGCATGGGACCGCGCGTGACCGTGACGCTGGAGCACCACGGCTTCTACCCCGCCGCCGGGGGGCGCCTCCAGGCCGTGATCGAGCCCGCGCCGCTCAAGGGGCTGCGCGCCGTCGAGCGCGGCGCGCTCAAGGCCAAGAGGGCCACCGCCATCGTCGCGCACCTGGACCCCAACATCGGCCAGCGCGAGCTCGCCACCCTCCAGCAGATGTTGACCTGGGACGAGGGCGCGCTGTCGATCTCCAAGGTCACCGAGAGCGCCGGCCCCGGCAATGCCCTCATCGTCGAGGTCGAGAGCGAGCACATCACGGAGGTCTTCACCGGCGTCGGAGAGCGCTCCGTCCGCGCCGAGGTCGTCGCCGAGGCCGTCGCCGACGCCGTCCGCGATTACCTCGCCGCCGAGGTCCCCGTCGCCCGGCACACAGCATCCCAGCTCATCGTCCCCATGGCCCTGGCCGGCGCTGGCGCCATCTGCACCCTGCCCCTGAACCGGCACGCGCGCGGCGCCATCGACCTCGTCCACCTCTTCACCAACCTGGAGGTCGCCGTGGCCAACATCCGCGGACAGTGGCACGTCGAGATCTGAGCCCGCGACCGGCGCTACGCCCGGTCGCTCACAAACCCTCGGGAGGCCGACCCCCCCTTCAAGTCGGCCAGGAGCCCCCATGAGGCCACCTCTGCTGATCACCGCCGCCCTCGCCCTGATCCTCGCCGCTTGCGGCGAGGAGGTGAGCTACCAGGACGACACGCCGGACTCCGGCGACAACAACGGCAACAACGGCAACAACATAGAGCCCGAGTGCGCGACCCCCCTGGATTGCGAGGGCCTACCCCACGACGCCTGCGTGGGGTCCTTCAGCTGCCTGGAGGGTCGGTGCGTGTACGAGTGCGCCGACACCGAGTGCGTGGAGATCGAGGAGTCGCTCAGGGCGGCGCGCGAGGCGGCGCTGGCCTGCGATCCGGCGGTGGGGTGCGCGCTGGTGACCAACGCCGGCGTCTGCGGCTGCGGCGGCACGGCGCTGTCGCGGGGCGCCGATCTGGCGCGGATCGAGGAGCTCGCGGCGGGCTTCACCGCGTGCTTCGGCGTCCGCTGCATCCCCTGCGAGCTGCCGATGGGGGCCGCGTGCGTCGATGGGGCCTGCCAGGAGGTCTTCAGCTTCGAATGCGCCCCCGAGGGCCGCTTCGGGGGCGCCTTCGTCGAGGCGCTTGGGGAAGCCTCCTCGTGTCGCCAGGCGTCGGACTGCAAGGTGATCTCCAGCCGCCTGTGCGGCAGCAGCTTCAACTTCGGGGGTTGCTACCACGCCGTCAACCAGGACGGCGAGGCGGCGGCGCGCGAGGCGGAGCAGGCGCTCCTGGACATCGGGTGCGTCCAGCCCGCCGACTGCGACTGCGCCGAGCCCCCGCCGCCGGTCTGCGACAACGGCCGCTGCGCCCTGCCGTGATCCCGCCTCGCGCTTGACGACGAGCGCCCCACACTAGAACACGTTTCATTGACATGGGTAGAACGCGTTCTATACCCTCGCGCTGGTGCGCTCCGGCGGCGATCAGGGGGTCTTTGGGGTGAAGGCGGGGGTGGGGTGATGGCTCAGTCGTGGGATCGAGAGGTGGACTTCCTGGTGGTGGGCTCGGGTGCGGCGGGGATGAGCGCGGCGATCCGGGCGCACGATCTGGGGGCCGAGGTGCTGGTGTTGGAGAAGGGTTCGAGCTGCGGGGGGTCGACGGCGATGTCGGGCGGGGTCTGCTGGGTGGCGAACAACCCGGGGATGGCGGCCTGTGGCATTGCGGACAGCGACGAGGAGGGGCTCAAGTACCTCAAGGCGATCACGAAGGGGGAGGTCGAGGAGGAGCGGCTGGAGGCGTACTTGAGGGAGTCGCTCAGGGTGGTGGGCTACTTCGAAGAGCACACGCACGTGCGCTTTGACGCGATCGAGCGGTACACGGACTACTACCCGGAGGTGGAGGGGGGCAAGCCGGGGGGGAGGTCGATGGACTCGCGGCCCTTCAACGGGGCGCTGCTGGAGGAGACGCTGGCCGAGGTCCGGGTGCCGCACCCGCAGTCGCAGATCATGGGGCGCTTCGGGATTACGGCGGCGCAGGCGCACACCTTCCTGATCAACACCTGGCGCACCAAATTTCTGATGTTATGGCTATTTTTTCAATTTGCGCTCAGATGGCGGGCGAGGCGGCGGTATGGTCGGGATACGTACCTGACGGCGGGCAATGCGCTGGTGGGGCGGCTGCGGCTGTCGTTGAAGGATCGGGGGGTGCCGCTGTGGCTGGAGGCCAGCGCGACGGGGCTGATCGTGGAGGGGGGCCGGGTCGTCGGGGCGGAGGTGGAGCGGGGCGGCCAGCGGGAGCGGATCGGGGCGCGGCGGGGGGTGTTGCTGTCGGCGGGAGGTTTTGAGCGCAACCTGGAGATGAGGCGCAAGTGGCAGCCATCGCCGATCGAGGTGACGTGGAGCGCGGCGAGCCTGGACAACGTCGGCGACGGGATCCGGATGGGGATGGAGGTCGGCGGCGCGGTGGACCTGATGGATGAGGCGTGGTGGACGCCGACGACGATGGTGCCGAAGCACCAGCTGGCGTGGGTGCTGGTGGTGGAGAAGAACCTGCCGGGGTCGATCTTCGTCAACAGGCTCGGGGCGCGCTTTACGAACGAGGCGGCGCCCTACATCGACGTGGTGCACGGGATGTACGGGGACGGGCAGGGGCCCTTCTGGATGATCTTCGGGGCGGACTTCCGGCACAAGTACCCGTGCGGGCCGGTGGCGCCGGGCTACGCGGTGCCGGACTCCAGGACGCCGCGCAAGTTCACGAACGACTTCATGCGGCGCTCGGGCAGCCTGGAGGAGCTGGCCGGGAAGATCGGCGTGGAGGCCGGGGCGCTGCGGGCGACCGTCGAGCGCTTCAACGCGCAGGCGCGCTCGGGGAGGGACGAGGACTTCGGACGAGGGGAGTCGATGGCGGATCGGTATTATGGGGATCCGAGGGTGAGCCCGAACCCGTGCCTGGCGCCGATCGATCGGGGGCCCTTCTACGCCATCGAGGTCTTCCAGGGGGATCTGGGGACGAAGGGCGGGCTCAAGACGGACGCGGGCGCGCGGGTGCTGGACGAGGCCGGGGCGGTGATTGAGGGGCTCTACGCGGCGGGCAACTGCTCGTCGGCGGTGATGGGGCGGACCTACCCGGGCGCGGGGGGGACGATCGGCCCGGCGTTGACCTTCGGGTTCCTGGCGGCGGAGGGGGCCTGCGCCGATCTGGGCGAGCGGCCTTGAGAAAGGGCGGCTGGCGAGGTGGATGGGGCTTGGCCGGAGAGGGGGATCGACTTATGCTTGCGCTCCCCGCCAGGAAGTGAGGAGCGCGAGACGATGAAGCCGAGTGACATCGAAGCCCGGATGAGGGCGCTGGAGTACTTTCACGATCTGAGGCTGCTGCCGGGGACCTGGGCGGTGATCCGGGTGGACGGGCGCAGTTTTTCGAAGTTGACGGAGACGGCCTTCGAGAAGCCCTTCGACGCGCGCTTCCACGCGATGATGGTGGCCACGGCCAGCGCGCTGATGGAGGACTTCCAGGGGCTCTACGCCTACACGGAGAGCGACGAGATCTCGATCCTCTTCGCGCCGGAGTGGGGCCTCTTCGACCGCGAGCTGGAGAAGCTGGTGTCGCTGTCGGCGGCGACGGCCAGCGCGGCCTTCTCGCTGGAGATCGGAGCGCGGGTCAGCTTCGACAGCCGGGTGTGGCTGGGGCCGAGCGAGTCGCTGGTCGTGGACTACTTCCGGTGGCGGCAGGCCGACGCGACGCGCTGCGCGCTCAACGGGTGGTGCTACTGGGCGCTGCGCAAGGAGGGGATGTCGGCCAGGGCGGCCTCGCGGGTGCTCAAGGGGCAGGGGACCGAGTTCAAGAACGAGCTGCTCTTCGAGCGCGGGATCAACTTCAACGACGTGCCCGCGTGGCAGCGCCGGGGCACGGGGCTTTTGTGGGAGCGGTGGGTCAAGGCGGGCTTCAACCCGAAGACGGGGCAGGAGACCGTGGCCGAGCGCCGCCGCCTCAAGGTCGACGAGTCGCTGCCCATGAAGGACGACTACAGCGCCTACATCCAGGCCTTGCTGTCCAGCGCGCGGGCTTGAGGGGGGCTGGCTGAGCCGCGCTCGTTGCGAAAGACAACAGCGCGGCGCGGCCGCGTTGTCGCAAACAACGCCGCGGCGCGGTCGACCTCGACTTGATCGGGATCAAAAGGTGGAACAGGGCTTGCTTCGGGCTCAGGCGGCGGATCGACGGGGGGTGGGGTTCATGGCTCGGGTGTTGTTCGAGGGCGTGTACAAGGATTACGGGCCGGTCCAGGTCGTCAAGGACTTCAACCTGGAGATCGCGGACAAGGAGTTCCTGGTGCTGGTCGGGCCATCGGGCTGCGGCAAGTC
>SYOX01000400.1 GCA_005804885.1 Pseudomonadota bacterium
AGGGGCGTGAAAACCCCAATCCACAGGCCCACTTCGACGCGCTGATCTGGTCCCGCGAACCGGTGTCGTCCGCCCGCCGGCCTGCGCCCATCGGGCGCAGCCCGCCCGCGCATCCAAGCCCCACCCGACGAGCCCGTCCCCAACGGGGGCGGTGCGAGGAGCGTGGGGCGATCGGCGAGCGCGGCAGGACTTCAGGCTTCACTGAGCAAACCTGACAAGGCATGGGAGGCATAGAGTTGACGGCGTCGAGGGGTCCAGAGACAATGCCAAAGGGGCAAGGCCGCCCCGCGCGAGGTGTCAGGCATGGAACCAGGGCTCAGACTCCTGCTGGTCGGGATCAACGACGGGCTCGCAGCGGCGATGGGGGCGGCGGCGCCGGGGAATCAGGTGGCGCTTGAGCGCGCCGAGCGCGCCGCCGAGGCCGTCCGACGCTTCGACGCCGTCAGCCCGGACGGCGTCCTGGTGGCGATCGGCGCCCACCCCGAGCAGGCCGCCCTGCTGCTCCAGGCCCTGCGAGACCGCCCGCTCGGGGCGCTGATCCCCATCGGCCTCGTCGATCAGGGAGACAGCCCACCCCACCCCATCGCGACGCCCTCTGGCGCAGCCGAGTCCGGCGCCGACCGCTTCTTCGCCGCCAACACCCCCCCCGCGGCCATCCTCGCCACCATCGCCGAGATGCTCGGGATCCACCTCGACCTCCCGCTGCCCGATCTGAAGGTGCTCGCGCCGCTCAGGCCTGCCTCGACCCTCAGGATCGAGCGCGACCCCGTCGGGGAACACGAAAACTACGCCGGGGGGCCCAGAAGCCTCAGCGGGGAAGCCGGAAACCCCGTCGGGCATCCCGAAAACCACGTCGGGGGCCGGGATCACCTCTTTGATGGACAGGATCACCTCGTCGAGCATCACGCGCAGGCCCCGCTGTCCCACCCGGGCCTCTCCGCGAGGCCCTCACCTTCTCCCCTCAGCCGCTCGACCGCGAGGCCAGAGGCGGTGACGGCAGAGTCCATCCGGCGCAAGGTGAGGCAGGCCCGGCACGAGGACTACTTCACCCTGCTGGAGGTGCGCAGAGGTGCCGACGAGCTGCTGATCGAGGAGTCCTACAGGCAGCTTAGAGGGCGCTACGAGCCCTCCAGGCTCCCCAGGCCGCTGGCCGATCGCCACTTCAGCGAGCTGCGCGAGGTCTGCGACGCCTTCGACGACGCCTTCGCGGTCCTCTCGGATGAGGATCTGCGCAATGCCTACTTGCGCGGCGTCCTCTGACAAGGAGCGGCCGGGAGCAGGCTTGCGGGGCGCTTGTGCTTGACCCGCCGCGCCGCCTTCAACTAAGTGGACCCCGACGCGATCGGGCCAACGCCCGCCTTGGGACCACAAGCACCATGACCAGACACAAAAGCCAGGACGAGCGAAGGCGGCAGATCCTCGACGCGGCCCGTCGCAGCTTCATCGAGCGCGGCTTTGAGCGCAGCCGGGTCGACGACATCGCCGCTGGCGCGGGCCTGTCCAAGGGCGGGGTCTACTTTCATTTCTCCAGCAAGCGCGAGATCTTCGACGCGCTGCTGACCGACGAGTTCGATCTGGCCATGTCCTCGCTCGCGGAGGTGCAGGCGCTGCCGGGGCCGGCCAGCGCGCGGCTGGGCTGGCTGGCGGCGCGCTACCTGCGGCGCTTCGCCAACGAGCCCGACTCAACGCGCTTCCCGCTCGTCGTCGGCGAGATCGCCGTCCGCGACGACGCCGTCCGCGAGCGCCTGCGCGAGCTCCACGTCGAGTACCTGTCGGGCTTCGCGGCGCTGCTGGAGGCCGGGGTGCAGGGCGGCGAGTTCCGCGCCGTGCGCGCCAGGACCGCCGCGCTGCTGCTCAAGGCCATCATCGACGGGATTGAGCGCCAGTTTGCCATCGGCAATGCCCTCGACGACCTCGACGCCATGATCGTCGAGGGGCTCGACATCATCATGAACGGCCTCGCCACCCCTCCAGGAGATCGGATCGATGCTTGAGTTTGAGCTCCTTCACAACGACGGTCGCGCCCGACGTGGCCGCCTGACCACGCCGCACGGCGAGATCGAGACGCCGATCTTCATGCCCGTCGGCACCGCTGGGGCGATCAAGGGGCTGACCCCCCGCGACCTCGAAGACGCCGGGGCGCAGATCTGCCTGGCCAACACCTACCACCTGCACCTGTCTCCGGGCGAGGAGACCGTGGCGCACGCGGGCGGACTCCACAAGTTCATGGGGTGGCGGCGGCCGATCCTGACGGACTCGGGGGGCTTTCAGGTCTTCAGCCTGCCCAAGCTGTCCATCGACGAGGAGGGCGTCCGCTTCAAGTGGAAGCACGACGGGCGGGAGGTCTTTCTGTCACCTGAGAGCTCGATGAGGATACAGCAGGATCTCGGCGCCGACATCGCGATGGCCTTTGACGAGTGCGTCCCCTACCCGGCGACCTGGGAGCAGGCCGACGCCGCGGTGGACCGGACGCTGCGCTGGCTGGATCGCTGCATCGCGGCCCACGACAAGCCTGATCAGGCGCTCTTCGCCATCGTCCAGGGCTCCTCGTTCAACGACCTGCGCGCCCGGTCTGCCAAGGCCACCGCCCAGCGCAACACCGTCGGGATCGCCATCGGCGGCGTGTCCGTCGGCGAGGGCCACGAGCTGATGATGCAGGCCGTCGACGCCGCTGAGCCTCACCTGCCGGCGGACAAGCCCCGCTACCTGATGGGCGTCGGCTACCCCCAGGATCTGGTCGAGGGCGTCGCGCGCGGCATCGACATGTTCGACTGCGTCCTGCCGACGCGCCTGGCCCGATCGGGGATCGTCTTTACGCGCCGCGGCTCCTACCGCATCACCCACAGGCAGTATCGCAAAGATCTCTATCCGCTCGACACCCAGTGCGGCTGCTACGCGTGCAAGAACTTCTCGCGCCTCTACATCCACCACCTCGTCAAGTCCAAGGAGCTGCTCGGCACGACCCTGATCGTGCACCACAACATCGCCTTCTACCTCGACCTGATGCAGATGATGCGCGACGCCATCGAGCAGGACCGCTTCGAGGCCTTCCGCCTCGGCTTCCACGCCAGCTACTCCGTCCACGACAAGCGCGGCGACTTCGCCATCGATCTCGAAGACGACGAGGTCGAGTCCCACAAGAAGGACTTTGATCGCCAGAGCAGCCCTCGCAAGCCCGCCGCCGTCGCTCGAGATCGCGCCCCGCAGGCCACCCCCAAGAAGCCCGCCAAGGGTGCGCCCTCCGACAAGCCCAGGCGCCACGATCCCACCCGCAAGCGCAAGTAGCTGCACTTCCAGCGGAAATCGTCTCAAGCGGCCGCATGAAGATCCCCGGCTCCCCACCCCCTGTCCGCTCTGCCAACGACAACCTGACCGATCTGCGCGCTCTGCTCCACGGCGGCCCCTGTGAGGCCGCCTGGGGCGGCCTCTGCCGAACGCTGGACGCCATCGACGACCCCGACACCCTCCAGATCGCGCTGGACCTCTGCCTGGGGCTGCTGCCGCGCAACGCCGCCGCGTGGCGACAACCGGCCCAGATCGTCCCGGCCTCCTGGCTGGCTTGCCGCGCCGACAACCAGCGCGATCCCCGCCTCACCGTCCTCGACGCCCTCGGGATCGAGCGCGCCCTCTACGCCCTGCTGCCCCCTGGCCGCTTCCTGATGGGCTCGCCCGAGGAAGAAGCAGGCCGCAAGGCCGACGAGGTCCAGACCGAGGTTGTGTTGAGCCGAGGCCTGGCCATCGGAGTCTTCCCAGCCACGCACGCTCAGTGGACGCAGATCATGGGCACCTGCCCTTCCTACTTTCAAGGCGTCGATCCCGACCTGATGGCCCAGCGTCCCGTGGAGAATGTCACCTGGTTCTCAGCGGTGGCCTTCTGCAATGCGATGTCGGCCCACTGGGGCCTTGAGCCCTTCTACCGCCGCTCGGACGGCGGCGCCTACGGATCTGAAGAGGCCCAGGCGCAGGCTACCCCGACGCTCGGCAGCAGGGAGGGTTCCGGCTGGAGGCTGCCGACGGAGGCCGAGTGGGAGTATGCCTGCCGCGCTGGCACCACGACGGCCACCTACGCCGGTGATCCGATGCGCCTCGGAGAGAGGGACGCGACCTTGCTGGACACGATCGCCTGGTACAGGGACAACTCCGACACGGAGAAAGATGGCGGCCTGAGCGCGTCGGGATCGTCGGACGTGCCGGATGGGGCCAGGAGGCCGAGGACACACCCGGTGGGGCTCAAGAAGGCCAACGGCTACGGGCTCCACGACATGTTTGGCAATGTCTTCGAGTGGTGTTGGGACTGGCATGGCGACTACCCAGATCGCAGCCAGGAGATCCCCAGAGTTGATCCTGAGGGCCCAGACCACGGCCAGGCCCGCGTCTTCCGTGGCGGCTGCTGGAACTCCAACCCCAGCGGGCTCCGCGCCGCCCACCGCGGCCACATCACGCCTACGGCGCGCGCCGGCGTCATCGGCCTGCGGCTCGTGAGGTCCGTCCATCCCCCGTCAGATCGTTGAGGACACGTCGATCACGACGGGTCGACTTCGTTGATGGGATCCGCACCTTGACGGTCCACCCGGGCTCGCGCCCGGGCCTACATTTTGTCCCGGGACGCCCCTGCGGGGCTGGCCAGGGGCCTTCAACAATCGGGGAACAGACCCTCTCAAGCTCGCTCGATGTCTGCTTCCCAGCCCCCCAACATCTCCTCTGAAGTCAACACGGGTGAAACGCCCCACGAGGGCTGGCGCCCCATCGCCAGCCCCGCCGGATGGCGGGGCGACGCAGGACAAAACCCAAGGCCCGGGCGCAAGCCCGGGTGGACCGTCAACGTGCAGATCCCATCATCGAAGTCGACTCATTGATCTCTCCTTGCCCCTCAACGAAGTCGACGCGCCGATCCCCCTTGTCCGTCATCGAAGCCGACTCGCCGATCTCCCCTTGTCCACCAACGAAGTCGACTCGCCGATCCGCCGTGCCCGTAATACGAGCGTCCCCCCTCCTTGCGCAGCGAGGAGGGGGACAGGGGGTGGAGTGAAACGACGTGCCCGACAACGAAGTCGACCCGCCGATCCACCTTGCCCGAACCGCGAGCGTCCCTCCCCCTTGCGAAGCGGAGGCAGTGCCGAGGGTCACTGACCCCTCGGGGGAGGACAGGAGGGGGAGTTACGAGGGGGAGGACAGGAGGGGGAGTTGCCGTCCCCATCAACGAAGTCGACTCCTCCATCGATCCCAAACGGAGGTACACACGGTGTTTACATGTCGGGGGCGATGATCTAGAATCCCGCCCGATCGCGCCGGGTGGCGCTGAGGGAGGTCGAGATGGTATCGAATCGACACATCATGGAGCAGGGTCCGGTGCTGGCGGCGCTGGGTCGGACGGCCTTGCTGGCGGCGGGGCAGCGCTTCAAGAAGAAGGCCGCGGGGCCGCCGGAGTTGCCGGGGCCGGTGCTGGAGGCGACGGTGCAGCCGCGATCGGCGGCGCTGGTGCGGGCCTACATCGGGGAGGTCGGCGGGGATGGCCGGACGTGGAAGGGGCAGGTGCCGCCGCACATGTTCCCGCAGTGGGGCTTCGGGCTGGCGGCCGGGACGCTCAAGGATCTGCCCTACCCCTTGATGAAGGTGGTCAACGGGGGCTGTCGGCTGGAGATCAACGCGCCCCTGCCCGACGACGCGCCGCTGCATGTCAGCGCGCAGCTCGCCAGCATCGACGACAACGGCCGCCGCGCCGTCATCGAGCAGATCGTGACGACAGGGACGGCCGAGGCGCCCGACGCGCTCGTGGCGCGGATGTTCCCCATCGTCGTCTACGGGGGCCGGGGCGAGAAGGGCGCGGAGAAGGGCGGCGAGAAGGCCGGCGAGCGCGAGCGGCCCTCGGTGCCGCTGGACGCCGTGGAGGTGACCCGTTGGAAGATCCCGGCCTCGGCGGGGCTGGACTTCGCGCGGCTGACCGGGGACTTCAACCCGATCCACTGGATACCGGCCTACGCCCGCGCGTCCGGCTTCAAGAACACCATCCTGCACGGCTTCGCCACCCTGGCCCGCGCCTATGAAGGGCTCAACCAGAACCTCTTCGCCGGGGCGTCGCCCATCGACACCTTCGACGTCCGCTTCACCAGCCCGCTGATCCTGCCGGCCAACGTGGGGCTCTACATCCGCAGAGAGGGGGGAGAGGTCTTCGTGGGCGACGCCCCGGGAGGCCGAGTATACATGATGGGGACCTACACCACGCGACAGGAGCGCTGATCATGGCGGACATGCTGCTTGAGCTCTCTCGCCGACCGCAAGCGCGGCGGCTGATCAAGTCCCTCGGGCTGCCGATCCCGATGCCCCCCCAGCTGGTCAGGCCCACGGCCCCCCGTGGAGACAGGCCCCTGGACGGTCGCCCGGTGGCGGTGGCCTTCGCGCCGGGGAGCGCGCTGACGGCGCCGCTGGCGGCGGCGCTGGCCGAGGCCGGGGCGACGGTGTGGACCGCCGGGGCGCCGCCGGTCGAGATGGCCGAGGCCGCCGAGGCCTTCGGGCGGCCCACGCGCCTGCTCGACGCCGAGGACACGGGCCGCAAGAAGCTCGACGCGCTGATCTTCGACGGGACCGCGCTCGGCGGCCCCGAGGCGCTCGGCGCGCTCTACGAGTTCTTTCATCCGCTCGTGCGCGAGCTTGGGCCTGGGGGGCGGGCCGTGGTGCTCTCGCGCCCGGTCGGGTCACAGGCCAGCGGTGTGGCTTGCGCCACCCAGGCGGCCCTGGAGGGCTTCACGCGCAGCCTTTCCAAGGAGGTGGGGCGTGGCGGGGCCACGGCCCTGCTGGTGGAGGTGGCCGAGGGGGCCGAGGACAGGCTGGCAGGGCCGCTGCGCTTCGCGCTCTCGGCGCGCTCGGCCTACGTCACGGGGCAGCCGCTGCGGATCGACAAGCGCGTCAGGGTGTCCAGGGACGAGGCCGCGTGGACGCGGCCGCTGGACGGCAAGGTGGCCCTGGTGACGGGCGCGGCGCGGGGGATCGGGCGCGCGGCGGCCGAGCTGCTGGCGGCCGAGGGGGCGCGGGTATACTGCCTGGATCGCCCTGAGGATCAGGCCGAGGTGGCGGCGCTGGCCCGCAAGATCAACGGCGTGCCGGTGGGGATCGACATCACGGCGACGGACGCCGCGCCGCGGATCGCGGAGGCCCTCGGCGGCGCGGTGGACGTGATCGTCCACAACGCGGGGATCACGCGGGACAAGACGCTGGCGAGGATGTCCAGGGAGCACTGGGACCAGACCGTGGCGGTGAACCTGTCGGCGGTGGCGCGGATCACGGACCACTTCGTCGAGGAGGGCGTGATCCGGAGCTTCGGGCGGATCGTGTGCCTGTCGTCGGTGTCGGGGATCGCGGGGAACATGGGGCAGACGAACTACGGGGCCTCCAAGGCCGGCGTGGTCGGCTACGTGCGGGGCATGGCGGGGCCGCTGGCGCGCCGCGGGATCACGATCAACGCCGTGGCGCCGGGCTTCATCGAGACTCGCCTGACCGACGCGATGCCTGCGGCGATCCGCGAGGTCGCCCGCCGCATGAACAGCCTCGGGCAAGGCGGCCAGCCCCAGGACGTCGGCGAGGCGATCGTGTTCTTGTCGACGCCGCAGTCCGCGGGGATCACCGGCCAGGTGTTGCGCGTGTGCGGCGGCGCGCTGGTGGGCGCCTGAGCGCCCGCCGGGATCGATCGTTCGACGGGGACAGGGCGAGCGCCAAGGCAGCGCAGGTCCTTGAGAACACACAGGAAAGAGGAGAGCCATGGTCACCAGGAACACCCAGAAGCCGCGCCGGGCGGTCATCGTCGGCGGGGTCCGCTCGCCCTTCGTCAGGGCCTTCGGCGACTTCATGCGCCTGGACACGATCGCGCTGGGCGCGGCCGTGACCGAGGCGCTGCTGAGGCGCTACGCGATCCCACGGGCCGAGATCGACGCCCTGGTCTGGGGCGGCGTCGTCCTGCCCGGCACCTCGCCGAACGTCGGTCGGGAGATCGCGCTGGATCTGAAGCTGCCGCCGACGGTCGAGGCGATGACGGTCACGCGGGCCTGCGCCTCGGGGCTGCAGGCTGTGACGCTGGCGGCGGCGGCCATCGAGCGCGGCGAGTCGGACGTGGTGATCGCGGGGGGCTCGGACTCGACGAGCAACGCGGAGGTGAAGCTGCCGCAGAAGCTGGTGCACGCGCTGGCGCCGCTGGCCTTCGGCAAGGCCTCGGCCGCCGACGTGATGGCGGTCCTGAGCCAGCTGACCCCGATCACCGACCTGATCCCGCGCAAGCCCGAGATCGCCGAGCGCAGCACGGGCCAGCTGATGGGCGAGGCGGCCGAGGAGATGGCGGCGCGCAACGAGATTTCGAGGGAGGCGCAGGACGCCTTCGCGGCGCAGTCCCACCATCGGGCCGCCGAGGCCATCGCCTCGGGGCGCTTTGACGCCGAGGTGGCCCCCATCGAGGTCTCCGAGGGGCGCTGGGTCCACACCGACGGCCTCGTCAGGGCCGACACGGACGTCGACAAGCTGGCGAAGCTGCGGCCGGTCTTTGCCAAGGGCGGGACGCTGACGGCGGGCAACTCGAGCGCCCTGACCGACGGCGCCGCCGCCGTCCTGCGGATGGAGGCCGACAAGGCCCGCGCGCTGGGCCTCAAGCCGCTGGCCGCCTTCAGGAGTTGGAGCTATGTGGGCGTCGATCCTTCAGATCAGCTGCTGATCGGCCCCGCGCTGGCCATGCCCAGGGCGCTGGAGCGGGCGGGCATGAGCCTCGGGGACATCGATCTGATCGACATCCACGAGGCCTTCGCCGCGCAGGTCCTGTGCGTCCTCAAGGCGCTCGGCAGCGACGCCTTCGCGCGACACCGGCTTGGCCTGGACAAGGCGGTCGGGCAGATCGACCCCACCGCCATCAACATCCACGGCGGCTCGATTGCGCTCGGCCACCCCTTCGCGGCCACGGGCGCCCGCATGGTCACCACCATGGCCAACGCCCTCCAGAGCGGCGATCGCCAGACCGCTCTGCTGGGGATCTGCGCCGCCGGGGGCCTCGGCGCCGCCGCCATCCTTGAGCGCGTCTGACCGTCACCGTCGTCGTCGGTGCTAATCGACGAGCCGGCTCGATGTCGGGCACAAGACCCCGTCGGGAACAATCGAGATCGGCGAGTCGACTTCGTTGACGGGCACGCCGAGATCAACGAATCGACTTCGTTGACGGGCACGCCGAGATCGGGGAGTCGACTTCGTTGACGGACACGTCGAGATCGTCGAGTCGGCTTCGATGCCGGGCACGTCGAGATCAACGAGTCGACTTCGATGGCGGGCACGTCGAGATCATCGATTCGACTTCGATGGCGGGCACGTCGAGATCATCGATTCGACTTCGATGGCGGGCACGTCGAGATCATCGAGTCGACTTCGTTGGTGGGATCCGCACGTTGACGGTCCACCCGGGCTTGCGCCCGGGCCTACAATTTGTCCAGGGACGCCCCTTCGGGGCTGGCGACAGGAAGTCAACCTTCAAGCGACAGACCCCCTCAAGGCCGCTCGATGTCTGCTTCCCAGCCCCCTAACTCTTCTTGTGAGTTCGACACGGGTGACACGCCCCACGAAGGCTGACGGCCCGTCGCCAGCCCCGCCGGAAGGCGGGGCGACCCAGGACAAAACCCAAGGCCCGGGCGCAAGCCCGGGTGGACCGTCAACGTGCAGATCACAACAACGAAGTCGACTCGATGATCTCGACGTGCGCGTCATCGAAGTCGACTCCCAGATCTCGACGTGCCCGTCAACGGAGTCGCCCCCCCGATCCCACCGTGTGTGTCAACGGAGTCGATTCGTTGATCTCGACGTGTGCGTCATCGGAGTCGACCCTTACGAGGCGGAGGGCTGTCTGGCGGGAGTCGCGGGGGGGTGGGGTAATTCGAACTCGCCAACCTCGTCGGCGTTGAGCGCCCCGGCGAGCGTGGCCAGGAAGACGCGCCGGACGCGATGCCTGGACTCGTCGGTGAAGACGCCCTCGCGCTGGATGTGGAGCACGAGCCCTTCGAGCGAGAGCATGGCGCCGCGCACCAGCAGGGGATCGACGGGCCGCCCGACGATGCGGTTGACGCAGTTGTCGAAGAGCTCGACGAGCATGTCGAAGAGCCGCTCGCGCCTTGGCCCGAGGAGCGAGTCAGGGCGTATCGATTCGAACTGAAGCTCCATGATGAGGCGGCCGCCGACCTGCTGAAGGTCGAGGTAGGCGTCGACGGCGCAGATGATCCGCCGCAGCGGGTCGGGCTCGCCAGCGGCGGCCATGTGGATGCTCCCGGCGAACATTCGGGTGGAGACTTCGAAGAGGGCGTCGAGGGCGTCCTCGGCGCTCTGGAAGGTCTTGTAGAAGGTCCGCCGTGAGACCTCCGAGGCCTCCAGGATGTGCTGCACCGTGATGTCGCGGACCCCTCGGCGAGAGACGGACACGGCGGTCCCACGCAAGATCCGACCGCGCGTCCCCTCCCCGAACATCTCCAGCGAGTGCTGCGAGCGCTTCCTGGCCTGCTCGTCCTGCTTCAAGTCCACCCTCCCCTGTCTCCAAGTCGCCAGCGCCAACTCTAGCACAGCCCTTGTCGCGGGGTCCAACTATAGTATACAAGATGTATCCGCCGGATGAGCCCAGGCTGGATCAGGAGGTGAGATGACGGTCTTTCTCAAGCACAGCGGGGCGAAGGTGCCTCTCATTTGCGGGGCGATGTACCCGTGCTCGAACCCTGAGCTGATCGCGGCGGTGGCGAAGGCCGGGGGGGTGGGGGTGATCCAGCCCATCTCGATGATGTTCGTCCACAAGTGGGATCTGCGCGAGGGGATCCGGTGGATCAAGGCTCAGACGGATGGGGCGATAGGCTTCAACGCGCTGGTCGAGCAGTCGTCGAAGGTCTACGAGCAGCGGATGAAGGCGTGGGTGGCCATCGCGCTTGAGGAGGGGGTGCGCTTCTTCGTCTCGGCGCTGGGCAACCCGGACTGGGTGGTGCGCGAGGTGCACGCGCGCGGCGGCGTGGTCTACCACGACGTCACGGAGCTGAAGTGGGCTCAGAAGGCCCTGGACGCGGGTGTCGACGGGCTGATCTGCGTCAACAACAGGGCGGGCGGTCACTCCGGACAGCGCGATCCGCGCGCCCTTTATGAGGAGCTGGAGGGGCTGGGGGTGCCGCTGGTGTGCGCGGGGGGCATCGGGGACGCGGCGGGCTTCGTGGAGGCGTTGGGGATGGGCTACGTCGCCGCGCAGCTCGGCACGCGCTTCATCGCCACCGAGGAGTGTCGGGCGCACGACGATTACAAGCGGGCCATCCTGAGGGCCAGCGCCGACGACATCGTCCTGACCGAGCGGCTGTCGGGTGTCCCCGTCTCCGTGATCCAGACCGATTACGTGCGACAGGTCGGGACGAAGGCCGGCCCCATCGCCCGCCGGCTCCTGGCGCACCCGAAGGGCAAGCACCTGGTGCGAAGCCTGTACAGCCTCAGGAGCGTGTGGCAGCTCAAGAACGCGTCGCTCAAGGGCAGCGACCACAGCGAGTACTTCCAGGCGGGCCGCAGCGTCGATGACATCGGCGCCGTCGAGCCCGCCGGGGCGATCGTCGAGCGCTTCGAGGCCGCCTGGCGGGCCTCGCTCGACGGCGATCCCGCGAGGGGCGAGGATCGGATTACTTGAGCTCGGAGGAGCGCTTGTCGAGCAGCTTGCGGGCGATGATGAGGAGCTGGATCTGCTGCGTGCCTTCGAAGA
>SYOX01000401.1 GCA_005804885.1 Pseudomonadota bacterium
CAGGGGCAAAACGGGTAAAGAGAGAGTAGTCGCAGCGATGCACAAGCTGCTTCGCCAGGTCTACGGCGTCCTGAACAGTGGCCAACCCTTTGACGAAAAGAGGTCTCTTTCGACTTGACTCCAACACAGTATCTACTCTGTGTCGCCCCTTTGGGGGCTCCAATTACCGAGCCGCCCTTTGGGCGGAAGGGGATGGGACAACGCACCGACAACCCGAATCGGTCGATTGTTGTCTGGCGCCTCGGAGCTGCAAGCCTCCTTGGCCTTCCGATTTCACCGAGACGGGACAGCATTTTAGAGCCCCGGAGGGGCGAAACAGAGTAGCCGCGGGTGCAGCCGGACCCGATCAGGGTCCGGCAAACCCGTCGGCGGCGATCAGGGGCCGGCAAACCCGTCGGTCGCCGCGGCGTGCGGCCGGACCCGATCAGGGTCCGGCAAACCCGTCGGCGGCGCTTTGAGGTGGCGGCCGGCCTGAGGGTCGGCGGTTGAAGGGATCGGCATTGAGGGCCGGATGGTGTTATAGTGTGCGGGCTTGCAGGAGGCGCGGCGCCGCTCAGGGGTCGCGCGCAGGGTGAGGGGCGGGGGATGTTCGGCTGGTTCAAGTCGCCAAGGCAGAAGGCCGTCGATCTGGTCGGGGGGATGCACGGGGTTTCGACCAAGGGCATGGAGCCGATGAGCGAGGCCCAGGAGTGGCTCGACGAGCTTGACCCCAAGGATCCTCGCCGCCAGAAGGTCCCCGAGAGCCTGCTCAAGGCCGATTACTTCCTGATCAGCAGGCCGCGCTCGCAGGGCTTCGTCTTTCGGATCACGGAGACGCACGTGGAGATCCGGCTGCCCTTCGAGTTGGAGGTGACCGGCGGGGTGCGGACGCCCAACTCGCACCTGCTGCGGGCGCTGCCCATCCGCGCGCTGCTGGCGCTGGGCGATCAGCGCGCTCAGAAGGTCCTCCAGAACCTCAGCGAGGACGCCCGCCAGACCTTTCAGGATCACCACCGGACCTGTCGGATCTGCTTCAAGCGCTTTGCCCCCAAGAAGTACCCCGGCCACCCCAGCCAGGGGATCCTGGGGCCGCCGGCCTCCAGGTTCATCACCTGCCCGTCGTGCGAGGCCAAGGCCAGGGCGGCCCAGGCCGCTGCGGGCTGAGAGTGCCGCGCTCACTCCTCGCCTCTCCTCCGACGTGCCGAACGCAGGAGCCCCCTCGATGTCGACGCCAACCCCTCGGCCTCACCTGACGATCTTCGCCACCCGCGCGCTGCGGGACGCGGCGCTCAAGACCCCGAAGCGCCTGTGGAAGGCGCTGACCGGCGAGGGCGCCCAGCGCGAGCTGTCGACCCTGTGGCTCAAGGCGGGGCGGCTGGCGTCAGCGCGGCTTGGTGAGCCAGAGTCCTTTCAGATCAGCCACTTACCGGACGATCTCGGCGAGGGGCTGGAGGTCGTGATCGTGGGGATGCCGTCGCCGGAGAGCCCTGGGGAGGCCTATGCGGCGATGGTGGTCTATCAAGCGCCGGAGCGGGGCTGGTTCATCGTCAAGCGGCCGGCGAGGGCGCGCTATTTTACGCTGGAGCGCGGCTTTGACGTAGAAGATGGGGGGGCGCGGGCCTTCGCGTGCGAGTGGTTCAAGGATGGGCGGCGGTTGAGGCTGTCCGAGGTCGCGCGGCCAGGGCCCGAGGGGTTCTTGCTGGCGGTGGCGCGGTCCATTTTTGCCGCTTCTTGAGGCGCTCTTTGCTGACACGGGCGACCGTTGACATTAGGGTGGTCGGGCAACCGGGGAAATCGCGAGGATCTCTGCCCAACCAGGAGGAGTCTGGAGTCATGCTCGATCGATGGAAGCTGTCGGTGGTCCCTTGTGCGGTCGGGGCCGCGTTGATCTTGTCGGGCTGCCCCGGCGTCACGCCGCCGAACATCAAGTCCGACGACAAGTCCATGCAGGGGCTGGCCGGAGGCGAGGGATGCAACGAGGCCGATCTGCTGGGCAAGCAGAGCCCCTACATCGTCAACGCGGGGGACGACGTGCGCGCCGACCTGGAGTCGGCGATGGACGAGGGGGTCGTGATCGTGCGCTATGGGTGCGACAAGATTGAGATCATGGACGACTGCCGGCTCAACGGGGGCTCGTACGGCTACTCGAAGATCACGCAGAAGACCAAGGTGCTGGAGATGAAGGACGCGGCCTCGGCGCAGGCCAACCTCGGGGGTTCGATCGCGGGCGATCTGTCGGCGGAGTTCGAGATGGGCCGCAGCCTCTACGTGCAGTACGCGTGGGTGGGCAAGAAGAAGACGACGGTGCGGACGGTCCAGCGGGCTGAGCTGGCGGGCTCGGAGTGCGGGGAAGCGACGCACTTCGTGCGGGGGGCCGATCTGGGGGCCTTCGTGATGCAGACGGCGTCGTCGGCGGAGGTGGGGGCCAAGGTGGACTTCTTCGGCGAAGGGGGCGGCACCGAGTCGTCGAGCAGCAACAGCACGCGGGTGACGGACGGGGATCACACGCGCTGCTCGAACAACGTCGAGGGCAAGCCGCCGGCTGGGTGCAGCGCGCTGATCCGGCTGTCGTTGACGCCCATCGAGGACGGCGCCAAGGGCCAGGCCGTCGCCCGCAAGGAGCGCGGGACCGAGGCGGAGGTGGGCTGCCGCGAGGGTTACGTGATCAACAACGACGGGATCTGCGTCAGCGCGCAGGACGCCGAGACCTTCATGTGCGAAGAGGGCAACTTCGAGCAGTGCAACGCGCAGTGCGGCAAGGGCAGCATCCAGAGCTGCGGTCGTCTGGCGAACCTGCTGATGAAGAGCGTCGACGACCCCGAGCTGGAGGCGACGTTCTTCGGGGGCGCCGAGGACGCCGAGGCGCAGCTCTTCGCGATGCTGGCCAACTACGCCGACAACTTCGCGCTGGCCTGCGATGAGGGCGAGGCGGACGCGTGCACGATGGCGGGCTTCGGGATCATGGCGCCGCTGATGCAGAGCGCCGAGCCGGATCTGGCGCTGATGGGGCCGGCCGTCGCGATGTTGGAGCGCGGCTGCAGCGGCGGCGAGTCCTTCTCCTGCACGCTCCTGGCGGATCTCTTCCTCGGAACCGAGGCGGAGGTGCAGGCGGTGATGGGCATCAAGGGCGGGCCGGTGCGCTACTTCTCCTTGCTGGAGTCGGGCTGCAACAGCGGCAATGGGCAGGCGTGCCTGACGTTGAGCGAGGAGTACGTGATCGGGGAGCACCTCAAGACGAACGGCGAGAAGGCGGCGGCGCTGGCCGAGCAGGCTTGCTACGGGGGTCTGGCGATGTCCTGCATGATGTCGGCGG
The DNA here is from genome assembly GCA_005804885.1 of Pseudomonadota bacterium. GTDB lineage: Bacteria > Myxococcota_A > Bradymonadia > Bradymonadales > SYOX01. The sequence continues at coordinate 3,293 of SYOX01000401.1, forward strand.
GCCTCCAGCTCGGCGAGGAGCTGTGCAACGAGAACATGAAGGAGCTGGCCCAGGAGGCCTCCGGGGAGGAGTCCGAGCGCGCCCGGCTCGTGCGCGAGCGCATCTGCGCCGTGGCAGGCGAGCTGGAGATCGACGAGGACAACCCGGCCGCCGTCAGGCCCATCATCGTCCGGGCTGTGGACTTCTTGCAGCGCGCCTGCGATCTGGGCCAGACCAAGGCCTGCGAGGACGCCGAAGAGGGCCGCCAGATGCTGCTCGAGATCGACGGCCAGTGACGGGGGTCGCCGTGGGGCTCAGGCCCTCGGCAGGGTCAGGGTGAAGCGGGTCCCCCCGCGCTCGTCCAGCGGGGACTCGACGATGATGTCGCCGCCGTGGTCCAGGACGATCTTCTTGACGATCGCCAACCCGAGCCCGGTGCCGTCGCTCTTGGTCGTGAAGTAGGGATCAAAGAGGCTGCCGAGGTGCTCCGGCGCGACGCCGGGGCCGCGATCCTCGACGACGATCCGGACGCTGCCGGGATCGCCGCGCTCCACGCGCAAGGTGATGGCGCCCTCGGCGGGCAGGCCCGCGCGGTCGATGGCCTGCTGCGCGTTCTCGACGAGGTTGAGCAGCGCGCGCCGCATCATGGTGGCGTCCACGCCAGCGGTCAGGGGATCGCCCGCCGCCGCTGCGCGGGCGCGGCCCTCGTGCGGCTCGCGGTCGCTCTCCGAGCCAGGGTCGAGGCTCTCGTCCAGGTCGTCCGGGGCGGCGACGTGGGGGGCGAACTGAGGGTTGGTGCGGATCAGCTCTCGGAGGAAGCGCTCCACGTCGGTGGGCTCGGGGTCGACCCTGGGGAGGCGGGCGAAGTCGCTGAACTCGCGCACAAGCTTGCGCAATGATTCGACTTCTTCGGAGACGATCTCCATGGAGTCGCTCACGAGCCGGCGGTAGCGCTCGGGCTGGTCCTGGTAGTCCTCGAACTTGCGGTCAAGCTGCTGGACGGCGAGCAGGATGGGGGTCAGGGGGTTCTTGATCTCGTGGGCGAGGCGGCGGGCGATCTCCTGCCAGGTGGAGACGCGCTCCAGGTAGGCGAGCCGATCGCGGCTCTGTCGGATCTCGGCCACCATGCGGTTGAAGGCCTCGGTGAGCTGAGCGATCTCGTCGCGGCCCTGCACGGGGACCTGGACGTCGAGGTTGCCGCGGCCGACCTGCTCGGTGGCGCGCGCCAGTCGCCCGAGGCGGCTGGTGGTGGCCCTGGACCAGAGGAAGCCCGCCAGGAAGGTGACGGCCAGCACGGCGCCGGAGAAGGCCACCAGGGTGCGGGTGTAGCCGGTCGTCAGCGAGGCCTGCCGCCGCTCGAGCTGGTCGAAGGTCCGCCCGAGGTGGCCCAGGTCCTCAAACTCGCGAAAGAGCGCCCAGGGGACGACGTAGGTGACCGTCAATTCGAAGCGGGCGCCGCGCTCTGTCCTGGCGATGGCGCCCTGGGCCTTGGTCCGCCAGCGATCCTCGGGGAACTTGTCGCGGCGGTCGAGGCGCAGCGGGGGGGTCTGGGCGCCGTCGGCGGGGCGCAGCTCGATCATGGCGACGTCCATGTGCGGATCGGAGACCTGCTCGATCCAGGCGGCGAGCCAGGTCTGGAGGGCGGCCGGCGCGGGCGGGTCGGCGTCGAGGAGGGCGAGGAAGCTGGGGTCGTGGGCGAGATCGCGGGTTTCGAGCACGACGGCGCGGCGGCGGACCTGGATGTAGCGGCGGTGTGTCTCGACGGCGGCCTCGAGGCCGCCCTCCAGGCGGGCGTCGAAGCCGATGGCGACGGTGTCCTCCAGGAGCCTGTCGGCCACCAGCGCGCTGACGATCAGCGGGATCGCGCTGACGAGGAGCATCAGCGCGACGACCTTCCATTGAAAGCGCTTCAAGTTGGCCCTCGACCACTGCAATGACGGGATCAAGACAGGTGGATCGGGGCGCGAGGTCGCGCGCCCGGCCCCCAAGGTGAGCATAGGCCGCCCGGCCCCCAAAGATCCAGCCCGCCGGCCCGGGCGCTTCGGCCGCCGCCCGCGCTCGAACCAGCCGCGTTTGAAGACCTCAGCCGTCGAGGGCGGCTGCGAGAGCGTGGATGTCGAGGAACATGGGCGTCGGGTCGCCGTGCAGCCGCCCTTCGCGGAGGCCCTCCAGAGGGACGAAGCCGAGCTTCTCGTAGAACGCGACGGCGTCGGGCTTGGCGTCCGTGACGACGCCGAGGCACCCCGCCGTGTCGCGCTGAGCCAGCGCAAGCAGGAACACATGCCGCAGGAGCATCCGGCCGATGCCGGCTCCCTGCGCCCCCTGATCGACGCCGAGGCGAGCGAGCCGCAGGACGGGCAGCGGATAGGAAGGCAGGCGCCGTCGCAGCCTGGCATCCGGCACCTCGCGCCGCTCAAGGCTCCCCACCGCGACGGTGGCAAAGCCCATGATGCGCTCGCCCGCCAGCGCCACGTAGGTCACGGCCAGCTTGAGCTTGAACTGGTTCTGGCCGGCGTAGTGCTCAAAGAAGCGGTCCAGGGCGGGCTCGCCGCACGAGAAGGCGCTGCGATCGTCGGTCGGCCTCAGCGGCCGGATCTCAATCGCCACGCATCAGCTCTCGAAGCTCGGTCGTCGGGGCGGGCGGTGCCTCAAGTTGGTCGATGACGCGCGCGAAGCCTTCGTCGTCGAGCAGCAGGCGGGTCGGAATGAAGGCCTCGTCGGGCAGCTCGCGGCGCGACTCCATGAAGAAGAGCAGCGCCTGCTCGACCACGAAATTCTTCTTCAGGCCAAGCTCCTCGGTGAAGCGGTCGAGCTTCTCCTTGGTCGTCGTGGAGATGGTGGCAGACACCTGGGCGTTTGGGGTGCTCATGTTGATCTCACTGGTACATGGAAGACCATGCTTGACCATGGAAAAACTAGCGTCCATCTGACCCGTCGTCAACCCGTCAGGGGGGCTTGAGGGTGAAGGGGGCGGTCTGTGCGCGGAAGGTGCGCTCGGCCTTTCCGGGGCGGATGTTGGTGAAGAGGGAGACGAAGGTGCCGAAGAAGCTGCGGTCGCCGGTGGCGAAGGTGCTCTGGCCGCCGCGGCTGCGGGAGATCCAGGCGCGCAGCTCGGCCTCGTCCTCCTCGCTCAGGGGGTTGATCTCGACGAAGAGGTCGGCGTAGTAGCGGCCTGGGGGCAGTCCGCGGGCGATGAGCAGGGCGTCGATCTCGGCCAGGTGGCCGATGGCGCCTTCGAGGTGCTGGCTCTTGCGGGTGGTGTCGCCGCCGTCCTGCTGGAGGACGAAGTAGACCTCGTCCCAGAGCTCATAGACCTCCAGGAGGCGCATGGCGGCCAGCGCGACGGGCTCGCCGTCTTGAACGCGGCGGATGTAGACGCGGTAGTGGAAGCGGTTGAGCAGGCCGCTGCGCATCTTCTCCTTGACGGCGCTGTCGAAGAAGTCGGTCAGGTGGAGATCGCAGCGGACCTCGGAGCCCTTGTGGGCGCTGCACTCGATGGGCTTGCTGGCGGGCTGCTGGCTTGAGGCGACGGATGACCACAGGCACACGAGGGCCCCGAGCAGGGGCGTGAGCCCTGTCCTGCGGGGTGGTGCGTGCTTGAGGTCGTCGATCGTCATCGTCAGGGGGTCGCTCCCGTGGTGTCAGAGCGGGGCCAGGGCCAGGGCGTTGGCGAAGCTCAGGCCGAAGATCCCGATGGGGGTCTCGGCCTTGAAGCCGATGTTGAAGGTCATGTCGATGGGGAAGACGGAGGCGTTGGGGTCAAGGACGGGATCGACGGCGAGGTTGACGCGCCGGTCGCCGGGCAGATCGCCTGGGGTGGTCATGCCGAAGAGGCCGGCGGCGACGAAGAACTCGACGCGGTAGAAGGGTGCGGGGCCTTCGATGATGGGGACGCCATATTCGAGGCCGAGGCCCGCCACGACGGTTTCGAAGGCGAGGTTTCCGGCGCCGGTGTGGAGGAAGTCGGGGGAGCCGATGGCGGAGAAGTTCAGGCCGAGGTCGCGGGAGGGGACGAGGGCGGAGGCGTCGCCGACGAAGAAGCGTTCGAAGAAGGGGGGCTGTCCGAGGACGATGCCGCCGAAGAGGTCAAAGCGCAGGACGTGACCGGCCTGGGTGATGCCGAGGGACTTGTAGAGGGCGCTGCGCAGGACGAGCTTGAGGTAGTCGTAGTCGCTGCCCATGAGCGCGGAGGAGCCCTGGATGGAGAGGTTGAGGCGGTAGCCGCTGGTGGGGACGTAGGGGCTGTCGCGGGTGTCGTGGTCGAAGGTCATGCGAAGGCTGGTGTGGAGGCTGCGGCCCTGGTCGAGGAGGTTGTCGGTCAGGTCGGGGAGGTCGGAGCGTCCCTGGAGGGTCTCGACGCCGAGGTCGACGAAGACGCCGAGCAGGGGTGCGGCGTAGAAGCCGGCGCCGAGCTCGCCGCCGAGGCGTTCGAAGTTCAGGGAGAGGGGTTCGGCGCGGCCGGGCGGCAGGGGTGTGTTGTCGGCGACGAAGAGGGATTCGCGGCCGGAGGCGTAGTGGGCGAGGCCGGAGAGGCGAAGGGGCAGGGCGAAGGCCTGCGTGTCGGCCAGCAGGAGGCGCGTGGCGAGCTGGTCGCGGGAGGCGACGAAGGCGCCGCCGAGGGTCAGGCCGCGGCCCAGGAGGTTGCCCTCGACGATGTCGACGCCGCCCCAGGCGCCGCGATCGCCGCTGACGCCGACGAAGAGATCGGAGAGCAGGATGGTGTTGCGCTCCTCGACGGTGATGACGAGCAGGACGTGGCCGCGGCGCTGGCTTTTCTTGAGGCTGGGGGTGACGCTGAGGAAGTAGCCGGTGCCGAGCAGGCGGCGCTTGACGATCTCGAGGTCGAAGAGGCCGAAGCGCTCGCCGGCTTCAAGGCCGATGATGGAGCGCACGAGGTCGGGGGAGGTCTTGTCGAGGCCGTTGATCTCGACGTCGTCGAGGACGTACTGGATGACGGGGACGCGGCCGGAGGGATCGCCGAAGGGCTGCGCGGCGGCGTCGGTCGTGGTCAGGGTGAGCGCCGCGGCGAAGGTGAGGATGGCGAGGATGGGGGCGATGAGGGAGGCGCGAGGTAGAAAAAGCGCTACGGCCTTGACTTGATTTGTGTTTCTGGCTGAAGTACGGTCCCTCCGCTGCTCGCCTCTGGGCAGCGAAAGAGGTCCCCAAGGTGGGATCACCCCTTCAGGAGATACAAAAGTGGCTCTGACCAAGTCCAAACTCATCGATACCATCGCTGAGCGCTCCCGGCTGCCCCGCAAGCGCGCGGAGAAGGTCGTCAACGCCATCTTCGACGCCATGTCTGACGCCTTGATTCATGGCAACCGCATCGAGATGCGCGGCTTCGGCAGCTTCTCTGTCAAGCACTACGACCCTTATGTTGGCCGCAACCCCCGGACTGGTGACGAGGTGGACGTCCCGTCCAAGCGCGCCATCAAGTTCAAGGTGGGCAAGGAGCTGCGCCAGGGCGTCAACCTCACCGATTGAGCCTCGCGAAGGGCCGATCTCGATCGCAGGTCGGCGCGATGAACGCGAATCCGGAGGAGCATCAGGGGGCGCCCCCTGAGCCAGGCAGGAGGGCGTCGAGCCTGTATGCGGCGTAGTGGCCTGCATAGAGGATCACGAGCGCCGGGCCGTGTCCAGCGCCTCCGGCGGCGTCCACCACCGCCTTGACGGGGGCGCCCCATTGCTGCTCGCCGTGGTTCTTCATCATGCGCACGACCTGAAGGTCGGAGGTGCGGCAGACGAGGATGTCGCGGGCGTTGACGAGGATGGCGAAGCGGCCGTCCGGGGTCAGGGCCACGGCGTGCTCGCTTGTGGCGTCCGGGGGTCTGAAGCTCCTCGTGCCGCTGGTGTCGGGGAAGTGGTGGACCATCAGGGAGCGCTGGTCGGTCCAGAAGGCGGCCACGAAGGCGGCGCGCTCGGCGTCCCAGGCGGCCAGGGCGATGTCCTGGGCGTTGGCGGCGATGTTGATCTGGCCGATCTCCTCGGCGGGCCTTGCGCGGTTGCCGACGCCCCACTGGCGGCTCTTTGCATTGCGTGATGTGAGGAAGACGTCGCCCTCCAGGGTCAGCGCCTGGACCTTGTTGCCGCTGGGCAGCGCGATGGGGCCGAGGGCTTTTTGCGCCCTGGCGCCCCGGCTCAGGTCGATGAGGTCGATGTGGGTGTCGTCGCGTGCGGCCAGGAGGTGGCGGCCGGCGTCGCTGAAGGCCAGGGCGCGGACGGGCGCGCCGGAGAGGGTCGGCGAGGCGATGATGGACTGGCTGGCGAGCCTGACGAGGGTGACGCGGCCGAGCTCGTCGCCGAGGGCGATGGAGCGCCCGGCGGGGTCGGCGGCGACGGCGGTGGGGCGGTGGAGCGGCAGCGGGCCGCTGCCGACGAGGGGAGAGCCGCGCTCGTCGAGGCGGGCGAGGGCGGCGCGGGCGGCGTCGACGTAGAGGTTGCTGGAGGCCGTGGCCTGGGCGATGAAGCGCTCGTAGTGGCTTCTGGCCAGGGCCCAGTCGCCCTTCTCCTCGGCCAGCAGGCCGAGGGTGAAGGACATGTCCTCGGCGGGGACGAAGAAGGTCGCCGAGCCCAGGAAGGTCTTGAGCTCCGGGTCGAGGGTCAGGCCGCGCAGCGCGTAGGCGCGCGCGAAGTCGTGGTGGCCCTGGCGCTCAAGGGCGACGGCGAGGCCGAAGAGGGCGTGCAGGTAGCCCTCGTCGAAGGAGAGGGCCTCGCGCCAGTGGGAGATGGCGGTGTCGAGCTGGCCGAGGGCCATGTGGATCTCGGCCAGGTTGCTCAGGGTGATGTGGGGGCTCTGCGCGTCGGGCTCCTGGGCTAGGGCGCGGTTGTAGGCCTCGGCGGCGTCGGCGTAGCGCCCCATGCGGGTGTGGCAGTAGGCCAGATCGAACCAGACCGCGGCGGCCTCGACGTCGAGGAAGGTGCCGCGATCGATGATCCGGGTCAGGCGCTCGGCGGCCCCGGCGAAGTCGCCCTTGCGCTCGATGACGATGGCTTCGAAGAAGAGGGTGCCGTCGGCCTCGGGTCGGGCGGCGCGCAGCCGTGAGAGGCGGTCCTCAAGCTCTTCGAAGCGGCCCTCCTCGGTGGCGCTCCAGGCCTCGTTGAGGAGCCGACTGAAGGCCGGCCTGTCGGGATCGTAGATCGCCTCCCAGAAGTTCTGGGGGTCTTCCTCGGGGGGGGGCTCGTCGGCCAGCGCGAGCGGTCCCGTGCACAGCAGGGCGAGCAGGGCGAGCGCGGCGGCGAGCGGGGGAGGCTTGGGGGGGCTGGGGCGCATGAGATCCTTGGAGCCTGAGCGATGTCCTACCTGAGCGATGTCCTGGCTGAACCCCGCGCGCCACGGGAGAGATTCCCGTCGGTGGTGTGCGCCGTCGGCGCCGGGCGATCCTGGCATCGACGATGTCTCCGACGGCGTCGGCCATCCAGGCGAGGCTATTGGCAGAAGGCCCCCTCGCAGACTTGAGCGTCGCTGCACTGGTTGTCTCTGACGCACTCGGGGTTGCCGGTGTCGAGGCACACGCCGAAGACGCAGCTCTCCGGGCCGGGGCACTGGTCGTCCTGCTGGCAGCCGTCGGGGTTGTTGCACAGGCCGCCGTCGCAGACGACGCCGGGGAGGCCGAACTGGCACTCCTCGTCGGTGGTGCACGTCGGCGTGGGGTTGCACTGGCCGCCGATGCACTCCTGGCCGCCCTGCGCGCTGGCGTCGGTGGTGAAGGCCACGGCGTCGGAGCGGACGGAGAAGGCGCTGGCGTTGCGGCCGGGGGTGGCGAGCCCGAAGCCGCCGTCGCGGGTCTCGACGCCCTGGGTGGTGATGTTGCCGAGGGACTGGCAGTCGGCGCAATGGATCTCGATCCGGTTGGAGTTCTCCCGCAGGACGATCTGGGCCGAGACGGCGCCGCCGTCCGCGAAGTGGGGCACGGCGTCCCACATGACGACGAACTCGCGGTTGGGAGCCTGCCCCTGGAGGCCGGTGACGACGCGGCCGCCGGCGGCGGGGTTCAGATCGGTCCAGAAGGCGGCCACGAGGTGGTTGGGGTCGCCCTGCTGGGGGATCTGCTGGCCCTCGCAGCAGCCGTTGCCGACGGTCGAGAAGGCGATAAAGCCGTTGGATGACACGAAGATACGCGAGAAGGACTCGCCGAAGATCTGAACCTCGAAGCCCAGGTTGATCGGAGCGGAGAGCTCATCGTCCTGGTTGACGGCGACGGTTGTGGGGGTGGGCCGCAGGCTGAAGGGGATGCGCTCGACCTGGGCGTCGGGCTGTGTGTTGCCCTGGCCGCTGCAGTCGGCGTCGGTGGCGCAGCCGAAGGCGGTCTGGCACTGGCCGGCTTCGCAGATCAGGTCGCCGCCGCCGCACTCCTCGTCGCGCAGGCACTGGACCTCGTCGGGGACGCAGAGGCCGTCCTGGCAGGTGAGGCCGGGGGGGCATTCGATCTGGTCGTTGCACTCGGGCTCGAAGACGCACTGGCCGCCCTGGCAGCGCTCGCCGGGGAGGCAGTCGACGTCGTCGCGGCACTGGGGCGTCTGGCAGACGTTGTCGAGGCAGACCTGGCCTTGGCCGCAGTCGGCGTCATTGCGGCAGTTGAGGTTGACGCAGGCGAAGTTGACGCAGCGCTGCCTGAGGCCGCAGTCGGCGTTGTCGCGGCACTCCACCCCGACGCAGGCGCCGTCCTGGCAGATCTCGTTGTCGTTGCACTCGTCGTTGCTCTGGCAGCCGTTCAGGTCGGGCTCGCAGAAGCCGAACTCGCATTGGAAGCCGGGGCCGCAGTCGACGTCGACCTCGCACTCGGGCGGCGGGATGAAGAAGCAGGCGCCGGCCAGGCAGGCCTGTCCGGGCGGGCACTCGCCGTCGCGCACGCAGCCGCCGGGGTTGCCGCAGATGAAGTTGATGCACTGGGTGCCTTCGGGGCAGTCGTCGGCGCTCTGGCAGAAGAGCGGGGGGAGGCAGCGGCCGGCGGTGCAGGTGAAGTTGTCCTGGCAGTCCTCGTTCTGGGTGCAGGAGGTGGGCTGGCAGAAGCCGGCGTCGCAGCGCTCGCCGGGGTCGCAGTCGCTGTCGCTGGCGCAGCTCGGCGCCGAGATGCAGACCCCGTCGCCGCAGACGAGGCCCTGGGGGCAGTCCTCGTCGCCGAGGCAGCCCGTGACGTTCGAGCAGCGATCCCCGATGCAGACCTGGCCCTGCAGGCAGTCGGCGTCGTCGCGGCATTCGACGTCGTCGATGCACTGGCCGGAGAAGAAGTCGCAGCGCTGGCCATCGGGGCACTCGCTGTCGTTGCGGCACTCCGGCCCCGAGACGCAGAAGCCGCCGATGCAGGAGGCCAGATCGCCGCAGTCCTCGTCGCGCTGGCACTGGCCGACGAAGACGCAGGCGCCCTGGAGGCATTGCTGGCCTTCTTCGCAGTCGACGTCGTCGCGGCACTCGATCGGGGGGTCGGCGCAGAGGGTGTTGATGCAGATGAGGCCCTGGGGGCAGCCGGCGTCGTCGCGGCAGCCCTGGCGGCAGGCGCCGCCGTCGCAGATGCGGCCGCGGCCGCACTGGGTGTCGTCGCGGCAGGGCGGTGAGGGCTGGCAGATCGTGTTGCGGCAGATCAGGCCCTGTCCGCACTGGGCGTCGCTGCGGCAGCCGGCGTGGCAGAAGCCGCCGTCGCAGATCTCGCCGGGCGGGCAGTTGATGTCGCGGCGGCACTCGGGTGGCGCGTCGACGCAGAGGAAGTTCTGGCAGATGAGGCCGGGCGGGCAGGCGATCTGGTCGCTGCACTCGGGTTGGAAGACGCAGACGCCGTCGACGCATTGCTCGCCATCGCGCGGGCAGTCGGCGTCGATCTGGCACTGCGGGGGGGCGTCGGTGCAGATCCCGCGGGTGCAGACCTGGCCTTCCTGGCAGTCTTCGTTCGTGGCGCACTCGGGGTTGAACTGGCAGACGCCGAATTCGCAGGAGGCGCCCTGGGGGCAGTCCTCGTCCACGCGGCAGTCGGGCTCGGGGACGCAGAAGCCGAACTCGCAGGCCAGCCCGGGGGGGCAGTCGGCGTCGAGGCGGCATTGCGGCGGCGGGATGTCGACGCAGACGCCGGCGAGGCAGGACTGGGTCCCGGGGCACTCCTCGTCGCTCTGGCAGCCGCCGGGGAGCTGGCAGATGCGGTTGATGCACTGCATCTCGGGCAGGGGGCAGTCGCCGTCTCTCTGGCAGGTCAGGGGGGGGATGCAGCGGCCAGCGACGCAGGAGAAGTTGTCCTGGCAGTCCGCGTCCTGGGCGCAGTCGATGGGCTGGCAGCTGCCGAGATCGCAGCGCTCGCCCTCACCGCAGTCGTCGTCGAAGCGGCAGTCGGGGCGCGCGACGCAGACCCCGTCGGCGCAGACCGTGCCCGGCGGGCACTGGGCGTCGGAGCGGCACTGGGTCAAGGGGCTGCATCGATCGCCGAGGCAGATCTGGCCCTCGGGGCAGTCGCGGTCGCTGGTGCAGGCGAGCTCCTCGACGCAGACGCGCTGGATGAGGTCGCAGACCTGACCCTCGGGGCAGTCGCCGTCGCGATCGCATTGCCCTTCGGAGACGCAGCGGAAGTCCTCGCAGCGCTCGCCCTGGGCGCAGTCCTCGTTCGAGAGGCAGTCGCCGTCAAAGACGCAGCGCCCGTCGCGGCAGACCTCGAACTCGTCGCAGTCTCTGTCCAGCAGGCACTCCTGTGGCTGGCCGAAGCACTGGCCCCCTTCACACACCTCGCCGGGGGGGCAGTCCTCGTCCACGCGGCAGTCGAAGGGCGGCGGGGTGCAGATCCCGTCCTGGCAGGTGAGGCCCTCGGAGCAGTCTTGATCGATCCGGCACTGAGGGGTCGGCGGGACACACTGGCCGCGGACGCAGTCGAAGCCCGGTGGGCAGTCGTCGGCGTCGGTGCAGTCGGGCGCCGTGGTGCACTGGTTCCTCACGCAGACGAGGAGGCCGGGGCAGTCCTGGCTGTCGAGGCACTCCAGGCCGTCGTCGACGCAGATCCCGCGCTCGCAGATCAGGCCTCTTGGGCAGTCCTGGTCGACCTGGCACTGGGGCCTGGGATCGTCGACGCAGGCGAAGTTGACGCAGACGAGGCCCTGGGGGCAGTCGCGGTCGACCCGGCACTGGCCGTCGAAGCGGCACTGGCCGTCGACGCAGATCTCCCCCGGCGCGCACTGTCGGTCGGAGTTGCACTCGGGCGGGACGGCGACGCACTGGCCCATGACGCAGCGGCCGTCGGGGCCGCACTCCTGGTCCGAGCGGCAGCCGACGAACTCGCACAGGCCCTCGACGCAGCGCTCGCCCTGTCCGCAGTCGCGGTCCTGGGCGCACTCCGGCGGCTCGAAGAAGCAGATCCCGTCGACGCACACGCCAAGCCGCCCGCAGTCGCTGTCCTGGGTGCACTCCGGCGGGGTGAAGAAGCAGCGGCCGTCGATGCAGGCGCCGTTGGGGCCGCACTCCTGGTCCGAGCGGCACTCGGGCGGATCGAAGAAGCAGGCGCCGTCGACGCAAAGGCCCTCCGGCCCGCAGTCGACGTCCTCGAAGCACTCGGGGGGCTCGAAGAAGCACTGACCTTCGAAGCAGATCCCGAACTGACCGCAGTCGGCGTCGTCGCGGCACTCCACGTCGCCGAGGCAGCGCCCCTCGACGCAGAAGCCCTCGGGGCACTCCTCGTCGCTCTGGCAGCCCTGACGGCACAGCTCCCCGTCGCAGAGCTGGCCTTCGGGGCATTGGTCGTCGCGCTCGCAGATCTGGGCGCAGCCGCCGTCGACGCAGGCCAGGCCCGGCGGGCAGCTGCAGTCTGCGTCGATGCACTGCCCGGAGACACACTCAAGGTCGGCGCCGCAGTCGCTGTCCGTCACGCAGGTGTCGTCGCGCACGCACAGGCCCTCGTCGCACAGCCGCCCGGGGCCGCAGTCGGCGTCGACGAGGCAGGGGTCGCCGATCGCGCAGGCGCCGTTGAGGCAGACCTGCCCCTGGCCGCACGCGTCGTTGCTCTGGCAAGGCTGGCCGATGCCGGAGCGGCCGCACCCCAAGGCCGCAAGGGACAAAGACGCCAGCGCCCACAAAGAGGCCCGCGCCGCCCTCAAACGCCAGATTGTCATGGGAGTCCTCGCCCTTGCTGCCCACTGATGTAGCGATGTCGGCTCGCACCGCCTCGCCCTGCCTGCCCGCGTCGTGGCCCATTGTATCAAGAATCGGGGGGCGACGGCAAACAAGGCGGCCAGAGCGCCCCACGCTCCTCGCACCGCCCCTCACGGGACGGGCTCGTCGGGTGGGGCTTGGAAGCTCGGGGTGGGCTGCGCCCGGTGGGCGCAGGCCAGCGGACGGCCCAGGTCGACACCTGGGGGAGCGAAAATCCCAATCCACAGGCCCACTTCGACGCGCTGATCCTCCCTGCGACTCTCTGGCGACCGCGCGCCGGGCTGCGACCGACAGGTCGCAGCCCGCCCGGGCATCCAAGCCCCACCCGACGAGCCCGTCCCCCGCAGGGGGCGGTGCGAGGAGCGTGGGGCGTTGGGGGGTGACGGCAAACAAGGCGGCCAGAGCGCCCATCGGCTTGAGGGGGTCGGCGGGCGTCAGGGCTCGCAGGACCAGCGCCCGGCGCGCATCAGCTCGTCGAAGGCGCTGACGTAGCGCGCGGCGCGCTCGATGTTCTCCGGGATCACGGACTCGGGCGCCGGGTCGGGCTCTCCGCGAAGGTCGGGATCGAGGTTGTCGGGATCGAGGTCGCCGGGAGGGGCAGGTGAGGCGCGCCGTCTGAAGTCTGGGCAATGTGAGAAGATGGCGCTGAAGTCGGCGTCGCTCAGGGCGTCCCGCCACCCGGCGTGGATCTGGCCAAAGGCGCACACGACGTCCTCGGCCATGAAGCCTTCGTCGCCGGGTCCAACGAGGGCCCGCCAGCCGAGCAGCTTGACGCGGTCGTACTCCAGGCCCCGCTTGGAGCCCTTGCGGGCGTCGTCGAGCAGGTCCTTGAAGAGGCCGGCGAGCTGCGCGACGCGCCTGGCGTCCTCGGGGTTCTCCTCGGAGCCCTTGGCCGGGGGAGGGGAGAGGGCCAACAGGAGGGCCATGTAGAGGCGAGCGCCCTGGACGAAGTCGGTCTGGCGGCTCTGGGTGCGCTGGAAGGCCTCGAAGTCGTGCAGGACGCCCGGGACGTCGCCGAGGATCCAGAGGCGGGCGTGGTAGAAGTAGTACTGGGAGCGGTAGAGCTCCTTGCTGACGACCTTGGGGTCGAGCTCCTTGAGCTGGTCGTAGCCCTCCTGGGTCTGGCCGTAGAGGGCGCAGAACTCCTTGGTGGGGCCCTTGCGGGCGCGGGTCAGCTCGACGCGGCTCCAGAGCCCGTCGTAGATGCCGGGGCGCACCCAGCCGAAGTAGAGGGCCTGGCCGAGGTCCTTCTGGGAGTAGTTCAGGCCGGCGTCGCGGGCGTAGGTGATCTCCTGGGCGACCTGAAGGGCGATGGAGCGGGCCAGATCCGAGCGCGCGCTGCGCTCGGTCAAGGTGTCGTCATTGCTGATCTTTGCGTAGACCTCGGCGGCCTCCTCCATGCGGCGCAGCTGGACGCTCAGGTCGATGGTGATGGGCTTGAGGCTGGGGTGATCGGGCAGCTCGTCGCTGGTGTTGGCCTGTCCGATGATGATCTTGGCCTGGACGGGGTAGTGGGACAGGGCCAGGCAGCCCTGGTAGTCGAAGAGGATGCGGCTGAAGGCCGAGGTCCGCGGGACGCTGGGGGGGAGGCGCTCGGCCAGCGCGTCGGGGATCTTCCGGCCCGGGCCCAGCAAGAGGACCTTGGAGCAGGGCTCGCCGGGCTCGACCGTGTCGCTGGTGCGGACGAGGTCCTTGATCTCGGCCTTCATCGTCGAGACGTCAAAGGGGCGGGCGACGTCGAGCAGCAGCACGGGGGGCTGCAGGTTGAAGCTGGTGTCGACGAGGTGGCAGTTGAGCTCAAGGCGCCGCTCGCGGGGGACGCGCAGGGGCTGGGCGCAGCGGCGCGCGTCGACCTCGATGTCCTTGGGGCCGGGGACCTTGTGGCGGGCCATCGAGGGGGTGGCCACCAGCGCCTCGCGCTCGGCGACGTTGATCGCGCCGTCGGTCTTGGCGCGGGCCTGCTCGGCGGCCTCCTTGCGCGCCTCGCGCAGCGCCTCCTGGGCCTCGGTGTCGACGATCTCGGTGGGCAGCAGCCCGATCTTCTCCAGCGGGTCGGGCAGCGCCCCGACGAAGCCCGCGCCGCACACCGCGCCTGCGGCCAGCACCAGCGCGGCGAGCCCCGAGGGGACAGCCCAGGTCAGCGGCTCCGGGCGGCCGAGCAGGGCGACCTCGGCCGGGTCGGCGTGGGCCTGGAAGAGCCGGATCTCCAGCGCCTTGGCGAAGCCGTCCAGGCGAGATCGGTGGCAGCTCAGCGCCCCGTCGTAGCGCCGCAGGGTGGTCGTGACGAGGTTGAGCCCCCGGCCGATCTGCCCCCCGTAGAGCTGCTGCCGGGTCATGATCGTCGGGTCCGCGTCGTGGATGCGGATCAGGATGGACTCCTCGCCGGTCAGCTCGACCCGCTGGCGCACGTCGATGGCGAGGCGGGCCTGGCCGGTGGCCTCCATCGAGCGCTGCAGGCCATTGCGCACGAGGTTGCGCACGGCGAGGTTGAAGTCCGAGCGCAGCATCCGGGCGTAGAGGCCGGGGGGGATCTGGGGCCGCTCGATCTGCGCGTCGCCCAGGCCCAGCTCGCGCACGACCCGCTCGATGGGCTCCTCGAAGATCTCCGCCGTCAGTTCGAAGCTCAAGACCGAGTTGCGCAGCGCCTGGAGCCTGGGGCGGAACCAGCCGTCCAGGACGTCGTCGGCGTGGCGCAGGCGCCGGTGCTCCTGTCGCGTGAGCGTGGAGCGCGCCCCGAGGCCCTCGGCCACCGACTGGATCTCCTCGCAGGCGTTCCTGGCGCGCCGCATCATCACGTCGCGGCCGAAGTTCAGGTGCACCCGACCGGCCGCCCGCCGCAGGCCCCCCAGGTAGCTCTCCAGCTCTCCGACGAGGCTGGGCCGCCCGATGGCGCCCGTGACGGCCTGCTTGAGCATCTCGACGTCGGTCTCGTCGACCTTGTGCAGGGGCTGGTCGGCGACGGTGCGCACCAGCGGCAGGCGGTGCTTGATCAGCTCGTGGTGCAGGTAGCCGAGGGTCGTGACGAACTGGGGCAGATCCACCTCCGGGGGCGGGTTGCGCACCAGCTGCTGGACGGTCATCCCCCGGCGCCAGACGGCGAAGGTCACCGCGGCGGCGATCACGGTCAGCAGGAAGATGAGCGTCCAGAAGATCACGGGTGATCGGGCCAGCCTTGGCTCCGGGCGGCGCCGCCCGGAGTCGATCCGCACACCAGGTTGCCGCGCTCGACGCTTCGCGCCGACCGGCGACAGGCTACCAGAATGTTCCCGGGCGCGTTAGCCATTGAGCAGCCCGCGGAGCGCTTCGGAGATCTTCGACTTGTCGAAGGAGGCCACCACCCCGATCCGGCCATAGAGCCTTCGCAGGTTCTCCTGACGCCGCTCGGGCAGATCGGCCACCAGCAAGGCCGGCTGGGCGTACCCTCGCTGGCGCAGCTGCTGCAGGATCAGGTAGCCCTGGTTGTCGATGGTGTAGCGCACCGCCGCCTCCAGATCCCCGCCGAACATCCCGTCGGCCACCTCCTCCACGTCCCCGACCAGCACCTCGCGCGGCACCCGGTCAAAGCGCAGATCCAGGATCAGCACGTCCGGCACCACCCCCTCGGCCAGCAGCCCCAGAGCGTCGTCCAGCGAGCGCGCCTGGTGGTAGACGAAGCTGTCCAGGTAGCGGCTGAAGAAGCGCAGGTACTCGTCCCCATCCTCAATGATCATCAGCGTATACATCGCCACACTCGCATTCACTTAATCGCTAAATCGATCTCGCAGATCTCGCACTGAGAGCCCAAGGTTGTTGAAGCGCAGCTGGACCTTGCGGGCGTTGTGCCGCGGGTTGCCCTCCAGCATGTGGGCCGCGATGCGCTCGAAGTCGCCGCCGCAGCGCACGTAGAGCTCCTCGAAGTACTGGCGCTCGACGTCGCGGCTGGTGTTGTTGAGCGTGTCGTGGGGCTTGAGCTTGATGATGCAGCGCTGATCCTCGGGTCGGTCGTGGGCCATCGAGGCGCGGCGCGACAGGTCGCTGGCGTCGATGAGGCTGCGCAGCACCTGGGCGTCGATGCCGACCACGGGGCGCTCGCCGACCCGGCCGGCCGCCAGCGCGTCCGTCAGGGTGAAGATCAGCGCGTTGGCCAGCACCATCTCCAGCTGGCGGGTGTTGCCCGGGAAGCCGTGCTCCTCCAGCCCCTCCCAGGCCAGCCCCGCGATCTGGAACCAGATCCGCCCCGCGTCCTCCTCATCCCGCAGCGCCAGCTTCGGGCTGAAGGTCACGGCCGGCTCCAGCTCGTCGCCCTTGAGGCCGAAGAGGCGCCCGAAGTCGGCCAGCAGCCGCCGGTTGCCCGGCGAGCTGAAGATCTTGCGCACCAGGAAGGCGCACAGCCCCCTGAGATCCTCCTTGCGCTCGCGCAGCGGCGGCAGCACCACCTTGGCCGCCGGGTTGAGCCGCTGGTACAGGTCCGCCCGGAAGCTGCCCTCCTGCACCCGCTCCTCCAGATCCTCGTTCGTGGCCACCACCACCTTGACGTCCACCGGCCGCGAGCGGTTCTCGCCCAGGCGCGTCACCCGCCTGTCCTGCAGCACCGCCAGGAGCTGCTTCTGGAGCTCCATCGACAGGTTGCCGATCTCGTCGAGGAAGAGCGTGCCCCCGTTGACGTACTCGAACTTCCCCTCGCGGTTGACCGCCCCCGAGAAGGCCCCCCTGGCCGTCCCGAAGAGCTCGGCCCCGACGAGGTTCTCCGGCAGCGTCGCCAGATCGATGGCGCAGAAGCGCTGCCCCGGCCTCGCCTGCGGGTGGATGAACTGCTCGGCGAGGTAGCTCTTGCCCGTGCCCGTCTCGCCCAGCAGCAGGATGGGCTGATCGCCCTGGGCGAAGACCTCGATCCAGCGCCTGATCCGCGCCATCGCGCGGCTCCCGCCCCAGTAGAAGGGCCCCTCGTCGCTCTGGCTCGCCCGGTTGAGCCGCCTGGCCCGCTCGATCTTCGTCGCCACCGACTGGGCGCTGATCTCCTCGTCCTCGAAGAGCTGCGTGTACTCCTCGTTGGCCAGATCCGCCGCGATCTCCGGCTCGTTGAAGGCGATGGACCGGTTCGAGGTCATCAGCACGATCGGCAGCTGGTTGTGCCGCCGCCGCAGCCGCCGCATGATGTGGAAGCCCTGAAAGCGCCTCAGGGACTCCAGCTGCGCCTCCGACCGCTGACCCTCGGGGGCCTCCGAGCCCGGCAGCCCTCGCTCCGCGATCAGCGACCCCTCCGGCAGATCGAAGTGCACGTCGAGCAGCACGACGTCGATCTCGCCGCCGTAGCGCTTGATGATCTGCGAGGCCTCCGACCAGTCGTGCGCGTGCTTGAGCGTGCAACCTCGCCGTTGCGGGCACTCCCAGCAGGGGTTGGTCAGATCGCAGTTCGTCGCGTACTCGTAATGACGCAGGAACTTGTGCGCCAGCCGCACGTAGTTCTCCGAGTCGTCGATCAACAGCACCCTCAGCGACATCTCGACCTCCCCGCTCCGCTCGCCCTCAGGGGCCCGACTTCAACCCCCTGAGCGCGTCCCCGATCCCAAAGAGCGCCGCCCGCAGCCTCTCGACGTCGATCCCATCCAGATCGCCATCCTCCAAGGCCTCCCGGAACCCCTCCAGCACCTTGAGGTGCGCGTCGACCTCCTTCCTGACCGGCGGCTCCCTCAACCCCGACGGCAGCGCCTTGAGCGCCTGCGCCCAGATGTCCCGCGCCGAGCGCGACCCGCTGCGATCCACCCGCGTCTCGAAGATCGCCTCCTGCAGCAGCTCCAGGTCGTCCTCGTCGATGTCCTCCCAGTCCATGTTGCGAGGCATCAGCTCCAGATACTTGACCAGATCGTGCAGCACGTCCTCAAGCCACCGGTTCGCCGCCTGCTTCTCCCACTCCGACCCCGCTCCCCATCCCATGCGACCTCCTCACGCTGCTCTCCAGAAGGCCTTGACTTACACCCTTTGAGCCCCCGCACACAACACACAACCCGATCCGAGCCGGGCGCGGCGTGGATC
>SYOX01000402.1 GCA_005804885.1 Pseudomonadota bacterium
CGCAGCGAGGAGGGGGACAGGGGGTGGAGTGTGCGACCCACCTTGCCCGTAATACGAGCGTTCCCCCTCCTTGCGCAGCGAGGAGGGGGACAGGGGGTGGAGTGTGCAATCCACCTTGCCCGTAATTCAAGCGTTCCCCCTCCTTGCGCAGCGAGGAGGGGGACAGGGGGTGGAGTGTGCAATCCACCTTGCCCGTAATTCAAGCGTTCCCCCTCCTTGCGCAGCGAGGAGGGGGACAGGGGGTGGAGTGTGCAGCCCAAGGCCCGACCCTCAGGTGCCCCTCGTGTCTCCAAAGAGCCGGATCTGGAGCCGATCGCAGAAGCGCCACCCGCGCCTCATGCAGACCTCGACGAGCCAGCTCGCCCCGGCGTCAAGCTGCTCGACCGACCTCCCCTCGGGCATCAACAGCACCCTCGACGGCTCCGGGTTGAGGTCGACCAGCAAGGCGTCGATCTCCGCCAGATCCTCGGGCGCCGACACCACGAACTTGAGCTGGTACTCGGCCGCGCCCATCATCGCCCGGATCGCCGCCGGGTTCAGGCGCGCGGCCTCGTGCCGCGCCCGCCACGCCTCCTCGCCTCTTCGCGGGGTCGAGTTGCCCAGCTTCGGGCTGATCGAGAAGAGATCCGCCCTCACAGGCGCAAAAACCGTCCCGGCCGTCTCGACCGTGATGTGGTAGCCCAGCGACGACAGCCGCTCGGCCAGCGCCCCGAGGTGCGGCGCGATCATCGGCTCGCCGCCCGTCAACACCGCGTGCCGCACCGGCCGGTGCGCCTCGATCCGCGCCACCAGCGCCTCCACCTCGACGTGCTCCCCCTCCGGCTCCCAGGACGCGTAGGGCGTGTCACACCACTCGCACCGCAGGTTGCACCCGCTCGTCCTCACGAACACCGACGGCACCCCGACCAGCGCCCCTTCGCCCTGGACCGACGCGAAAACCTCTGAAATAAATAGCTTTTTCAATGAATCACCGATCGAAGTAGTCGCGCACGGCGTCGCGGTGGACCGGCGGGATCGTCTCCTCGCCGATGGCCTCGTCGACCTCACGGGCATACTGAACGGGCAACTCGGCCAGCGCTCTGCGCGCCTGCTCGGCCCGAGGCGACTGCTGACCGCCTCGCAGCGTGTCCACCGGCCCACCCTCCCCGCGCTCGCCCTTGACGCGGGTCCCGATCCGATCGCCGCTGTTGAGCAGGAAGGCCTCGTAGAGCTCCTGGTAGTCGACGTCCTTGGCCTCGGGCCGCTCGTCGCCGAAGCGCTCGGCGTCCTGGTGCCCCCCCTCGATGGCCTTGCCCTCGGTCTCCTCGTCGCTGTGCCCCTGGCCGGCCTGCTGCTTGCCCTCGCCCTCGCCGCCCCCCTTCGGCCCGGCCTTCCAGTCGCGCGGGCCGGGGGCGATCCGGTTCTCGTCGCCGTCGCCCTGACCCGGCTGCTGACCCGGAGCGGCGCTCTGAGCGCGCTGCTGGCCCTCGGACAACGCCTGCTGCGCCTGATCGAGCGCCTGGGCGAGCTGATCGAGGTCGCCCTGCCCCTGGCTGGCCTGGTTCATGGCCTGCTGGAGCTGATCGGCGGCCTGCTGGAGCGCCTCGGGATCGCCGGATCTGGCCGCGTCGGCGGCCTTCTGGAGCGCCTCGGACATTGGCTGATCGCCGGCGGCCCGGGCGGCCCTGGCGGCCTCGTCGAGCTTCCCGGCGGCCTCCTGCCGCTGCTCCCTGTTGAGCTCCGCGAGCTTGCGCACCTCCTCCGCGGCCCGCGCGGCGGCCTCCTCGCGATCCTGATCGCGCTGGCTCCTGGCTCCGTCGGCCATCGCGCGGGCCAGCGCCGAGGTCCCCTCCGCGCGGTTGAGCGCCCGCGCCGCGCTCTGGGCCGCCCGCGAGGCCTGGCTGACACGCTCGGCGCGGGCCAGAGCCTCGGCCCGAAGCTGCTGCTTGAGCTCCCCAAGCGCCTCGGTCGCCTCCCGCGGCGTCAGCTCGCCTTGCTTGAGCCGCTGAATGAGCCGCTGCATGCCGCGCTCGATCGCCGCGTCGGACACCTCCCCCGTGGGCGTCCGTGTGGACTTCTGGTGAGATTCCAAGGTCTTGAGCGCCGCGTCGAGGCGCGCTTGATCCAGGCCGCGCCGCGCGTCCACCGCGTAGGGCGCCCAGATCACCGCCGCGGCCATCGCCGCGGGCAGCAGCGCGGCGGCCCAGCGCAGGCCGAAGCGCATCGGGGCGATCTGGCCGGCCGGCGTCCGGGCAGCGACCGACGCGGCCCGGCTGAGGCACGCGCGCTCGGGTTCGGTCAGCGCCTCCCCCTGGGCGAGCCGCTTGAGGGCGCCCTCGGCGGTGACGAAGAGGGCCTGTGATCCGAGGATCATATCCGCCACATGGGCGGCGTCGACCCGCGAGAAGCGCGCCGTCCACAACACCCCGAAGGCCACCAGAGAGCCAAGGGCCGCCAGCACCGCGGCGATGGCGCGAGGGGAGCCCAGCGGCCCCGACGGCACCGGGATCCACGCCGCGATTGCGGCGAAGGCCCCGACGATCAGCGCCGCCGCCAGGATCGCCCGCCCCGCTCGCCGCAAGCCGCGCCGGAACCCCAGCCGCCTCGCCCAGACCTTGAGCTGCTCACCGAGCGACGCCGCGTCGATGTCCAGGTCGGCTCCCATGTGATCCTCCCGCAAGGGACGCCCGCGCCCCATCTCCCGCGCCAGCATAACAGATGAAGGGGGTCCACTTGATGCCCGAGGCGAGGGGCGTGCGCGAAAAAGTCAGGCGGCGTGGAGCTGAGCCAGGAAGATCAGGAGGCGGGGAGCTGGGCCAGGAAGGTCAGGGGGCGGGGAGGTGGGCCAGGAAGGCGACGCGGGCGCGCTCGGCCTCTTCGGCGACGCGGGCGAGCATCCCGGCGTAGAGCCCCGCGTCGCCGCAGGCCAGGGCGTGGGCCTCGATGTCGCCCCAGGCGTCCATCAGGTGGCGCGCCCCGAGGTTGCCGCAGGCGCCCTTGAGCTTGTGGGCGATGTGCTGGAGGGCCTCCGCGTCGCCTCTCTCCGCAGCCTCCGAGGCCCGCGCGATGGACGCGTCGACGTCGGCAAGCAGGCCCTCGACCATCTCGGCCAGGAGCCCAGGCTCGCCGGAGAGCTCGAGGAGGCGCTGGATGGAGGAAATCTGTTTGAGATCAAGCACTTGAGATGCGGCGGGCGATGAGGGTGGCATCTCCGACTCCAGAAGAGCGGGTTCAAGCGGGCGAGCAGGGGTGGGCTTGACCGCTCGCCGCGCAGAGGCGATAGCAAACAGGGAGGCCTGTGTAAAGCGGCGCGGTCGGCGTCGTTGGCAGCGCCGCGGTTATCCTCAAGGGCGGAGAGAGCGATGGACATCCTGATCGCAGAGGACGACAGCACCACCTTGAAGCTCCTGATGGGGCTCTTGCGCGCGATGGGCCACGCCCCGGTCGGGGTCGAGGATGGCGTCAGGGCGCTGGAGCGCTTTGAGGAGCGCCCCTTCCCGGTGGTGATCACGGACTGGAACATGCCGGGGATGGACGGGCTGGAGTTGGCGCGGCGGATTCGCCAGATGAAGCGCAACCAGTACACCTGGATCATCATGCTGACGGCCAGAGACTTCGCCCAGAACCACGCCTACGCCATCGAGGTGGGGGTGGACGACTACCTGGTCAAGCCGCTGGACCCTGACCTCCTCGGGGTCAGGCTCCACGTCGCCGAGCGGATCCACGGCATGGTCGCCCACATCCAGGCCCTTGAGTCCTGCATGCCGATCTGCATGTACTGCAAGGACATCCGCGACACCAAGGACCAGTGGACGAAGATCGAGAGCTTCCTGGCCGACAGCGAGGGGATGCGCTTCACCCACGGGCTCTGCCCCAGGTGTTACTACGCGCGGGTCTTGCGGGCCGACCTCGACGACTTCAAGCGCGAATACCCCCCCGCCGCCACGGTCGAGGCCAGAGCCTTCGACGGCGACCTGGAGTTCGACGCGCCCCTCCACGAGGCGCTGGCGCGCTACGCCCGCGACCGGGCGCCGAGCCTCATCGAGGAGCTCAACGGCAGCTTCAGCGGGGCTGTCCGCGACATCCGGCGCGTGCTCGACGCCACGAGGGATGACAAGGGGATGCTGGCGCGCAGCGCCGCCCGCTTCAGCCTCCTGTGCGTCGATCTGGGCATGTTCGGCCTCGCCAGGCACCTGAACCCGGAGGCCGTCGAGGCGCTGGACCCCCGCGACGCCGCCGCGGTCGCCGGGATCCACGCGGCCCTGGATCGGGCCGAGGCGGCCCTGGCCGGCATGTCCTCTTGACGCCATCGCCCGCCACACCCTGACATTCATGACAGGGCATGACCACCGAGATTGCCACGCCCGCCTCCCGCCGAGGGGCGTCGGCGGGGGTCGATCCCTGCGCTGTCGAGATCGACCTCGGTGGCATGGTGCTTGCTCTCTCTGGGTTGAGATCACCCCGGCGTCTTTGGGGTGGTCGGGGCAGTGTGGAGGTCCTCCATGCGTCGACCTGGCGCTCTATTTTCGATGTCTTTGTTGTTGTCGGGTGTGCTCCTGGTGGCCTCGGGGTGCGCGGACTCTGCGACGGCCGAGGCGCCCACGCGGGAGCCCGCCGGCGGCGGCGTGGCGATGAACCCTGGGCGCTTGACCGCCGGCGAGTGGCGCGATCTGGATCACTGGGATTTCTGGCGAGGGCTCCTTGATGAAGGAGACTTCGCGTCGATGGACGCGCGCTGGGGGTATGACACCTCGCGGCGTTATACGATCGACGTTGTTGACGCCGAGGGGCAGCCGGCGGTCGACGCCCGCGCGCTGCTGCTGGACGAGGACGCCGGGACGCTCTGGGAGGCGCGGACGGACAACACGGGGCGAGCCGAGCTCTTCGCCGGGATCTTCGGCAAGGGCGGCGATCCGGCGCTGCTGATCGTCGAGTCCGGGGGGGATCGGGTGCTGGTCGAGTCCGAGGGGCTTGAGGCGGGCCGGGCGATCCAGCTTCAGCTCGACGCGGTCGAGCCGGCCGCGGCGGTCGATCTCATGTTCATGGTGGACACGACCGGGTCGATGGGCGACGAGCTCAACTACCTCCAGGTCGAGCTGCGCGATGTCATCGAGCGTGTCCAGCGGCGCCACGAGGACCTCTCGCTCCGGGTCAGCGTCAACTTCTACCGGGACATCGGCGACCCCTACGTCGTGCGCTCCAACGCCTTCACCGAGGACCTCGATCTTGTCATGGCCCAGCTCCAGCGCGAGAGCGCGGCGGGCGGCGGCGATTACGAGGAGGCCGTCGATCAGGCGATGATCGACGCGATAGAGGGCCACGACTGGCGAGGGTCGGCGCGAGCGCGGATCCTCTTCTTGCTGCTCGACGCGCCGCCCCACGCGACCCCGGAGAGCCTCGGCGCGCTGCACCGCGCCACGGCGCTGGCTGCTCAGCGGGGTGTGCGGTTGATCCCGATCGGGGCCAGCGGCATCGACAAGGACACCGAGTTCCTGATGCGCTCGATGGACGTGGCCACGGGCGGCACCTACATCTTCTTGACGGACGACAGCGGCGTGGGCGGCGCTCACCTGCGGCCTTCGGTCGGGGACTTCAAGGTCGAGCCGCTCAACGACATGCTCGTGCGGCTCATCGACGAGGCGGCGCGGTGAGCGGGGCGGCCTCAGGCGCGGGCGGCGGCTCGAAGGTGAGCGTCAGGCGGCCTTGCCGATCGGCCGCCGTGGCGCGCAGCGTCAGGCCTCGCCAGCGGCCGGTTGCGCTGGGCTGGCCGCTGGCGAGCGCCTCGGCCACCGCGGCCTCGCCGCAGGCCTCGATCGCGCGGCGGCGCTCGGCGGGCTCAAGGGTCGGCTTGTACTTCAAGATCACCGCGTCGACGCGCCCTGAGTGCAGGTTGGAGAAGAGGACCACCTCGTCGATCCAGCGGCTCTGCGCGATCTTGACCCGGACGAAGCTGGTCGAGGCGACCTCGCTGCCGGGGAAGGTGTCCTGGATTGCGGCGAGGGCGTCTTTGGGGGCGGCGTCGAGGAGTTTTCCGACGAGCGCCTCGGGGCAGGGTGCCTCGATGGTCGCCGGGGGGCGCTGGCACCCTGCGGCGAGGGCGAGGAGGAGCAGAAGGAGGATGTCCGCGCGGTCCGTCATGGGCCTCTTTGGAGAAGGCGCGTCATTTTGAACGTTTCGCGCCATCTGGTCGTATGTACTTCTGGACACGCTCTTAGAGGGTAGACCCGAGGAGCCAGGCAATGATGACCTCCGACCCTTCGCCCCGCCCGCTTCCCATCTTCCCGGACCCTGCTGGGCTCTCGACGGCCCGCTTTGCCCTCCTCGTCTTTGGCGCGCTCTCGTTGATCGCGGCGGTGGGCGCCACCTCGACCTGGGTCTTCATGTTTGCCTGATCAGAGGAGATCCGGGCTCAGGTGGACGGTCCTGGCCGTGGGGTCTGCGCTGGGCCTGGGCGCGCGCTTGACCTTGCGCTCCCTGGTGCGCTGGCGCTGTCCGGGCCTTGAGCGGTCGACCCAGTGGTAGGGCCTGTCGCGCACGTCGAGGTGGATGAAGGGCGAATTGGGGTACCACCCGATGCCGGCGTTGGTGAAGGACTGGTCGAGCCACCCGAGCAAGTGCTGGCGGTTGACGCCGATGACGCGGAAGTCGATCGCCAGCCCCTTGCCGTGGTTGCTGTCCGAACCCCCTCCGGAGGGCCGGAAGGCGGAGACGATCTCCAGCGGCTTGTCGTACTGGTGGGCCGCCAGGGTGAGCATCGCCAGGAGCCTGGGGTGCTGGGCGACCCACGGGTTGTCGCCGAGCATCGGCTCCTCGCCGGGGGCGTAGAGCGCCCTGGAGAAGCGCCAGAGGGCCTCCGGCCGCATCCGGCCGCGCTCGTCGTAGACCTGGAGGGTCAACCGCGCGCCGCTCTTGGGGTAGAAGAACTCAAGGACGCCCGGCTTGAGGGCGCGGGCGCGCTTCCTGGGCGCGCCTTTGCGGCGCGGCGGGGCCTCGTAGACGCCGTCGAGCTCGGCGCTGTAGATCCCGAGCGCGACGACCTGGGTGGCGTTGAAGAGGGCGCCGGGGAGCCGAGCGCGCAAGACGCGATCGACGACCGCCTGACCTGAGGCTTCGGCGTCGGCGGCGGCCAGGGCGGCCGGCGAGCGCCGCTGGGCCACCAGGGCGGCCTCGCCGGAGGCGGCGGCCTCGACGGCGCCGCGCGCGGCGTCGAGGGCC
>SYOX01000403.1 GCA_005804885.1 Pseudomonadota bacterium
GCCATCCTCGGCATGGACGAGCTCTCCCCCGACGACCGCCTGGCCGTCGACCGCGCCCGCAAGGTCCAGAAGTTCCTCTCCCAGCCCTTCCACGTCGCCGAGGCCTTCACCGGCAAGCCCGGCCGCCTCGTCAAGCTCAAGGACACCATCGCCAGCTTCAAGGCGCTGATCAACGGCGAGGTCGACCACCTGCCCGAGGCCTGCTTCTACATGGTCGGCGATCTCAACGAGGCCGAGGACGTCGCCAAGCGCCTCTAGAACGCGGACCGGTTTGACGCCCGTCGGCCTCGATCTTGCCGACGGCGTCTCCGGCCTCGGCCCCTCAAACCCATCAGCGCTCATGAACGCTGATGGGTTTGAGGGACCGAGGCCGGCGAGGCCGACAGCGTCGAGGCCAAGGAGGAGAGCACAGGCGGGCCCTTTGGCCCGCCGAGCATCGACGACGCCGGCATCGGCGTTGTCGGCCCGTTGGCCGATGGGAGTCAAACCGGTCAGCGTTCTAGACACGCCCCCAACAGGAGCCCTGACATGCCCGGCATCTTTCTCGAAATCGTCACCCCCGAGCGCGCCGTCTTCGCCCAGACCGTCGACGAGGTCATCCTCCCCGGCGTCGAAGGCGAGCTCGGCATCCTGCCCGGCCACCTCCCCCTGATGACCATCCTGCGCAGCGGCCGCCTCATCGTCATCCAGGGCGCCGAGCGACACCGCTTCGCCATCCACGGCGGCTTCGCCGAGATCCTGCCCGACAAGGTCGTCATCCTCACCGAGGCCAGCGAGGCCGCCAGCGACATCGACGCCGAGCGCGCCCGCGCCGCCCTGGAGAAGGCCGAGCAGGACCTCAAGGCCGCCGAGGCCGCTCGCGGCGAGGAGGTCGGCGAGGCCGACCCCGTCGCCCTGCGCAACGCCGCCCTCAACCGCGCCCGCGCCCGCCTCCTGGTCTCCGAGAGCGACAAGGACTGACGACCCGTCGCCCCAGACCCCCGCTGCGCCCGCGAAGTCTGGGCTCCCCCCCAGGCCCGCGCCCCCTCGAGCCAGACCACCCCCCATCGAGATCTTCGATGGTTCTTGCACAGGACCACCCGATCCTTCGATGTAACCCGAGGTGATCATGCGCCACCTGCTCCAAATCCTCCCCGGGCGAGTCCTCCACTGCGCCCCCCCCCACCTCATCGTCGAGTTCCCGCCCGACGACCAGCCGCGCCCCAACGCCATCCTCCAGAGCCCCAGGGGCGCCCTCGTCGAGATCGCCGGGCACCTCAACCCCACCGAGTCCCTCGGCATCCTGCGCCGCGGCCCCTGCCCCGCCCCCGACGACCGCCTCACCCCCCACCCCGACCTCGTCCTGCCCACCACCGACGCCCTCTGGGGCCAGACCCTGACCCCCTGCCTCGCCCCTTCCCCCCCGCCCGCCGACCTCCCCTCGGCTGCGCTGGCCATCCCTCGCCAGATCGCGCCCCCCCCCGATCTCCAGCCCGCCGGACAGTGGCCCCTCGGGCACCCCGGCCTCGACCTGCTGGCCCCCCTCATGGCCGGCTGCACCCTGACCCTCATCGGCGACGACCCCGCCGCCCTGGCCGCCGTCGCCGCCGCGCACCTGCCCCACGCCGCCAGGATGGCCGACGCGCGCCTCCTGTGGATCTCAGGTCGCCCCCTCGGCGCCCTGCCCCCCGACCTCGACCCCGCCCGCGCCGTCCACCTGCGGCTCGGCGAGGGCCCGGGCGAGGCCGCGCTGCTGCTGCGGGCCGCCCTCGCGCTGGCCGAGGACGCCAGCGCGCGAGGCCACCGCCTGCTCGTCGTCCTCGACGACCCCATCGACGCCCTGCTGGCCTGGAAGCTCACCGAGGCCCGAGGCGCCGCCCTGGCCGCCCCCATGGCCCTCCAGCACCTCCAGGACGCGCTGGCCGCCCTGTCCAGGCACCCGCAGCGCGCCCTCGTCGCCCTCTTCCACGACGACCCGCTGCGCCTCGGCCAGCTCGCCCCTCGCTTTGATCCCGCCGCGTACTTCGACGCCGCCGCCTGCTTCGAAGGCCGACGCCTGCTCCCCCTCGAAGCCCGCACCAGCCTGACCCCCCACCTCGACGACGACCTCCGACGCGCCGCCGAGCGCTGCCGCGCCCTGCTCGTCCCCCTGACCGCCCTCGACGACCACGCCAGCGTCTTCGGCGAGGACGAGCTCGACGACCACCTGCGCGACGATCTCGGCCGCCAACGCCGCCTCCTCGACCTCCTCTCCTCCCCCCCCGAGCGCCCCACCGACCTGACCTCGCTCGCCGAACTGGGCCTCTAGATCGCAGCCTGGTCTGACTCCGGTCGGCCCCTCAAACCCATCAGCGCTCCAGCCGAGTGGACTCCACGTCGGGGAGCCGTCATCCTGAAAGGAGAGACAGAAGCGGGGCCGGGGGCGGGAGAGACCAGGGGCTCGCGCGACGGCCGGGCCTGAAGCGCGCCGCGAGGACTCCAGTGACGATCACGAGAAGGTTCTTCTTGCAGGGCAGCCTCGGCGCGGGGCTGGCGATGATGCTCGGCTGCGCCGATGAAGAGGGCGCCCCGGGACTCGGCGACGGCGGCCTCGACGGCGAGGACATCGGGGCGCCCGACGGCGGCGCGGGCGAGGTCGGGGCGCCTGATTCTGGCGAGGACGAGCCTGAGGATCTGCCGCCCGCCGAGTGCGGGGACCCCTTCGCGGGCGGGCGCTTCGTGGCCCTGGCGGCCTTCGTCAACGAGTTCGAGGGCGACTTCAGCGCCAGGAGGAGCGCCGGGCACGACGGGCGGCTCAACACGGATCTGAGGCAGATCGAGCCTGGGCAGCTGTCGATTCCCAATGATCGCTACTACATCCGCACCTTCTACCCGGACAAGCTCGATCCCGATCTCCCCTGGCAGATCCGCGTCCACGGGCGCGTCGCTGCGGAGGTCACCTTGACGATGGATGACCTGCTGCCGCGGTCAAGGCCCATGGGCAACCACGTCATGGAGTGCTCGGGCAACACCTTCCACAACAGCTTCGGCCTGATGAGCGCCGCCGATTGGAGCGGGGTCCCGCTCCTGGAGGTCCTGGAGGGTGTGGAGTTGCTGCCTGGGGGCACGCGGGTCCTCGTCGCTGGCTTCGACGAGCACACCCACGTCTCGACCCACTCCACCCTCGGGGCGAGCTGGATCTTCACCCTCGACGACATCCGGCAGGCGGGCGGCTTCCTGGCCACCCACATGAACGGCGCCTTGCTGCCCCCCGATCACGGCCAGCCCGTCCGGCTTTACATGCCCAACTGGTACGGTTGCAGCTGCATCAAGTGGGTCAACGAGATCAAGATCGTCGGCGAGGATGAGCCGGCGACCGCGCAGATGAGGGAGTTCGCCCAACGGACGCACCAACGCGGGGAGCCCGAGATGGCCCGCGACTACCGCCCCGCCACGATGGATCAGGCCGCCATGCCCATCCGCGTCGAGCGCTGGATCGACGCCGCCGGTGAGACCCTCCACAGGATCATCGGCATCATGTGGGGGGGCTACGAGGTCACCGGCGCGCTGCAGATCAGCACCGACGACGACGGCCTCTGGGAGCCGGTGGACGTCTGCCCGGCCCAGGCTGGAAACAAGAGCTGGACCTTCTGGACCCACGCCTGGAGCCCCGGCGCACCCGGCGATTACACGATCATGCTGCGCGTCGACGACCCTGACGTCCCGACAAGGCGCCTCGACGTCGGCCACTACGCCCGCACGGTGCGCGTCGATCAAGCTTGATCGACGCCCGAACGGTGCGCGTCGATCAAGCTTGGGCGACACACGAACGGTGCGCGTCGATCAAGCCTGCTTGATGCCAGCGCGGTGCGCGTCGATCAAGCCTGATGGATCTCCAGCCCCTGCGTCTGGCGGCCCCTTGGCTGCCCCTGGCCTTCGCGCCGAGCGGCCGCTCCCTGGCCGAAGTCGCAGCGGGCAAGGCGCGCCGCAGCGGGCTTGGAGCTAACGGGGGCGGCCGGCCCAGTGGAGGTAGTTCTCCAGGTTGGTGTAGCCGTCGCGGTCGGCGTCTCCGTTGTTGTCGGCTTGATCGGGGTTGGTGCCGTTGTCGCGCTCCCAGTCGTCGGGCATGCCGTCGCCGTCGGCGTCCCGGACGCGCGTCCCGGCCGCGATGGAGCCCCAGCCGCCGACGTCATCCTGGGAGTCGATGCGCCGCCCGGTGCCCTGCTGAACGTCGCGCACCACGCGAAGATCGACGCCGTCGCGGCCCCAGGGCCGCGCGCCTGCGTCGGCGAGGACCGCCTCCAGGGCGTCCTCAGGGCTCTGGGTGGTGATCGGGCGCAGTTCGAAGGCGGACGACGCGCGGCTGAAGTCGCCGCCCATGGCCGACCAGCCCCTGTCGGTGCCGTCGAAGCGCCCATTGCGCGCTGTGTCGAGGCGGTTGTCGCGCTGGTAGAGGGCGACCTCCACGCCGCCGCTGTTGCCGGTGAAGAGGTGCGAGTTCTGGCCGGTGGGGCCGTCGATGCCGTAGTTGCCGATGTAGTTGACCTGCGCCTCGCCGCCGCCGCCGCTGACGTAGCCGTTGTTGTTGCAGTTGTAGATGACGTTGTTGCGGATGTCGGCCTTGATGCTCTGACCGTCGGTGTAGACGCCGACGGCCGGGTTCCGGTTGTTGTTGTGCGCGAAGAGGTTGTGGTGGAGGCTGACCTCGCCATTGCCCACGCTGGGCTTGAAGAGGCCGCCCATGCTGTGACCCTGGTGATCGGCGTCGTACTCGCCGTGGAAGAGGCGAGTGCGGTGGAGGCCCTCGGAGATGATGCTGTACTGGACGGTGAGGTTGGTGATCTCGGCGCCCGCGCTGAGGCACTCGTCGATCCCCCAGGAGGCCGAGACGTGGTCGACGATGATGTTCGATCCCGTGACGGTCAAGCTGTCCTCGGTGAAGCCGTCGCGGTTCTGCGTCTTCTTGCGGATGTCGCCGGCGCGAAAGCGGATGTGCTGGATGATCAGGTTGTTGCCCCGGATCTCGGTCTGGTAGCCGCGCACGACGATGCCATCGCCTGGGGCCGTCTGGCCGGCGATGGTCAGGTTGTCGCGGGTGATCCGCAGCGGCGAGGTCAGGTCGATGATCCCGCCGACCTCGAAGACGATGGTCAGCGGCCCGGAGCCAGCGCCAGCGCACTCTCGCAGCGAGCCCACGCCGGAGTTGTTCGTATGGGTCACCCGGCACACCGTGCCACCCCGGCCGCCTCTCGAGAGCATGCCCTCACCTTCAGCGCCTGGGAAGGCCGGACACAGCGCCTCGGTGCAAGCGGGCTCCGGCGCCGGGTCGGGCTCGGGTTCAGGCTCAGGGATCGGCTCAGGATCGGGATCGGGGTCGGGGTCATCGCCGCGGACGCAGCGGCAGTAATCGGACTGGTGACCGGAGGGCGTCGCGCAGCTGAGCGCGGGCCGCTGACTGTCCGGGCCGCACTCCCCCTCCAGATTCTCGAACACCTCCCCGCACACCAGCCCCGCCGCAGCGCAGACCCTCGCGCAGCCCGCGCCGTCCTCAAAGACCACCCCGCAGCTCTGGGAGTCGGCCAGACACAACCTCCAGCCGGCCTGCCCCTCCAGCGGCGAGCAGTCCACGGGGGCAGGCTCGGGATCGGGGTCCACGCCAGGCTCAGGTTCGGGGGTCGGCTCAGGCTCAGAGCTCGGCTCAGGCTCGGGCTCAGGGCTCGGCCCAGGCTCGGGGTTCGACTCAGGCTCAGGGCTCGGCTCAGGGAGCGGTTCGGGGCTCGGCTCGGCCTCAGGGCTCGGCTCGGGGGTCGCGTCGGGGGTCGGCTCGGCCTCGGGCGTGTCGGGGTTGTCGCCGACGGCCTCGGGATCGCGGCAGATGCGCGCGACGCACAGCGCCGATGCGCAGTCGCTGGCCGTCTCGCACTCGGCGCCCACGCCCCCCACCGCCCCCGGCTGCGGCGCGTCCACGCAGCCCATCAGGCCCGCCAGGGCCAGAACGCCCAGCCGCAATTGGGTCCGTCTTGCTCGATACATCTTCCATCCCTTCGGCGTGGACAGCCAGTCGTCCCAACAATCTACAGAGCGGAGGCGCCACAGGACAAGAGGCTCGGGCGGCTCCTCAAGGCGCGACCTTCTCGTGGGCGGCGAAGAACTCCAGCGAGGTGTCAACGAAAGCCCCGGTGAAGGCGGGGATGTGCGGGCCGCCCTCCAGGGTGAAGAGCGCGACCTCCGCGCCCTCCCGGCAGCCAGTCCAACGCTGAACCTGGGTCTCCTCACCAGGAACATTAATCGTGAAATCAAGCAGTTGCGGATCAACCTCGGGCATATCCGAGCAGCCGTTGAAGCCCGCCCAGATCTGCGCGCTCTCGATGGCCGAGGGGTAATCCTGGGCATTGCCCTCCTTGAGGCCTTCAAAAAAGATGGTCTCGTCTGCGGTCCCGTGGACGTGCATCACCGAGACGACGCTCGACGGCTCGCAGGGGTCGGCCTCCCCGAGCGCGGCGCCAGCCAGGACCACGATCGACGAGATGAGGTCCCCGCGATCGCAGGCCATCCGGTAGGCCATGAACCCGCCGTTGGAGTGCCCCAGCAGGACCACGCGGTTGGGGTCGACCGAGAGTTTTTCGGTGGCCTCCTCGATGAGCCCTGAGAGGTAGGCCACGTCATCAGGGCCGTTGCCCTCATAGTCGCAGCACGCCTGAGTGGCGTTCCAGAAGCGATCCCCCATGGCGTTCGGGGTGCCGTCGGGCAGCAGGACGATGAAGCCCGCCGGGGCCGCCTTGGGGCTCAACCCCAGGTAGATGTCCTGGATCGAGCCCGAGACGCCGAAGCCGTGGAGCAGGATCAGCAGCGGCCACGATTGCTCCTCATTGTAACCCATCGGCAGGATCACCTGCGCAGGCCGCTCGCCGCCAAGCTCCTCGGGCGGCTCGACAGGATCCTCCGCGACCTCCTCATCCTCGGGAGCCGCCCCGTCGGGCTGCTCGCCCGCGTCTGACGCAGGGCCGTCGCTGGCGTCGTCCGCGCCAGCGTCGAGGTCGTCGTCGACCTGCGGCGCGGGGGGATCGGCCGCGTCTTCACCGCACCCGGCGGCGCAGAGCGCAACGCCCATCAGCGCGACCACGGCAAGCGTCGGCCCTCGCCTGAGCCGCACACTGATCAATCTGGGAGCCTGTTTGAGAGAGAGAGCGGCGCGCTTGAGGACCATGTTTCTTCCGTCCGTGGCAGGGCGCGTCGCGCGCCCATTGTCATGTGTTCACAATAACTTATAACACCCGACCGATCCCTCGTGCAGCAACAGGAGCGCCGCGCCCGAGGTCTGGCCGAAGCCCGGCGTTGACGCCCTGGAGCCGAGGGTGAAGAAGACCTCCCCGCCCTGGCCTCCCGCCGCGACGCCGCCGCCCGGCAGGCCAGCCACGCTCTTGAGCGGCTGACCGCCTCGCGCCGCCACCGGACAAAGGTGGGTCGCCACAAGCTCCAGCATCACTCCCGCTCCAGCCTGTACCCCGAGAACATCATCGATCCGTCATCCTCGGCCCGCACCACCATCCCCAGATCGCGCCCCCGGCCCGCCACACGAGCGTGCCGATCATCCGCGATCTCCAGCGCGTAATCCAGGTGGCCCGCCTCGCCGAAGCCCGCCCGCAAGATCAGCGCGCCGTCGCTGGCGACGAGCAGCTCGAAACCCTCGTAGAGCGGATCGTCCTCGTTCTGGATCGACCACTTGCCCACCCGCGCCCTCCAGGGCTCGCTGACCGGCGCGCTTCGCACGCGAAACCCGCCCGTGACCGCCGACCCCCCGCGCAGGTTGATCAGGACGTCCTCGCCTGCAATGCGCGCGAAGGTGTAGCGCTGCCCCTTGAAGATGCCGGGCTGATACGACACCAACCCCAGCAGCAAGACCGAAGGCTCATAGCCGCCCTCCTCGACCTCGGCCAGCTCCACCGTGTAGCCGCCGAACTCGGCGCTCAGGACGCCGTCTGAGTCGGCTTCGAGCACGAGGGAGCCGAAGTCCCCGGCCTGCCAGCGCCCGGCCAGCCCCGCCGCGTCGACCGGCGCGACGGCGGGCTCACGAAAGGGCTTGCCTGCGGCTGCGGCCAGCACGCGCATCGCCGCCGCGCTGGTGTCGACGACCCCGGCGGCCACGACCGCCACAACCAGATCGTGCTCCGGCGCCACGAGCAGCGTCGCGCGGGCCTGGAGCGTCGCGCCGTTGTGCCCCCAGACCTCCCCGACGTCGAGCGGCGCGTCGAAGCGATACCACCCCAAGCCCTGGCGGAAGCCGCCGTCGATGGGCAGCTCCGTCTGCACCCGCCACATCTCGGCGCGCTGCGCCTCGGCGCGCTGCGCCTCGGCGATCTGCGCCTCGGCGATCTGCGCCTCGGCGATCTGCGCCTCGGCGAGCTGCGGCGCAGCGATCTGCCCCTCGGCGATCTGCGCTTCGGTGATCTGCCCCTCGGCGCGCTGCGCCTCTGCGCGCTGCGCCTTGGCGATCTGCGCTTCGGTGATCTGCCCCTCGGCGCGCTGCGCCTTGGCGCGCTGCGCCTCTGCGCGCTGCGCCTCGGCGCGCTGCGCCTTGGCGCGCTGCGGCACGGTGGAGAGCGCGCCATCGAGGAAGGCGCGCCCGAAGCGGGCGACGTCATCGGCCGTCGCCCAGAGCCCGCCGGCCGGGATCACGGCCAGATCCAGGAGCGCCGCGTCGTCGGGCAATGGGGCGAGCCGAGCCCGCGCCTCTCCCCCCAGCGCGAAGCCGGAGTCGCTCATCCCGGCCGGGCCGAGCACGGCGTCCTGCATGTACTCGGCGAAGGGCCGGCCTGCGGCGCGCTCGACCACCAGCCCGAGCAGCGTGTACCCGATGTTCGAGTAGGTGGTGATCTCCCCGGGTCTGGACACGAGGTGTTCGCCCGCAAGGGCTTGCAGATACTCATGAAAGTCGTAGCGACCTGGCCCGACGAGGCGGTGGTAGTGGTCGGATGGGAAGCCGGCGTGGTGGTGGAGGACCTGGCGGACGGTGATGGAGGCGGCTTGATCGTCGGGATCACCGGGCACGGGCCGGATGCGAAGCTCAGGCAGGTAGCGGATCAGGGGGGCGTCGAGATCGACGGTGCCCTCGGCGACCTGCTGCATCACGGCGGTCGCGGTGAGCAGCTTGGACACCGAGCCCACGGTGTAGAGCGTGCGCGCGTCGGGTCGGGCGCCTCCGGCGACCTCTCCGAAGCTGACCTCGGCGAGTCGCTCGTCGCCCTTGAGGACGACGATTCGGGCAGAGCGGGCGCCGTCGAGGAGTCGGGCCTCCTGGGCGGCCAGCACCGAGGCGAGGTCGGGTCGGGTCGACCCGGCGCACGCTGTCGATCCAAGCGCGGCGCCTGCGAGCAGGCATATGAGCAGGCGCATCGGCCCTCCTTGGACAGTGACTCTGAAGGGCGAGCGCTCGCCTCGATCAAGGCGACCTGCCGTCTTGAGCCGTCGAGATAGCACCGTGTCGTATTGAGCGCGGAGGATCAAGGCGCGCGTGTGGAGTACGCAGCGATGGCCGGTCTTGAGCCGACCTGTTCCTGTCTCAGGTTTGCTCAGTGAAGCCTGAAGTCCTGCCGCGCTCGCCGATCGCCCCACGCTCCTCGCACCGCCCCCGTTGGGGACGGGCTCGTCGGGTGGGGCTTGGAGGCGCGGGCAGGCTGCGCCCGTTGGGCGCAGGCCGGCGGGCGGGCCAGGGCGGATCGCGGGGCCGGATCAGCGCGTCGAAGTGGGCCTATGGATTGGGGTTTTCACGCCCCCTGGTGTCGACCTGGGTCGTGCGCTGGCCTGCGACCGACAGGGCGCAGCCCACCCTGAGCTTGTAGCCCCACCCGACGAGCCCGTCCCCAACGGGGGCGGTGCGAGGAGCGTGGGGCGA
>SYOX01000404.1 GCA_005804885.1 Pseudomonadota bacterium
AGAGCGAGTTGTCGCCAGCATTCTGGCCGTGCAGGATAGTCGCGCAATCCGAAAGCAGTTTGGCCTCACTATCAAAACCGGAAACAAATCTGCAATCGGGGATACTTCGATAGCCGGCGCTGGAGATCACTTTCAAATCTGCGGATCGAATATATTCCGCCTTGCCTGTAACATTTTTTTGTACTGAAGCACGCCGAGAACCTCATCAAGGCCCAGAGCCCCTACATCAGCCAGGTCGTCATGCACGGCGACCGCCGAAACTTCTGCGTCGCCCTGGTCACCTTCGACCCCGAGGCCACCGCGAAGTGGGCCGCCGATAAGGGGCTCGCCGCGCGCTCCTACGCCGAGCTGGCCGCCGAACCCCTGGTCCACGACCTCCTCTTCGACGTCGTCAAGGCCGTCAACGCCATGCTGCCCTCCTACCAGACCATCAAGGCCATCCACGTCCTCGATCACGACCTCTCGATCGAATCCGGCGAGCTGACGCCCACCATGAAGGTCAAGCGCAGCGTCGTCGAGGCCCGCCACAAGGCGATCCTCGACGCCTTCTACAAAGACTCCCTCATCGAGGTTTGAACCCCGTGACCGAGCTGCGCTTCCCCGCGGGCTTCCTCTGGGGCACCTCCACCTCACCCCACCAGGTCGAAGGCAACAACGCCAACAACGACTGGTGGCGCTGGGAGCAGCAGCCCGGCCGCATCCGCGACGCCTCGCGCTCCGGCGACGCCGCCGGCTGGTGGGCCGGCGCCGCCGAGGCCGACCTCGCCCTGGCCGCCGCCCACCACCAGAGCGCACACCGCCTCGGCGTCGAGTGGAGCCGGATCGAACCTCACCCCGGCCGCTTCGACGAGGCCGCCGTCGACCGCTACAGAGCCATCCTCACCGAGGCGCGCCGCCTCGGCCTCTCCACCATGGTCGCCCTGAACCACTTCACCCTCCCCCTCTGGGCCGCCGACGCCGGCGCCTGGACCTGGCGCCGCCTGCCGGCCCGCTTCGAATCCTACGCCCGCTTCTGCGCCGACCGCCTCGGCGACCTCGTCGACCGCTGGATCACCTTCAACGAGCCCGGCGTCCTGGCTCTGGCTGGCTACGGCGCCCGCCTCTGGCCCCCCGGCCTCGGGCGCCCCGACCTCATGTTCGCCGCCATGGCCCGCATGATCATGGCGCACGCCCGCGCCCGCGACGCCATCCGACAGCGCCGCCCGGACGCCCCCGTCGGCCTCGTCTTCAACATGCCCCTCTTCGAGGCCCATCGCCCCCGACACCCCCTCGACCGCCTCGCCGCGCGCCTCGAAGACCACGCCTTCAACGACCTCATGCTGCGCGCCCTCAAGACCGGCACCCTGCCCTTCCCCCTGGCCAGGACCCCCACCCGCGTCCGCGGGCTCGCCGGCGCCTTCGACTTCCTCGGCCTGAACTACTACGGCCGCTTCGCCAGCCGCTTCGCGCTCATGGCCGACACCCCCATCAGCCGACACGCCCAGTCCCCCACCACCCGCACCGACTGGACCGACTGGGGACAACCCTGCCCCCGCGGCCTCACCCTCCAGCTCCTGCGCCTGGGCAAGCTCGGCAAGCCCCTCTTCGTCACCGAGAACGGCCTCTTCGAAGACGGCGACGACCGGCGCCCCTCCTTCATCGTCCAGCACGTCCGCGCCGTCGCCGACGCCATCGCCCTGGGCGCCGACGTCCGCGGCTACTTCTTCTGGACCCTCGTCGACAACTTCGAATGGGCCGAGGGCTGGAGCACCCCCTTCGGCCTCTTCGAACTCGACCGCGACACCGGCGAACGACGCCCACGGCGCTCCGCGCACCTCTACGCCCGGATCTGCCGCGACAACGGCCTGTCGACAGAGACCCTCGACGACTTCGCCGACGCCCTCCACGACGACACGGAGGGCTGAGGGCCAGCGCCGCCCGACGCGGACGATCTGAAGACAGTTCGACGCGATCGCCTTCGAAGGGGTCTCGAAGATCCTTCGAAGATTCGACACGTTGGCGGGGATCAGACGGGCGCGGCTTGGGTGGACGCGAAGTTCAGCGGGCAGGAGAAGGGCGAGGTCAGGCGGCCTTGTCGGGGGAGGCGTCGTCGGGGCTGCAGACCTTGAAGGCCCCGGCGGCGGCGGCGCCAGCGGCGAAGTCGGCCACGAGGAAGATCCAGATGTTGGACCAGTCGCTCAGGCCCATGACGGAGACGGCCACGGCCACGGCCGGGTTGAAGGCGCCGCCGGAGACGTGGCCGACCGCGAAGGCGCTGGCCATGACCGTAAACCCGATCGCCAGCCCGTAGAAGGAGTTGTCGGCGTTGGCCCTGGCCGTGGCCGCGTTGAGCACGACGTAGCAGAGCGCGAAGGTGAAGAGGAACTCGGCCACCAGCGCGGGCCCCACCGCCAGGGTCCCGGGCGTGCCGCTCTTGCCGACCACGAACTGGGCCGCCAGCGCCGCCAGCACGCCGCCGACGATCTGCGCGCCCATGTAGAGCGGCACGTCCTTGGCGTCACACTTGCCGCGCAGGAAGACCGCCAGCGTCACCGCCGGGTTGTAGTGAGCGCCCGAGATGTGCCCCCCCCGCGTACACCATGACCATCAACATCGACCCGATGGCCAGCGGCGCGATCACCCCCGAAACGCCGCCCAGCACCGTGCACCCGATCGTCAACACGAGAAAAAAAGTCCCAATCAGTTCGACAAGATACTTGTTCATTGTCCCCTCCTGGTTGTCCTTCCATCCCCACACCTTGCCCTCGACGCACTCCGATGTCCACAATTCCGGCGCACGCCGCCACACCGCCAGAAGAGGCGCCCTCGCCGACTGTAATGATCCGCGGCGCTCCCTTGGCCGTATGTCTCCATTGACACACCGACAGAAGAGGCCTACGCCTCGACGACCACGGGCAGGAAGGAGATCAAACTGGATGGAGAAGACAACGCCGGGCAGGACGGGGCTGCCGATTCTTGGGGAGACGCCCGCCTTTGCGAAGGACAGCTTCGCCTTCGTGTCCCAGCGACATCGGGAGCACGGGGCCGTCTTCATCACCAACGTGCTCTTTCGAAAGACCTACGTGCTGGTCGGGCCGGAGGCCGCCGCCGCCTTCTCGGACCCGGCCAACGTCGCCCGCGCGGGGTCGCTGCCGCCCAACGTCGCGCGGCTCTTCAGCGTCGGCGCGGTCAACCAGCTCGACGGCGAGGAGCACCGGAGGCGCAAGGGCCACATCATGGCGGCGATGACGCCGGGGGCGCTGGCCGATTACCTGCCCGGGCTGCGGCGCTTGATGCGGGAGGCCGTGGCGCGCTGGAATGGGGCCGGGCAGGTCGTCCTCCAGCCTGAGCTCAAGCTGCTGACGGCGCGGATCGCGGCCGAGAACCTGATGGGGGTCCAGGAGGAGGCGCTGGCGGCGCAGCTCGTCGAGCTGGTCGAGGCCACGGGCGCGGCCTTCGGCGGGGTGCCCTTCCCGCTGCCTGGGACGGCGCTGCGCCGCGCGCTCTCGATCCAGCGTGTCGTCTTCGCAAGGTACGAGGCGCTGGCCAACGCGCGGCGGCAGTCGCCGGGCAAGGACGGCCTGTCGCGGATGATGTCCTCGGAGATCGAGGGCGAGCGCCTGGAGGCGCGCTGGGCCATCGGGGAGCTGCACCATATGGTCCTGGCCGGCTTCATCACCTGGTCGGTCTTCGCCGACGGCCTCGTGCGCCTGACCCAGGAGCCCGAGCTGCTGGCGCGCCTCAAGGCCGCCGCCGAGGCCCTCCCCGACGAGCCCGGCCCCCGCGCCTACGTCGAGGCGCCGGGGCTGGCGCACTTCGCCGACGAGCTCAAGCGCACCTCGAAGGTCGTCCCGATCATCTTCGGCATGGCGCAGCGCGACTTCGAGGTCGAGGGCCACACCATCCCCCAGGGCGCCGCCGTCCTGCTCGGCATCTACAGCGGCCACAACGACCCCGCCGCGCCCTACGACGCGCCTGAAACCTTCGATCCCGATCGCTTCGCCGAAGGGCGCGCCGAGCACAAGCGGCACCCCGCCGCCTTCCACCCCCAGGGCGCCGGCAGCATCATCGAAGGGCACAAGTGCGCCGGGTTCGACTACAGCTCGTTGATGATCCAGGTCTTCTTCGCCGAGCTGCTGCGCGGGGCGCCCTTCAGCGTCCCGCCCCAGGATCTGAGCCGCAACATGGCCCTCATCCCCCCCGATTACATCGGCGGCCTCAAGGTCCACTTCGGCCAGTAGTTCTCTTCAAGTCGGCTTCGATGGGCGGGCACGCGGTCCCTCCGCCGAGGGGATCGGGCGAAGGGCACGTCGATCATGACGGGTGGGCTCCGATGAGTGGGATCATGGTCCCTCCGCCGAGCCCCCCAGCCTCGCGCCTGGGGCTAGCATTTGTCCAGAGACGCCCCTTCGGGGCTGGTGACGGGGTGTCATCAGGTGTGGGGCGTGTCCCTCGTCTCCGAGGCCCGTGTTGAGGATGCCGGTTGTTGTCTGGGACACGACGCCGGCAGGTTGACGCCCTGTCGAGAGCCCCGAAGGGGCGTCCCTGACCTGTAGCGCCGGGCGCGAGCCTGGGGCGGCCGGGCCGCCGACCATCGAACCGAACAACTCGGTCTCCCTGCGCGATCAGCGGCCTCACCCCCGAGCCCGGCCCGCGCAACACCTTCGTCAATGATCTCAACAACATCCCGACCACCGATCCAGCCCGCTTTCAGAACTTCATTTCACGATCTCGATGTGCCCCTCATCGGAGTCGAAGAGGGTGCCTGATCGGCCCTCGGCCTTGGGGATGAACGCCACGGGCCGCCTCAAGGCGGCCTCGACCAACGTAATGAAGACGCGTCGTCGAAAGTCCGCTACGATTGGACCAGGACCCCAGCCGTGGACAGCGACGGCGGGGACGCAGCGCATCAAAGATTGAGTCCAACGAGGGGCGACATGGCACTGAGGGGATGGCGTTTCATGGTGTGTGCCGCGTGGCTGGGCCTGGCGTGGGGATGCGATGACCCTCCCGGGACAGGTGCGGTGGGGCAGATCTGCAACTCGGACGCGCAGTGCTTCAACGGCTTCACCTGCGATCTGGATCGCGGGATCTGCGAGCCGAGCGCAGACGCAGGGGGGGAGGAGGACGACGCCGGGAACGCCACGGAGGACGCCATCGGCGAGGATGAGCCCTGCGTGGGGCCTCAGTGTCAGGATCCTTGTCACCCCACCTGTGGGGCTTCGGAGCAGTGCATCGACGGGGAGTGCGTCTGCCTGGAGGGCCAGACTCGCCCCTGCGGGAGCAAGCTCGGGGAGTGCCTCTACGGGCAGCAGCTCTGCCAGGGGCTCCAGTGGGGCGCCTGCGAGGGCGGCGTCCAACCCCAGGACGAGCTGTGCGATCACAGGGACAACGACTGCGACGGCATCATCGACGAGAACGTCCGCGAGGTCTTCTACAGGGACCGGGACGAGGACAGCTTCGGGGACGAGGGGATCACCTTGGAGGGGTGCGAGATCGACGAGGGCTTCACGCGACAGCCGGGCGACTGCGACGACGCCGACCCGGCCATCAACCCGGAGGCGCTGGAGGTCTGCGACGGCGACGACGAGGACTGCGACGGCCAGATCGATCAGGTCGACCCGGACCTGAGCCTGGATGAGGAGGTGGACTGCCTGGATCAGGGCGTCTGCTCGGGCGCCGGCGTCGTCTGCTCGGGGGCCCTCGGGTGGCAGTGCGCCTACCCGCCGGGCGAGCACGAGCCGGAGCAGGAGCTCTCCTGCGACGGCCTCGACAACGACTGCGACGGCTTGACCGACGAGGGCCTGACCGAGACGTGGTATCTGGACGGCGACGGCGACAGCTTCGGCGCGAGCGACTCGGCAACCCTGGCCTGCGCCGCGCCCTCGCCGCGGCATGTCCAGCGCGACGGCGACTGCGACGACGGCGACGAGGCGCGACACCCGGGCGCCGATGAGGTGTGCGACGGGATCGACAACGACTGCGATGACCAGATCGATGGCGCGGACCCAGGGCTGGCCGAGGCCACCATCACCTGCGAGGGCCGAGGGGTCTGCGCCGGGACCGAGCCCTCCTGCCTCGGCCCGAGGGGCTGGGCCTGCCTCGTGACGCACCCGGCCTACGAGCCCGAGGGCGAGACGCTCTGCGACGGCCTGGACAACGACTGCGACGGCCAGACCGACGAGGACCTGTCGAGGGCCTGCGGGACGAACACGGGGGTCTGCACCCGCGGCGTCGAGATCTGCCAGGGCGGCGTCTTTGGCGCCTGCAGCGGGCGGACGGGGATCGCGCCGACCGACGACGAGTCGCGGGTTGACCTGTGCGACGGCCTCGACAACGACTGCGACGGGCGCGCCGACGAGGGCTGCGTGTGCCGCGACGGCGACCGCCTGCCCTGCGGGACCGACCAGGGCGCCTGCGCGATCGGCGCCCAGATCTGCGCCTCCGGAGAGTACGGCGCCTGCGACGGACAGGGGCCCGTGCCGGAGTTCTGCGACCCAGGCTTCGAAGACAACGACTGCGACGGGCTCGACGACATCGCCGAGGGGCTGGCGACGGCCTGGTTCGAGGATCGGGACGGGGACGGCTTCGGGGCCGGCCCGCGGCGCTTCAGGTGCGGGCCGCCTGGCCCGGGCCAGTCCCCGCTCAACACCGACTGCGACGACGCCAACCGCGCCAGGAACCCCGCCGCAGCCGAGGTCTGCGACGGGATCGACAACAACTGCAATGGCCAGATCGACGACGACCCCGCGCCAGCCCAGATCTCCTGCCCCCAGGCCGGCATCTGCGCCGGGACTCGCCCCAGGTGCCTGGGGGTCCAGGGCTACGCCTGCCTGACCCTCGACCCGCGCTTCGAAGACCCCGAGGTGACCTGCGACAGCCTCGACAACGACTGCGACGCGGCCACCGACGAGGGCCTGCTCAACGCCTGCGGGCGCTGCGGCGCCGTCCCCATCGAGGCGTGCGACGGGATCGACAACGACTGCGACGGCCAGACCGACGAGACCTTCACGGGCCAGGGGCAGGCCTGCTCGACGGGGCGGCCCGGCGTCTGCGCGACCGGCGTGCGGCGGTGCGTCCTGGGCGCGGAGGTCTGCGCAGGAGCGCAGCCCTCCGCAGAGGTGTGCGACAACCTCGACAACGACTGCGACGCGGCCACCGATGAGGGCCTGACGAGGGCGTGCTCGTCGGTGTGCGGCCAGGGCGTCGAGACCTGCCAGCGCGGCGCCTTCGGCGCCTGCAGCGCCCCCCAGCCCTCGGCGGAGGTGTGCGACGGCCTCGACAACGACTGCGACGGCGGCGCCGACGAGGGGCTGCTCAACGCCTGCGGCGAGTGCGGGCCGGTGGCCGCCGAGGTCTGCGACGGCCTCGACAACAACTGCAACGGCCAGGTCGACGAGGGCCTGCGCCAGACCTTCTATGCCGACCGCGATCGCGACGGCTTCGGGGCCGGCCCCGTCCAGAGCCGCTGCGGGGCGCTCCAGCCCGGACAGTCGCCCTTGAACACCGACTGCGACGACACGCAGCCCTCCGTCCACCCCGGCGCCGCCGAGGTCTGCGCCAACGGGCTCGACGAGGACTGCGACGGCCAGATCGACGAGGGCTGCCAGCAATGCAACCGCAACATCGACGCGGACTTCGACGGCAGCAACCAGTGCGACGACTGCGACGACACCAACGGCGGCATCCTCCCCGGCGCCCCCGAGCGCTGCGACGGGGTCGACAACGACTGCGACGGCCTCATCGACGAGGACTTCGACCGCGACGGGGACAACTTCTCGATCTGCGCCCGCGATCCCCTCCTGCTCGACTGCGACGACCTCGCCCCCGCCGTCAACCCGGGCCGGCCCGAGAGCTGCGGCGGCGACGGCCGAGGCAATGGGATCGACGACAACTGCAATGGTTACGTCGACGAGGGCTGCGCGCCCTGCGACCCGAACGACACCGACGGCGACGGGGTCAGCCAGTGCCAGGGCGACTGCGACCCCGACGACGGCGCCATCTCCCCGCTGGCCGAAGAGATCTGCGACGGCCTCGACAACGACTGCAACCTCTTCACCGTCCAGAACTGCGCCGTCAGCGACCCCTGCAACCACGACGGCAACCTGAACTTCGGCGACGACCCCGACCTCTGCGGCGAGGATCTGATCTGCGGACAACTCATCAACCGCGCCGGACAACCCTCCGGAGAGTTCATCTGCACGGCGCTGTGCAACACCTCCGAGACCGGCCCGCTCGGCGACGGCTGCGCTCAAAATGAGACCTGCTTCTACGACCTGCTGCGATCGGCCAACGTCCACGGGTGCGCCCGGACCACCGACCCTCCCGGCGCCCTCCGAGGCGGCGCGGTGTGCAGCGGCGACGAGCAATGCCGCAGCAACCGCTGCGAGCGTGTCTTCACCGGCCCCAACGGGCGCATCTGCCTGGACTACTGCGGCAGCGACGCCTACTGCCAGGCCCCAGGGGTGGTCTGCCGAATCCTGCAACCCGGCCTCGACGGCCGCTGCTGGCCCAGCTCGGCGCTGGGCGCCGGGCTCGTCGGCGCGACCTGCACCACCGACGCCCAGTGCGACCACGGCCTGTGCGCCGACCTCGGCGGCGCGCGGCGGTGCACCGAGGCCTGCTGCGCCGACGGGGACTGCCCCAACGGCTTCACCTGCTCGCTGGCCGGCCAGCAGGCGGCCACCGGCTTCGCCCTGCCCGATCCCGACGCGCCGGCCTGCATCTCCAACGCCGACTGCCCCGGCGCCATGGTCTGCACCACGGGCCGGCAGTGCGCCCGCGCCCTGACCGACACCAGCCCCATGTGCGTCGCCGACCTCCAGGGCCAGGGCAGCCGACAGGCCGGCGCCGCCTGCAACCGCAGCGATCAGTGCCGCAGCAACTTCTGCGCGGACGATCTGGGCGTCTGCGTCGAACCCTGCTGCAATGACAACGGCTGCCCCTCGGGGCTGACCTGCGAGCTTCAGACCGTCGAAACCCTCCCCGATCAGGTCACCAGCGCCCGCGTCTGCATCAACCTCTCCACCGACAGCGTGATCCTGCGCCAGTGATACGGAAGCACGTTTGAACCACTTTCATCCTGGGCATCCAGGTGGCCCAAAATGTAAGTGGCTTGAGCGTGGTTCCGTATGACCCAGGCTCGCCGATCGTCAATGATCTCAACAACATCCCGACCATCGATCCGGCCCGCTTTCAGAACTTCATTCCTGAATCGC
Source organism: Pseudomonadota bacterium (assembly GCA_005804885.1). GTDB lineage: Bacteria > Myxococcota_A > Bradymonadia > Bradymonadales > SYOX01. The sequence continues at coordinate 9,198 of SYOX01000404.1, forward strand.
GAGGCCGCCGAGCGCCTCAGGGGGACGGGGGGTTGATGGGAGGGGCCGCCTTGATGATGTCGATGACCTGTCTGGCGACGTCGTTGGGGACCGGGAAGCTCAAGACGTACTGGGCCACGCTCCACGCCCCACCCTTGCGAATGAGGACGCCCGAGCCCCGCAGCTCGCCAAAGTCCGCGTGGTCCAGACGCTCGTCAAACCACGCCACCTCCCCATCGGCCGAGAGCTTGATGTGCCGCTCCTTCGAAGTGTAGGTCCACCCGCGCCCTGCGCTGAAGTGCGGCTCGGCGTAGGCGCGAAACTTCTCCACGCTCCAGCGCTCGGTGCGGTCGGTCCCGAGAAAGACCCCACCCTCGGCGAAGAGGCCAAAATAGGTCTCCCCGTCGGCCTTGGCGGCCGCAGCGTGAAATTGATCCAGCGTCGCCGCGGCGCTCCGCTCCAGCGCCACCGGGTCGATCACCGGCGCCGGAGGCGGCGGGCTGGTGCAACCCTGCCCGAGAGCCACCGCCACGACCATGAAGACCCCGAGCCGCGCCCAGACCAGCCCGCCTCGTTCACCGCCTCTGCTCCCCATCTCCCCCCTCTCTTCATCGCAGCTCGCGCGCCCCCAATCGAAGCTCACCCTTGTACAACAGCCCCATTCTACACCGACACCGGCCCGCACCGCGAGCGCGCAGAAGGGATGAGCAGGGCCATCGCCGATCAACTCCGTTGACGGGCACGGAGCGATCGGCCAGCGCGGCGAGCCGTTGACGTGGTCGCCGCCCTTGACGCGCCGCCCCCCCTCGCCTCCTCGGCGATCCCGTCGCTCCCGTCACTCCCGCCGACGACACCCTGGCGCTGGCAATTCGCCTCAAACCTCGCCATGTTACCTCAAGCATTGAAGCGCAGCGCGTCGACGCGCTCAGCGCCCCATGACCGCAGAGGCCCCATGGCGCCGACCCACCCCCACAAGATCGCACCCCTGGCGCTGATGATCGCGGCGACGGCGTGGCTCGCGCTCGCATGCATCGCAGACTCCCGACAGGACGCCCTCGCGCCGCCCGAGGTCTTCGAGCCCGACGGGCGCGACGCCGGCGCCCAGGACGTCGGCGCCGAAGACACCGCCGAACCCGACGTGATCCTGGTCAGCGTCGACGCAGGCGACGACGCGGGCGAACCGGAAGGCCAGGACCAGGGCGTCGAGCCCGACGCGCCGCCCAGCCTCGAGTCTGGCCCGTCGCGCTGCACGGACGGGATCGACAACGACGGCGACGACCACCTCGACTGCGCCGACTTCGACTGCGACGACGTGCTGCCCTGCACCCTGCCCGAAGACCGGGACGACACCTGCGCCGACGGCATCGACAACGACGGCGACGGCTTCACCGACTGCGTCGACTTCGACTGCGAGGACACCGCCCCCTGCACGCTGGCCGAGGACGACCCCAGCCTGTGCTCGGACGGCATCGACAACGACCTCGACAACCTCACCGACTGCCAGGACACGGACTGCACGGCCCTGACCGCGTGCAGCGCCCCGGAAGACAGCGACGCGGCCTGCAATGACGGCCTGGACAACGACGGCGACGGCTTCATCGACTGCGTCGACTTCGGCTGCCTCTCGACGGCCCGCTGCACCCGGGAGGACCACCACGACACCTGCACCGACGGCCGCGACAACGACTCCGACGGCCGCGAGGACTGCGGCGACTCAGGCTGCCTTGCCCTGCCGGCCTGCGACGCGTCGACCCTCCGCGTGGTGACCTGGAACGTGCAAGTCCTCGGCCGCGTCGGGACGCGCCAGTTCAACGCCGCTCTGGCCGTCTTGCGGCGGATCTCCGCCGACGTGGTCTGCTTTCAAGAGATCGAGGAGGAGGAGTTCTCGCCGCTGGCCCGCATCGCCAGCCTCCTCGGCTACGACCACGTCTTCCAGGGGGTCATCTCGACCGGCATGGCCGGCGGCCTGACCAACGCCTGCATCGGCAGGCTCCGCTTCATCGAGTCCGCCTCGCGCTCCTCGGACGACATCTCCACCGACGACCTCGCCAACGAGACCGGCCGCGACATCGTCCAGATCCGGGCCGAGAGCGCCCGCGGCGCGCGCCTGGCGATCTTCGTCGTCCACCTCAAGTCCGGCTTCACCGAGGCCGACAAGCTGCGGCGCGCCGTCGAGGCCCTGCGCCTGGGCCAGATCATCGCCGCCCACCGACGCGACCACCCCACCGACGCCATCCTCGCCGTGGGCGACTTCAACGAGGAGGTCGACAGCCCCGACCTCGGTCAGATCTTCTCGCGCCCTCCCGAGGGCCTGCCCGGCGGCTTCCACCTCGGCCAGGATCTGCGCTACCCCATCCGCTACGAGCCCTTCAAGCCCCTGACCGACCTCGGGCTCTCGCTCCTCGACGCCACGATGGAGGACTCCACCGACCACGCCACGCGCATCCCCTCCGGCCGCCGCATCGACTTCATCTATACAAGGGGGCTCGAAATCCTCGACGGCGAGGTCTACGACTCCTGCCGGGACAACGGCGTCGACGATCCCGGCGGCGGAGCGCCCCTCCAGAAGTTCAGCGCGCTGCCCGGCTGCGGGGTCGGAGAGGAGGCCGCAGACCACCGCCCGGTGATCATCGACTTCGCGCTGCCCTGAACCGGCGCCCTTCGCCCATGGATGTCGTAAGGGGTTCTATTTCTTGCTGAATCTGGATATGAGCCGGGCCAGGAACGACGAGGAGGCCGACGCCTCGGGGGCCAGCGACGAGCCTTCCTCGCCCGAGCGAGCGGGCTCAGGCAGGTCGGCCTCCCAGTCCGGATCAAAGGCGGCGGCCGACTTGTAATAGGCGCGCGCCTCGGCCTTGTTGTTCATCGCCGCCTCAAAGCGACCCAGGAGCCCGTGGATCTGACCCTTGAGCGCCGCGTCGTCCTCTTCGACCCGCTCCATGAGGCTCAACAGCCGTCGACGGCAGATCTCAGACCGCACCGCATTGCCCGACCACGACGCCCACACGTGCCCGACGTGGTAGCGCACCGGCTTGCTGTCCAACTCCAACGCCATCGAGAAGGACGCGATCGCCTGCGTCGGATCGCCCTGCCTCAAGAAATGCACGCCCTCCTCATAGAACGCGATCGCGCCGCGAGAGGGGTCAAGGACGCCTCGAAGATCCGCTCCAGCGTGGTTGTCCATGGCAGGGCTCCATATCTCTATAAATTTGAACCAGACCACACTGTAGCCGGTTGAAGCGCTCAACACAACCGTAATTTTCCGCCCAGGGCGAACAGCAGGTTTGCTCAGCGAAGACCCCGACGCCCCCACGCCCCACGCACCGCCCCACGCTCCTCGCACCGCCCCCCACAAGGGGGGACGGGCTCGTCGGGTGGGGCTGGAAGCGCGGGTGGGCTGCGCCCGGTGGGCGCAGGCCGGCGGCGGTCGACAGAGGATCGTACGGGCGGATCACCGCGTCGAAGTGGGCCTATGAATTGGGGGTTTTACTCCCCTGGTGTCGACCTGGACCGCCCGCTGGCCTGCGACCGACAGGGCGCAGCCCGCCCTGAAATTCTAGCCCCACCCGACGAGCCCGTCCCCGGAGGGGGCGGTGCGAGGAGCGTGGGGCGATCCTCGCGTGGGGCGATCCTCGCGTGGGGCGATCCTCGCGTGGGGCGATCCTCGCGTGGGGCGATCCTCGCGTGGGGCGATCCTCGCGTGGGGCGTCCGTCGAAGGGCCTGGAGCCTTCGCTGAGCGAACAAGGGCGAACATGAGCACGAGAGGGCTCAGGCGAGCCGCCGGACGATGCCGGCGACGAGCCTGTCGAGGGCCTCGGGGTGCTGGCGCAGGAAGAGCGAGGGCTCGATGAGCTCCAGCTCGGCGAGCCGCAGCTGCCCCGTGTCGTCCAGGACCGTGTCCACGCGAGCGTAGAGGAGCCCTTCGGCGACCTCTCCGAGCGCGGCCGAGGCGAAGGCCCGCTCCTGCGGGGTCGGCTCGATGGCCTCGGAGACGCGCTCGTCGTCGTTGGAGAAGCGCGGGGTCTTGCGGATCGCGTGGGTGAGCTTGCCGTCGATCCAGATCAGGCAGCGCTCCCCGTGGCCATCGACCGAGGCCATGTAGGGCTGCACCATGACGTCACGCTCGGCCGACAGCGCCGTCAAGAAGGCCTGGGCCTCGGCGGCCTCCCCTGGCCCGAAGCGCCGGGTCTGGAACGACCCCGCCGACACGGCCGGCTTGATGACCAGCGCCTCGGCCCCAAGCGCCGAGGCCGCCGCCTCGATCCGCGCCTCCTGCCCGGCCTGGACCCAGAAGGTCGGCACGGTCGGGACCCCCATGGCCTCGATCTCCTTGAGGTAGCCCTTGTGGGCGTTCCAGGCGATGATTCCAGGGTCGTTGAAGAGCCGGGTCAGGCTCCCGGCCCTCGCCACCCAGGCCAGGAAGGCCTCGGGAGCCCTGTAGTAGTCCCACGTCGAGCGCACCACGCACAGGTCCCAGGACGCCCAGTCCACGCCTGCATCACTCCAGACCAGCCACCGCGCCTCGACGCCCGCCTCAACCAGCGCGCGCCGCAGCAGCTCTCGGTCCAGATCCCGTTCCAGGAGCGCCGCGCACGTCACCAGCCCCACTCGCCTTGATCCGCCGACCACCTCGACCTCCCCTCAGGGCGCGACCGTCACCTCGACGATCTCGCGCAGCGCCGCAGAACCAGCCTCGACCAGCGCGTCGTCGAGCGCGCCGACCGCCTCCACGTACCCCAGATCAGGGCGCGCCCGCCTCGCGTCGGCCATCCTCGCGCCGATCGCCAGGAGCCGCGGGTCTCCAGGCGGGGCGCCTTGAAGCATCCGCTGACGCCACCCGAGCCAGCGGCCGAGGATGGACTCGTGCTCGACCAGGCGCCGCTCGTGGATCAGGGCGTCCTCCTCGTAGGACACCCCCTCCAGCGCGCGCCGGTGGGCGTCCATCGAGGCGGGGATGCGCGCGGCGAGCTTGTCGAGGCGCTTGACGCGCTCGACCACCCCCGCCTGGATCTGGCGCGAGGCCTCCTCGTAGGCCGCCACCAGCAGCGCGTCGCCCTGCGCGAAGGGCGCCCGCACCTGCTCGTACCAGGCCAGCAGCGCCCGCAGGTTGCCGACGTACTCGCGGGTCAGATCGAACTTCGGCCCCAGCCCCCCCATCAGGACGGAGTCAAAGCGCTGGTCGACGCGCACAGGGGTCTCTCCAACCATCCGACCGGCAGGCACGCTGCGCCGCACCGCGCAGCCCGCCGGGATCACGGCGCCATAGCCGACCTTGACCGGGCTGACGATCTGCGTCTGACCCCCGATGAAGATCCGCGGCGACCTCAAGAAGACCCCCACCGCGTCACCGAACATCGAGGCGAACTTGTCCCCCCAGGGCGTGAAGTTGTAGAGCGCAAGGCAGCTGCCCACCTCCGTGTGGTCCTCACGGCTCGTCCCGCCGGCCACCAGCGCGTCGCAGAAGTTGACCAGGCTGCCGACGACCACCGAAGGCATCAAGATCGTCATCTTGAGCCCAACGTGGTGGGCCACCTCGCTGCCCTCCTCCATCACCGTGCCGCCGCGCATCTCCGCATTGCCGCGCACCACGACGCCGTCCAGGAAGACCGCGTCCTTGAACACCCCGCCGTAGAGCTCGGCGCCGCGGCCCACCACCACGTCCTCGTAGAGCCCCCCGCCCGAGTGCCCCAGCTTGCAACCCGCCCCCAGGATCGTCCGGCTCCCCCGGATCACGCACCCCGGGAAGATCTCCACGCCGGCCTCGACCCTGTCCGGGTCGATCCCCTCGAAGACCGTCGCGGCCGGCGCGTGGACGATCACGCCCTTCGCCACCAGCCGCGCGCAGATGGAAGGACTCTCCTGGCTCTCTGATCCGCTCATTCCAACCTCCTGACCAAGGCCCGCGACACTTTGCGCTCTGTCGCGCGCCGACCACAACAACAAAGCGTCATTGCTCCCTTGACACCTGCTCAAATTTTCATCATCATCCTTCAAGAACCTGAATAAAGGAGCAGGATCCGTCATGGGCGAAAGACTGACACTGACGACCTCGATCTTTGGCGCGATGCTGGCGCGGGCGACGGGCGACTGGGACGCCTTCAGGCCGCGCTACAACATCGCGCCGGGGCAGCACCACTGGGTCGTGCGCGGCGAGCGCCGGGCGGCCAGGGTCCTCGCCGAGGGCGTCCGGGGTGGCGCGGGCGGGGCCGAGGCCGTGCAGATGGAGTCGTCGCGCTGGGGGTTGCCTGGGCACGAGGGGCGCTTGATCGACGCGCTGGGATGCGAGCGGATCAGCCGTGGCCGCGCGCGCAGCGTGGATCGCTGCGTGGTGCCGCTGGACGGCTTCTATAAGTGGATTGGCGACTCGATCGACTCAGCGCCGCTCTGGTTCCACAGCCGGGGCGGTGAGCTCTTGTGGGGCGCGGGGATCTGCGGCTTGACGGAGCACGGGCAGAGCGCCTTCTGCCTGGTGACCTGCCCCTCGAACGCGCTGGTCGACAGGGCCAGCGCGCGGATGCCCTTGCTGCTGACCTGGAGGGACGTGCCGGCGTGGCTGGCCCGCGAGACGAGCAACGACCGCCTGCTGTCCATGATGCACCCCCCCGATCCCCACACGCTGGCCGTCCGGGTGGCCTCTTCGCGGGTCAACTTCGTCGACGTCGACGATCCGCTCTGTGTCGAGGAGGCCCACGAGGCCCAGCAGCTCAACCTCCTGTAGCCCCCCTTCCTTCACTGTCGCCTTCAGCGACCGCTCAGGTAGAGCCCCCTTGCGTCGTTGTCGCCTTCAGCGATCGCTCAGGTCGAAGGCGTGAGGTCGGGTCGGGGCAAGGTCATGACGACCTTGGTGTAGGCCAGGAAGAAGCCGAGGCGCAGGGCGTTGCGCTCGGTGGGGAGGCCAGGGGCGGCGTGGATCGCGATCCAGCGGCACCCACGGCGCGCGCCTCGACACAGGCGCCACGCGATGAGCGCGGCCTGGATCCCTCGGCGCCTGAAGTCTGGCAGGACGCTGGCGCCGAAGAGGCAGCCCACCTCCCCCGCGCTCTCCATCGCGGCCCCTCCAACAACCTCGCCGTCGACCAGGGCCAGGACGCTGTCACAGCGAGGGTGCTCGACCATCTTGAGGGTGGTGTTGAAGAAGACCTCGGTGATGGGCTCGCCGGCGGGCCGGAAGCCGCTGGTGGAGACGTCGATGAAGGTCTTGACCGCCTCGGCGTCGCCGGGATCGACCTCGACGAGCTGGAGGCCCTCGGGCCAGCCGTGGACAAGCAGCGCGGCGGGGTCGAGGTCGACAGGCGCCGCGCGGGCCAGGACGCTCTCGAACTCTCTGAGGACAAAGCCGCGGCGAGCCAGCCCTTCGAGGAGGCTGGGGTGGGCATAGGCGCAGACCTCAAGCCGGGGCTCGGCGCCGCGGGCGAGGTAGAAGTCGACGAGGCGGTCGAGATCGCCGTCCGAGACGGGGCCGCCGAGGCCAAGGCCGCAGGCCTGGTTGGCCCACGAGCCGGGTCCCGCCCAGGCCATCCAGCCGGAGTCGATGGGTTCGGCCTCCAGGGCCAGCTCGGCGGTGCTGACGGCCTGACGGCGCTCTTCGAGGTGGGCGATGATGGGGCTTCTCAACGCGTCCATGCGGTGCTCCGGCGGCTCGGCGCTCAGGCGCGGGGCTCGGCCAGCGAGGGGGTCAGCGCCCTGTGGGCGTGGGCGCGCCGGTCGTGCAGGAGCCTCCTGAGCACGAGCATGTGGCCAAGGAGCGCCGCGGCGACGAGCACGGTGGGCAGCCAGACGAAGGGGAAGAAGGTGACGAAGACGTTGGCCGGCCCCTCGTGGAAGGCGCGGAAGGGGACGGGGGCCGAGAGGATCGAGATGGTGACGATGGTGAGCAGGAGGGCGAGGCCGAGGGCGTTCCAGGCCCCGATGAGCCAGCGAGGGGCTCGGCCGCTGGCGATGAGCGGGATGAGGATCAGGGCGGTCAGGCCGCTCAAGACGTCGAAGTTGTAGCCGAGGTAGCTCATCTGGATGGGGATGAGGCCCTCGACGTGGGCGCGGTGCAGGAGCAGCTCGACGAGGATGCGGAAGGCCTGGAAGCCGACGAGCGCGGCCATGGGCAGGCCGAGGGCGAGCCTGCGGCCGACCGGGCCGACGGTGAGCGCGGTGAGGGCGATGAAGACGCCGCCCATCAGCGCGAGCAGCGGGGGCGGCATCGCGCCAAAGGCGAACAGCCCGGCCTGGGCGAGCGCGCCCGTCAGGGCCAGCCAGGCGAGGGTGGCGGCGGCCGCGCCGAGGGTCCAGCGGGCGCGGACGTGGGGCGGCTCGTCGGCGGGTCCGGCGGCGCGGACGGCCGCGACGAAGCCGGCGCCGAGGGCCAGCGCGAGGGCAATGAAGGAGAGGGTCAGGAGGGTGGAGGGTTGAGCGGGCATGGCGATCTCCAGATCAAGCCATTGATTTTGCTCAATAATATCCGACACTATCAATAAGTAAAGCAACCCTGGCGCAGGGAGGGTTCGCTCGGTGAAGGCTCCAGGCCCCACGCTCCTGGCACCGCCCCACGCTCCTCGCACCGCCCCCCACAAGGGGGACGGGCTCGTCGGGTGGGGCTACAAGCGCAGTGGGGGCTGCGCCCGATGGGCGCAGGCCAGCGCGCGGGTGAGGGCGGATCGCAAGGCAGGCTGGGCGGGTTCAGGGGAGCGCTGGACGGGTATGGGGCAGGGTCATCAGGGGCGCTGCCCAGGTGTCGACATCGGTCGTGCGCAGGCCTGCGACCGACAGGGCGCAGCCCACCCTGAAATTCTAGCCCCACCCGACGAGCCCGTCCCCCCTTGTGGGGGGCGGTGCGAGGAGCGTGGGGCGTCGGGGAGGGGCGGGCTGGGAGATCCTGGGCAAGAAAGAGCAAAGCCTCTGCGGTCGGCGCAAAGGCTTAAATAAGAATCATCATTAAATCAGCAAATTAAAACTTCGCTGCCACACCCCATTATTGCGTTGAAGCCAGGCCAAGGAAGTGGGGTGTGGCAACGCAGTTCGCCCGTTCTGACGGGCCAGGTTGGGATCCATTCACCCAGAGGGAGAGAAAAAACTCCAACCTGGCGAAAAAATTCCAGACCTGACCTTCAACGCCGTAAAATCCGGGATCAAGCCCCCAGATGAGGGGATCGCGTCAAGGGGCGCGCTCGGCACCCTCCATGTCCAAAAGACTATTGTTCCTGAATTTGTGATCTGCGTCCCTTCGCCGCCCCGTGGGTCAGCGCAGGGCGGCGGCCTCAGCCGGGCCGGGCGACCAGCCTCCCAAGGCGTGTGTGCTCGACCCGAGGCAGGTATGATGGGCGCGAAGGGCGCCATCGATGCTCGGCCCGAAGCGGGCAGGATGGGCGCGATGGGCAGCACCGACGCGAGGCGGAGGCTTGACGATGAGCTGGTACACGGGCGAGCAGACCTACGACACGATCCTGGCCCTGGCCTTCGGGCTGGTGCTGATCGTGGCGCTCTCGTCGGCCTTCGTCGTGGCGCCCTACGGCCGCTTCGCCTCGGGGCGCTACGGCCTGAGCCTGAACCCCCGGCTCGGGTGGTTCCTGATGGAGCTGCCAGCGACCCTGACCTTCGTCGTCGTCTTCTTCCTCGGCCGCAACAGCCTCCAGACCGTCCCCCTCATCTTCCTGGCCATGTGGCTGATCCACTACGGCAACCGCGGCTTCGCCTTCCCCTTCCTCATCCGCACGCCCGCCGGATCACGATCGAGCTTCAGCCTGATGGTCGTCGCCTCCGGGTGGCTGGTGACGGCGCTGCACGGCTACCTCAACGCGGCCTACATCGCCGACCTCGGCAGCCACTACACCTCGGCCTGGCTGACCGACCCCAGGTTCCTCATCGGCCTCGTCGTCTACTACGGGGCGCTGCTGGGCAACATCCACTCCGACGCCATCCTCCGGGGCCTGCGCACCCACGCCGAGATCGCCGAAGGCCAGAAGGTCTACCGTATCCCGAAGGGCGGCCTCTTTCGATGGGTCTCAAACCCGAGCTACCTGACCGAGCTTGTCGCCTGGGCCGGCTTCGCCCTGTGCACCTGGTCCCTGGGCTCGCTCTTCGTCCTCCTGATCAGCTGCGCCAACCTCATCCCCCGCGCCGCGGCCACCCACCGATGGTACCGCGAGCGCTTCGAGGACTACCCCGCCGAGCGCAAGATCCTCATCCCCTTCATCTGGTGACGAAAAAGCGGACCCGCGCCAGCCGCCGCGACCCCGGATCAAGCTCGAAGAAGACAAGGCCCCGCTCCTGCTCGCCCGCCCGCCGCAGCGCGAAGCGGCACGCCACCGTCCACCCCGCCGGCGTCACCCGGTCCAGCTCCAGCCCCTCCACCTCGCCGAGCCACCGCGCCGCCTCCACGACCCGATCGACCGGATGCTCGATCCGGATCTCCCCCCCGCCAAACTGCTCCCCCAGCGCGACCACGTCGCCCCCCAATGTCGCCTCCAGAAAGCCCCGCACCCTCGCCCGGCGCCGCCCCGACATCCCCCGGATCATCCCCTGCATGTAGCCCAGCGACCCGCCGACGCCCTGGTTGCTCAACATCCTGGCCGTCAAGGAGATCATGGTCTTGAGCCCCCTCCACCCCCCCATCATCGTCTTGAGCGACAACACCGGGAGCTGCCAGTGCGCCGCCAGCCTCACGATCGAGACCTCGCCGCCGACCCCCACCCGCAGCCGGTAGAGCAGCAGCGCCGGCACCGCCAGCTCAAAGCCCGAGGCCATCCGCGTGTGGATCGTCACGTCCCGGGCGACCTCACACCCCGCCACGACGTCAAGGTGCGGCTCGAAGCGGATCGCGTTCGGCGCGATGAAGGTGTCGTAGAAGCACTCCAGCTCGTCGCGACCGCCACGCCCCCCCTGCCCTCGCCGGTTCGGCGCCGCGCCGACAGGATCCTCGACCACGGCGTCCTCGGCGAAGAGCGCCAGCCACCCGGCCCGATCGTGGACCGCCACCCGATCCGGCGAGGCCAGCGCGCACGCCAGAAGCTCACTCTCTTGCCCCATCCGCTCCCCCCCTCGCAAGCCCTCCAGAGACCCCTCGCGACGACGATCGATATCTGCCGCTCAACCCCTATACGCCCGTCTAATCCCTTGCGACAAGGGCGCGCCGTCTCACCGCCACCTTCAGCCCGACAACACCGGCCACGACGGGATCGGCCAACCTTAACATGCCCCCTTGAGCCTTGGCATCCTCCCTGCTTCAGTGGGCGTCGTGGCCGACGAAAGAGGCCACGATCGAGATGTGGCTCAGCGGTAGAGCACTCGGCTGATAACCGGGGGATCGCCGGTTCGAATCCGGCCATCTCGACTGCGCAGTAGAGCAGCGGCAAACTCGTCGGCGCGACAAGCCGAAGACCGCGGGTTCGACTCCCGCCTGCGCAACTCCAGTCCCCACCCCACTCCCTGCCTCGCAAGCCGTCGGAAAAGCAAGCCCGTCGTCATCCATCTCCCGAACCTGTTTCCCCTTGAGCAGGGGCTTGAAGGGGAGCATGATGGGCGGACGTAGAGCGAGATGGCCGGGGTGAGGGAGCTTCGGATGACGATCAAAACGTGGCCTAAGATCCTGGCGGCGATCGCGCTTGCGGTCGCCATGTCCGCTTGCAGCACCACGTCGACATCGCTGCGTGCGCCCACCGAGCCCATGGCGTCGCCGCTTGGCCCTTCGTACATCCTCGTTCCGCTGCCCAGCGACGACCCGTCGCTCATCGGCCGCGTGCTCCCCGCGCCGCCCGAGCCGGGGCGGTCGCTCGACGAGCTGGCCCAGCCCAACCCATGCGCGGGCAAGCTCGCGCCCGCGCAGGAGAGCACGTCGGCCGCTGAGTTCGAGGGCGCAGAGGAGGTCTCGCTGGGCGCCCAGGCCGGGGCGACGCTCGGCCTCTATGGCTTCCGCGCCGACGCCGAGCGCGCCACGCACCTCGTCTACAAGCTCTCGACGGAGCGCCAGATCGTGCAGCGCGACACGGTGGAGTACCTCGAGTGCTGCAAGGCGGCGAGCTGCGGCTTCGGCTACGTGAGCGGCCTGGTCTACGGGAGCGGCGAGTACGCCTCGGCCGAGGAGACGCGCGGCTCGGCCGAAGTCGATGCCTGGTTCGCCAGCGGCGAAGGTTCGGTCAAGCTCAAGGTGCTCACGCGCCGCAAGGTGAAGGGCTGGGTGGCGGCGATCATCCGGGTGACGCAGGCGGGCGCGTCGCCGGCGGCCCTCGGCGTGCTCGGCGTCCCGTCGTCGGAGGTCGACCTCTCCTCAACCGCCGAAAAGTACAAGGAGATGTACGAGAAGCACCGCGTGGAGGTGTGCTCCGACAGGGTGAAGACGGAGTGGTCGTTCTGCGACGTCCGAGGCCCGATCACGGAGGACGTGTTCATCGAGCGCTACACGGCCGAGACGGGCTCGGACGAGCTTGAGGGCCGGGGGCCGGGGACGCCCGGGCTGCTTTGGGTCGGGATCGGCTCGCTGCCTGCCGCAGGGGGGCTCTTCGCGACCGGATTGGCGCTGGGCATTGAGGGCGAGGAGAGCGGCGAGCTCGGGGTGGGGTTCCCCTTCATTCTCCTCGGAGCGGTCGGCGGGCTGCTGGGGACGAGCCTGGGTCTGGCTTTCGGCGGGGTTGAACTCGACGACGTCCATCGCCACGGCCTGAGCGAGTCCGACGGCCGCTTCTACGCCGATCGATACAACCGCGCCCTCCTCCGGCGCATCGCCCGCGACGCCCAGCGCAGCAGCCGCTTCGTGGACCCGACCCGACCGTCCATCACGGTCGGCGTCGCGCCGAGCCAGGGCGGCCTGGGCCTGCACATCGGGTTCATCATCGACTGGGAGCTCGTCGGCCTGTGAGGGTCGCCATGATGAACAGGCTCAACAGGGCCCAGACCCAGGCTCAAGGCCAGCGCCTCCTGGCGGTCGGGAGTGCAAGACAAAGCATCGTCGCTCTGACGATCACCCCGACCTACGGGGTGGAGTACGAGCGGCGGAAGGGAGCCTCGACGACGAGCGTGAACGGTCCCATCAAGACCTTCTCCAAGGAGAACTTCACGGTGAGCGTCTTCGGGATCTCGACGACCTTCGTCATCGACAAGCCGCCCTACACCGACGACGCCCACACACGCATGAAGATCGACGGGGTCGTCCTGACGCGCGTCGATGCTCAATGAACCTCGCCTCTCGCCAGCGAGGCGGTTCAGGCGTCTTCCCGGCGAGGAAACCAAAGGAGACTCAAGATGCGATCAAGCGTAATTTCCATTGCATTGGTGCTCGCCTTTTGTGCCATCCCCTCCATCGCTCTGGGACAGGGCGCGTCCAGGCTGCACCATGTGAAGGTGGAGAGCCCCGATAAGACCTTCTTTCCCGGCGACTCCGGCCAGCTGGTCCTTGGGCTGGAGATCGACTTCGGGAAACTGATGGTCCATGGCTTCGACCCGGCGGCCTCGACCGTGGTGAGCCTCGTGGACGACAAGGGCCGCGATCTGCTCGCCGTCAGCAAGGCCCGGGTCGATGCGGTGCGCGCTCAATGGAGCGGCAGCCAGATGACACCGGCAGACTTCGACCCGTACTCCTTCAGCATATCGGAGCAAGGACCCGTGCTGCGCGTGAGCGTGACCGTTCACGCGGTGCCTGAGCCCGGCGCCCAGTCGCTGACGCTGGTGGGAAAGATCGCTGTGAGGGTGCCGGGCAAAGACCGCGTCACGCTCAAGCTCCCCAACACCACGCTCGGCCTGGCTCAGCCCGTGGAGGTGGACGGACACAAGGTCGAGCAGACGGAGTATGGCTACGAATCCGAGGCCTCGACGATACGGTTCAAGAGCGATCTCATCCTGGAGCGGCTCATCCTCGTGGTCGGAGACAAGAAGTTCGAAGGAAAGCCAGCCGGGTCGAGTTGGAGTGGCCAGCTCTTCTCGCTGGAGGTCGGTAAGATCAATGAGCCTGTGGAGCTGGTCCTCGTCGGAAGACCGCCGATCGTCAAACACATCGACATCCGAACGACCTTCGGGTTCGCGCCCAGCCCCCCGCTGTCCACCAAACCCAACCCCAAGGCCAAGGACTGAGAGCCCTTGTGTCCAATCACCCGCAACATGGAGAACACCCAGGATGAGCACCGAGCACGAATCTGAGCACCTGATGGCCGCAGTCGAAGATGCAGGCGTGACCTTCAAGCGCGTGGACACAAGCTCCACGTCGTCCTTCAACATCAACGGCATCCCCCTTCACAGCAGCGTCACCTTCGGGGCGCGCTACCATTGGGCGCTGCCCGAGCCCACCGTCTTGAAGGTCGTCCTTGGCAAGGAGGGCCTGGGCAAGCAGATCGTCAAGATCTTCAAGAAGGAGCTTCAGATCGACGACCCGACCTTCGACGCGGCGGTCTACATCGACACGGAGGACAAGGAGGCGACGGCGGCGTTTCTGGGCAATGAAATGCTGCGCACCGCCATCTTTGACATCGTCGTCCAAGGGGGCCGCGTCAGCATCGAAGGCGGGGAGGTGATCTGCGAGTTGGCCGAGGACGAGCCGATCTTCATGGGCGACATGGCCCGCGTGGTGATGGCGGTCCTCAACCACGGTTAGACTCTCCCCTCTCATCCCGGCGCTGTTGGCGGACACACCAGGCCCCGCGCGCCTGGCGCCGCTGGCCTGCGCCGCGCTGCCGCTCAGGCAAGCGGCGCGGTGATCGCGGTGATCATGGCTGTCAGGCTTCCTTTCCATGAAGCGAGGCGCTTCGATCTGTCGAAATGAGGATCTTAGCGCCGCTCGATCAGGACGTTGACGGGAGCGTTGGCCTCGTCCTCCAGCGTATCGAGGGCAGCCTCGTCGCCTTGGAGGATCGCGCGCATCAGCGCCACCACGAGCCCGCCGGTGAGGTCGCGGAAGCCGGGCCGCTCCAGTCCGGGGCAGACGTCGCAGACCAGGAAGCAGCCCTGGGGGGCGTCGTCGAGCAGGTCGTTGTGGCCGTGGTCCGTCGCGGTGACGTGCCAGCTCGGCGCGGCGCTGGCCGCGAAGAACTGGGCGTGGTTGTCGCCGATGGGCGCGCAGGCCGGTGAGAAGGGGCCGCCGGCGACCTCGCCGAGCCCCGTGCCGACGATCAGGGAGGGTCCGGTGAAGGCGAAGGCGCCGGTGATGAGGCGGCCGCCGCCGAGCTCGCCGTCGACGGGGTCGAGCCCGGCCACGGCCAGGGCGGCGGCGGGGTCGGCCTCCAGAAGCCCCCAGGCCACCTTGCCGCCGCGCGAGTGGCCGACCAGCCCAAGGCGCTCCGGGTCGAGATCAAGGGCCAGCGCCTCGGCGAGGTGGGTCTGGATCCAGGCGAGGTTGGCCGAGGCGGTGGCCACCTCCTGCTGCCAGGTGGGCTTGCCGATGGGGATGCTGTCGGCGGGGTACATCTGGGGGGCGACCACGACGAAGCCGTGGCTGGCGATGCGCTCGGCGAGCTGGCGGTAGAAGCGGTTGGCCATCAGGAAGCCGTGCTGGAAGACCACGACGGCATATCGGCCCGCAGGATCGGTGGGGGCGTGGATCTCCATGGCCACCGGGGCGCCATCGAGGCCGGCCGGGATCTGGTGCAGCTGCACCTGAAGGGCGCCTGGCGCGTAGGGCGATCCCTGGCCGACGTAGATCATGGGGCCTTGTTCAGGTTCGGGTTCGGGCGAAGGCTCTGGATCGGGGTTGGGCTCGGGATTCGGCTCAGGGTTGGGCTCGGGTTGACCTTCGGGGTTGGGCTCGGGGTTGGGTTCAGGGTTGGGCTCGGGGTTGGGTTCGGGGTTGGGTTCGGCGTCGGGGGGCAGGGGTTCGGGATCGGCGTCGGCGCCGAGGTCATCCATCAAGGCAACGTCGCCCTCATCGGGATCGGGGCTGCCTGCGTCGGGGGTGGTCGGTGCGGTTGTGGTCGAGGCGGGATCGGCGGCGCAGCTGACGAGGAGGGTCGCTGCGAGGAGCCAGATCCATGACCTGGAAGAGAGAGGGGTGAGGTATGGGGGTCGGGCGAGGGCGTGGGGCAAGGGGATCTCCGGGTTGTGGGTGTGGGGGGGGGTGGAGGGGGGTGGGTGGCGGTGATGTCCTGGTGCGAAGCTCAGGGAGGGTTGAGGAAGACGGGCGCGGCCACGATCAGCGGCGCGCTCCCGTGGATGTTGAGAGCACCTCGGCCTCGACGAGCTGGGCGACGTAATCCTCGGCGTGCTGGGCCGCGTCAAGAGGCTCCAGCGCCCGCCGCAGCGCGGCCAGGTCAGCCCCCGCCTCGCAGGTCTGGATGATGGCGCCAAAGGCCGCGGAGATCTCGCTCACGTCGACCTTGCCCCCCGCGCGGGGCTCCAGAAGCCAGACGTCGGCCTGCTCGGACAAGGGCGGCAGGGGCTCCGGCCTGGGGGCGTCGTCGCACAGCGCCAGCCCCGGCACCTGCTCAAGCCGAAAGAGGTACTGCTCCACGTGCTGGACGAGCGCCATGGTGCCCTGCGGCAGCGCCACCACCACCACCCCAGGCATGGAGGTCCACATCCCCGGCCCCGACCGCCGCGCGGCGTGGTCCAGACCCCGGCGAGCGTCCCGAAAGAGCCGCCGGCTCCTCGCCATTGCAGACTCCAGCGCCAGGGCCGCCCGGAAGTGCGGCGATCCCGGGCCCACGTCCTCCAGATGGCTGGCAAAGGCCAGCGCCATGTACCCGCGGAAGTGAACCGCCTCGTGAAACCTGGGCGATGAGAAGAACCCATCCAGGAGCGCCAGCTTGCGCCTCTCGGCCAGGGTCAGCGTGCACGAGGTCTTGAACTCCTCATACAGGATCTTGAGCGCGCGGGCGCGCCTCAGCCGATCCGCGTTCCACAAGCGCCGATCCTGGCCCAGGAGCTGCGCCACCAGCTCCGGCGCCAGATCCAGGCCCTTTAGCGCCTCCCCCGCGCTGTCGTAGACCGCGTCGACAAAGGCCGGATCGAACAACATCCGCACGACAGTGCGCTGCATGGCCACGAAGCCATCGCGCGGCGGCTGCGGATCAAAGGACCCCCGATCCACGAACAGGGCCTCGCCCAGGCCGCCCTGACCGCTCACGATCGGCCCGCAGGTGGAGGCGGAAAGAGCACGTTGAGCTGCTCGAAGGTGTCCACCACGGCGCTCGCCTCGTTGTGCTCGCACTCGTACATCAAGGCCTTCAACCGAGAGGCCCGCGGCACGACGTGGGCCGTGATGGCCCCCGTGCTCGGGTGCAGCTGCGCCCGATGATCATCCTCGATGTACCCATACCCGTCCGGCGTCACCGCCTCGCCGCCGCCCGCGACGTGCATCTCCACGATCCGATCCAGCGGAAAGCCGTCGAGGCCCGTCAGCGGGTCAAGGCCCTGCCCATGCTGGAAGATGGCCAGGTGCGCCGCGTCCAGCAAGAAGCCGCACCCGGCCTCCTCCGTCACCAGCGCGAAGTAGTCCAAGATATGAAGATCACCCAGGAAATAGAGCGAGGGCGGGTTCTCGGGCAACACCGGCAGCCCCGTGTGCTCCTGAAGCCTCGCGATGCTCTCCGCCGTGCGCAGCGCCGAGTCCCGGGTCAACACCGGCGGCAAGAGCAGGCCGTGGCCGCGATCCCGCGGCCCGAAGTGCCAGATGCCACAGTCGCCGCAGAGCCACGGCGAACGCAGCCGCCGCGCAAACCCCGCCGTGGCCTCCATCCACTCCAGGTCCACGTCCTCCAGCTCTTCGAAGTTCACGTCCAGGAAGTGGTAGGTGACGGCCCCGCCCTGCGCCGCCCAGTTGAGGATCACCGAGTCCACCCCCCGATCCGTGTCCGACCCGAACTCCACAACGTGGATCAGGCCCGGGTGCTCGGCCGCAAACGCGCTCGGGTCGATGCTCGGCCGCACGCCATACTCGCCCGAGATCCCCACACCCAGATAAGGCAGGCCGTCCAGGATGGCCTCTATGTCGCGGTTCCAACCCATCAGGCGAAGATACAACAGGCGGCAGTCGGGTGTCACGCAGACACGGGGCGATCGACCCGCTCGCTGGACAACATCCCCTGGCGAAAGCGCCTTCAAGTGGTAGACTCCCCCCAATGCAAGCTCTCCAGGCGCGCGCTCCAGGCCCCGCGCCACTCCAGGAGAGACAGACGACGACGGGAGCGCCATGCAAACGACCTTCACCTCTTCAATCGTATGTCTCCTCATCTTCATGCTCGTATTCCCATTGAACGCCCTCGCCGCGCCAGAGGCTGAACAGGTCGCCGCGACAGAGGCTGAACAGGTCGCCGGGCCAGAGGCTCAAGAGCAGAGCGCCTCCGACGAGGCCGACGAAGGAGAACAAGAAGCGCCCACCCCCGAGGCCGCTCCGGAGCCCGCAGGGGGCGGCGACTCGATCATGATGCCCATCATGATCATCGCCTCGGTCGTCGTGGCGCTGGGCGGGGGGATCACGCTGCTGGCGGTGGCCTACTCGACCGGCGATCCCGCTGACAACCCCGATCCATCCTTGACCGCGGAGGAGCAGGATGATGAGGAGTTGAACTACAACAGAACGTTGAGCTACGGCTGGGGCTTTACAATCATAGGGACCCTCATGGTCTCGCTCCTCGTCCTGGCCTTTGCCTCCGTGCCCGACGATCCCGAGCCCCCTGGGCTCTCGCTGGGCGACGACATCCGCCTCATCCCGCTCTTCGGCGAGGCGTGGGGCGCTGGGCTTCGGATGGACTTTTGAGCCTGGAGGGACGGCGATGGGAGGCCATCGGCGTGCTGCCGGGAAGGTCTCAAAATCAGCCTCGGAAGCCGTGCGGGAGCATCTTCGAAGCGCCTTCAGATCGCGCGCGTGATATAATGATACGATCGCCCGGTGAGAGGGATCGTCGGGCGGGCTGGGGGGTTTTCCCAGGCCATGGAGCGAGCGTTGGGAGGTCGAGGTGAGCGAGCACTTTGGGGTGTTGGCCGGATCGGATGAGGTGGGGGCGGCGTGGTTCGAGGACATCTCGCGGCGGATCCTGCAGGAGTCAGCGCTCCTCATCGGGGGGCGCCCCTACCGGCTTCGGGAGATCGAGTTCTATTACAACGGCGGCGATCACCCAGACCCCTTCGCGCACGGCGATCCCGTCCAGCAGACGACGGGGCGCTGGTACTTCCACCGCGATCAGGGGAGCTACCGCGGCGGGAGCTTCAAGGGGCTGGACATCACCTTTGGCCCTGAGGGGGTGGTGGGCGGGATCTTGATCCGCAGCATGTCGGGGCCTGACGGCGAGGAGGTCAACGGGTCCTGTCTGTGCGTGGATCACATGCTGGCCAGGACGGGGATGGCCAATGTGGCGGCGCTGGACGCGGCGCACGGCGAGCGCAAGGTCTGGGAGGAAGGCGGGCCGCTCCGGCTTGTCCCGGCCTCGCTGCCTGCGCTGCCCATGTGGTCCACGGCGCGGGTGGGGCTGACCTTGAAGCGGGCCTGGCAGCACGAGGAGATGCCGTCGTACATCATGCGCCCCTACCGCTTCCTGACGGAGCCGCGCTGGATCAAGAAGGGGAAGCTGCACCTGGTGATCGCGCTCCACCAGCAGGGCCGCGGGGTGGCGGAGATCAACGCGCTGACGGGGACGCCGCGCGGCACGATCCAGGGGTACGTGGACAAGTACCAGGAGGGGCTGGCGCTGGACACCCTCAAGGGCTTCCGGGGCAAGGCGCTGGACAACGACGATCTGGCGACGCTGCACGGGGCCTGGACCCGGCGCTTCGTGCAGGAGGCCTGATTGCGGCGCTCAAGGACATCCAGCGCTCGGGGGCGGTCCTTTGAAGCAGTGCAACCCGTTGGGGGTATCCTCCTGCCCGAGTTGGCCTCCTGGAGAGGGTGATGTCGCGCCGCAAAGCATGGAACGGAAACCCGCCCTCGTCGGCCGCCGAGGCCCGACGGCTCCTGCTGGACATCGCCAGGGAGTGCATCGAGCGCCTCGGCCCCGCCAGGGCGGGGCTCTCGGACGTGGCGCTGGCCGCCGGCGTCACCCGGCAGACCGTCTACCGCTACTTCTCCAACGCAGACGACCTCTTCCACTCCGCCGCCGTGCTGTCCAGCGGCGGCCTCCACGAGCGCATGCGCGCCGCCGCGCTCAAGCGGCCGACCTTCGCCGAGCGCGTCGTGGAGTGCGTGGTCTTCTGCGTCCGGGAGATCCCCGCAGACCCTCACCTCACGTCGCTCAGCTCGTTGAGCGGCCAGCTGAGCGTCTCGGTGATGATGCGCCTGGCCTTCGTCCAGGATGAGCTGGTCGTCCTGTCCAAGGGCGAGCCCCACCTCTCGCCCGAAGCTCTCGATGAGCTGGCCGAGCTGCTCTTGAGGCTGCTGCTCTCCCTCCTCACCGACCCCGGCGAGCCGCGAAGCGAAGAGGCGCTGCGCGCCTTCCTGCTGGGCTGGCTGACACCCGCCATCGAGGCCCGGCTCACCGGGCCTTGTTGACCCCCTCGGCCTCGAAGGGGGGTTTTGTTCCTGCCGCTTGCGCTTCGCGGATCATACATGTAGTGTCATGTGTATGATTGACCTCGTCGATTGGACACGCTTGGGTCTGTATGTGGTGGGCGCCGTCCTGGGCGGCCTCGTGATCTTCAACCTCGTCGCGGGCTACTACCACCTGCGCTACTACGTGCTGCGCAAGGACAATCCCGAGTCCTGGAAGATCCAGGACAAGCGCTTCTTGACGCCAAGGCTGGCCCGATCCGCCTTCCTGCTGACGAACTTCAACATGACGCTCGGGGGGCTCGTCACGGGCGTCCTCATCTACGCGATGACCGAGGGGATGCCGACGGCGATCTACACGGACGTGGACGAGTACGGGTGGCCGTGGTTGATCGCCTCCGTCCCGCTGCTCTTCGTCCTCAACGACGCCGGCGCCTACTACGTCCACAGGGCGCTGCACCACAAGTGGTTGTTCAAGAACATCCACCGCCACCACCACCGCTACGTCGCTACGAGCCCCTACGTCACGGTGGCCGTGCACCCGCTGGAGCTGCTGGCCTTGCAGACCTCCTCGTTCCTGCCGCTCTTCTTCATCCCCTTTCACGCGGGGGTCATCGGCGCGGTGCTGGTCTACATCCTGGTCTTCAACGTCGTCGACCACTCGGGGGTGCGCCTGGTGAGCAAGCTGCCCTGGCAGGGGCCGTCGATGTACCACGACGATCACCACACTCAATTCCACTGTAACTTCGGGCAACACTTGATGATCTGGGACAAGATCCACGGCACGCTGCGCCGCCAGAAGCGCAGCTACGGCAAGGACGTTTTCGGGGGGCGTGGGGAGGCTGAGGGCGAGGAGGCCGAGACGCCCGACTTCGTGCGATACCCATGATGATGTCGACGCTGCCGTGGCAGCTGCCCGCGGACCTGCCGTGGCGGGTCTTCAAGAGCCCGGCGGAGCAATGGGCCGACATGCCCTCGTTTCTGGTCGGCGAGTTGCTCTTCATCGCGCTGGCCGGGCTGGCGCTGTGGCACGCGCGGCGCAATGGGCGCGCGCACGTCTTCGCCTGGGTGGCGGCCATCATCGCCGGGACGGCCAACGACATGATCTTCATGGCGCTGCCGCTGGTGGACAACTTCTGGCAGGCGCAGGCGACCGTCATGCTCACGCCTCGCCTGCCGCTCTACATCCCGTGCGTGTACGTCTGCTTCATGTACTTGCCGACGGTGGCGGCGTGGCGGCTGGGCTTGAACCGGTGGTCGGGCGCGGCCTTGACGGGCCTGGCGGCCATCGTCTTCTACGCGCCCTACGACATCGTCGGGGCCAAATTCCTGTGGTGGACCTGGCACGACACCGACGCGCCCATTGCGGCGCGGATCCTGGGCGCGCCGATCGGCAGCAGCGTGTGGGTCATCACCTTCGCGGCCACCTTCGCGTGGCTCGTCCGCTGGACCGTGGACAAGGACCCCGAGGTGTCGAGGCGCGGCTTCGCGCTCGGGCTGTTGAGGATCGCGCTGCTGAGCTCCTTCCTGATGGTCCTCCAGATGACCGCGCTCCAGCAGCTCGACGGGGGCGTCCCGGGGCCGCGGACGCTGGCGGGGGTCGCGCTCATCTACCTGGGCCTGATCCTCTGGGGTGCGCGCGGGGCGCGGCGAGTCGCAGAGAGGGTCTGGGACCGCCCGCTGGCCTGCGCCATCGCGGTCTACTACGGCGCGCTGCTGGCGATCGTGGCGCTGTCGGTCCCCGAGGCGCACCGCAGCGCGAGCCTGCACCAGACCTACGGGCCCTGCCACGTCGAGGCCACCGACATCACCGGCGCCACGCGCTTCAAGTTCGTGTGCGCTGAGGATTACGAGGAGGATTACACCTTTGACTGCGTCGGGCAGCTTCCAGGCGAGGGCGACGAGTGGTACACAGTCTGCGGGCGCCCCCACACGAACAAGGCCGCCTGGCTGGGCGGTGTGGGCGGCCTCGGCGCGCTCGGGGTGGGGCTCTTTGGCTTCATGCTCGGCCTGTTTCGACGGAGGGCGGCGGCGCCCCGTTGAAGCCAGATCCTGGCAGGAACAAGACCTCGTCCTGGGCGCCTCGGCGTCCTTCGGGGTCGTTTGAGGGGGGGAGCAGATGGGGTGGTATACGTCCGGGCCGGGCGACGTGGAGTACAAGTACGGCGACGTGGTCGAGGCCGCGAGCTCAAGCGGCCTGGGGCGGCTGACGGTGGTCCCCAGGATCTACAACGGGGATATCGACCTGGGGGACCTGGAGTTCCTCGGTCGGGCGCAGCGCGCCGCGATCAAGCGCGGCCTGCCCTGGTCGCCGCTGGACTTCGATCTGGAGGTGGACAGCTCGGGCGAGTCGCTGGTGGTGCCGCTGGATGTGGACGTGAGCGCCCTGCTGGGGACGATCGCGGAGCACGTCGAGGCGCACGGGGCCACGCTGCGCGCGCTGGTCGGGCGGGAGGACGAGGGGGATGAGGGGCTGAGCGAGCTCAGCGTCTCGCTGGAGTTCGCGTGGGAGGTCGGCCAGGAGCAGCGCGACGCGCTGCTGGCGTGGCTCAACGGGCCGCTCAAGGCGCCCGTCACCTGGGAGGCCCTCGGGCGAGGGGCGCTGGACGACTATCCCTGGTACAACCCCCCCAAGGATCTCAAGCGCGCCTTCAAGGCCCTTGAGGAGGACAGCCCGCGCCACCTCGTCGCCGTCATGCTGGGCGCGGCGGCGCTGAGCGACGCTGCCTTCAACCTCTACCAGCCCGACGACAGCTGGTCCACGACGGTCTCCTTGTCGCGGCAGGGCGACGAGGGCGAGGAGGATGCGCCAGAAGGAGCGCTGCCGCCCTCGGCGATCCTCTTTGCGCTGTCCGACCACACCTTGCTGACGTGGATGGCGCGGGCCATGGGCGTCCCGGAGGCGCTCGATGAGGCCATCTTCTATCTGCACCGGGGCGACATGAACGTGGATCTGCCCCCCGAGGAGGACGAACCGGAGGAGTGGCTCACGCCGACCTTTGACCTGCTGAAGATCGTGGTCCGCGTGCTCCGGCGCATGGTGGGCTTCGAACTCGTCGTCCCCCTTCAAGAAGGCCAGGATGGGGCGCACCATGTGACCTACGGGTGGCACGCTCAGGCCACCCGCGGGGCGCTCTCGGGCGCCTTCGCCGAATCCGGGCTCGTGCCCTTGCCCCTGGAGTTGTTCTTGAGCGCCGCGCGCGGGACGCTTGAGTCGGAACCTCCACCCGCGCGCCTGGACTTCTGCCGCACGGCGATCGATGAAGATCGCGAGGGCCCCGGCCCCATGGCCCACATCCTCGACGGCGGCCCGCCGCCTCACACGGTGGATCTCGACGACCTGACGATCTGGCTGCTGGCCCTCGATCCGCGCGATCTCCCAGGGAAGTCTCAAAAGCGCCTCAAGAGGCTCGTCGAGCGGGTCTTGTTCGAGTCCACCTGATCCCAGCCTCCGCCCAGGCCGCGCCGCCTCACGACGGCTCCCGCCCTCGCCGCAAGCTTCGACTGAACCCGGCGCGCAGCTGCCGCAGCGGCCACACCAGCTCCTCGAACCACGTCGCGGGCGCCATCTCCTCGATCCCGAAGGACTCGGGGCGACGCCGCGTAATCTTCGCCGTCCCGAAGATCACGTCCCAGAGGAAGAGGAAGTTGCCGAAGTTGCCCTTATAGAACGTCGCGCCATCCGCCTCGTGCAGGCCGTGGTGCGCCGCGTGCGTCGTGGGCGTGGAGATGAGCCGCTCGACCACCCACATCAACGGCCGCGACCACCGCCACTGCAACAGCCTCTCGTCCCAAGGCACGCTGGAGTGCGCGCTGATGACCACCGCCATCTTCAACACCAGATACACCAGGTACACCGGCAGGAAACCCCAGTACACCAGGATCCCGGAGAGCCAGATGCCAGGCATCATCGCGTAATAAATCAGGTTGTTGCGATACACGATCCGCACCGACATGTACCCCGCCGAGTGGTGGGCCCGGTGCAAGGGGTACAGCCAGGAGGTGTGGGACAGCCTGTGCCACCAGTACTGCGTCATGTCGTCGGCGACGAGCAGCACGCCGAACATCGCCCACCACGGCCAGCCCGACAGCATCCCTTCGCTGCCCGGGAACATCGCCTCGGCCAGCCCGTGGGACGCCGTCAGCACCAGCGGCAAGATGACCAAAGGGACCAGGATGTTGCTGCCCACATCCAGGATCACGTCGCTCCGACGAGCCGCCTCCCGATGCAGAAAACGCCCCAGCAGGATCTCCAGCGCGACGAAGAGCACGAAGACGCTCGCCACCGCGATCGAGGCCATATCCATCGTCATGAGCCCACCTCCCGGAGCCCACGGGTCACCAGCGGCTCGCCGAGCCTGGCCTCCAGGCCTCCACCTCTAGAACACTGGACAGCCCGCTGTCCAGCGCCTCGCCCTGCTCGCACAGGGCAATCGAGTTCTAACTGGCACGGTTCTGGCCTGGGAGGTCAAGCCCGCTGCGATCGAGAGGCCGCCGCCCCAGGCTGGCGCCCGGGGCTACAGGTCAGGCACGCCCCTTCGGGGCTCTCGGCGGGGCGCCAAGTTGCGTGGCAGCGTGGCCCTCAAGCCCACCAGACCCTCAACCCATCGTGTCCGCCGCGCTCTGTGGCAGGGCCCACGAAGGCATCGACCCCGTCGTCAGCCCCGCAGGGGCGTCCCTTCCCTGTAGCCCCGGGCGCGAGCCTGGGGCGGCCGGGGTGCTCAGCGAGCCCGTCGCCATCGAGAGATTCGTCAGAACTCGATTGCCCTGCCTGCTCGCATGGACGCACGCGGCGCACGGCGCCAGGCTCTCGCGGCGCACGCGGCGCGCTCACACCGCCGCGTCCGAGGATCGCTTCGAGGATGGAACAGGGGCAGGTCCGGGCCGGGGAGGCCCGCAGGGATCAGCGCGGGACGGGCGGCTGGCCTTCGGGCATGTGGCACATGGAGCAGCCCATGTCGCCCAGGATCCTGAGCTTGAAGAAGGCCCCCTGGTCGGGGCCGAGGGCCTCGAATTCTCCGATCATGGCGTCGATCTGATCGACCATGTCCTGGGCGTGGGATCGGTAGGGCCACACGTCGGAGCCGGGCATCGCCAGAGCGGTTTCAAGCTGCGCCAGCGCCTGCTCCTTGCGACCGGCCCGGGCGAGCACCTCCCCATAGGTGATGTGGACGCCCTGGGCGACGAAGGGGGCGCGCAGGGCGACGTTGAAGCCGGCCCCTGCGCCGCTGTACTCGTCGCTGAGGCTCTCGACCAGATCAGCGGCGGCATCGGGCCAGCCCGAGGCGGCGGGCATGGCGGAAGCGGTGATGATGAAGTTGTAGAAGGCCGTGAAGTCCTCGGCGGCGTTCTCCTCGGTGATCCGCAGCTTGTCGTCCACACCAAAGGCGGGATCGACCGGCATGCCGACGGCCTGAGCCCCTGCGACGGCCACGGTCACCTCGAAGGTGTCGAGCCAGCTCTGGATGGGGACGTGATCGGGCTCAAGGGCGTGGGCGCGCTGAAGGGCGTCCAGCGCCGAGGCGAGCGTGCTGCGCTCCTCGTGCTCGGAGACCAGCATCAGGGTGAGCTGGGCCTTGCGCCAGTGCAGCAGCGCGAGGCGATGCGAGTCCAAGGATCCCTCGGTGGCTTCGAGGCGATCGATGAGCGCGCTGAGCGTGACGTGCGCCTCAAGACGAGCCTGGGGCTCGAACTGCACGGCCTGCCAGAAGAGCTGCTCGGCGCAGGCGAAGGCGTGCACCCCCAGGGTGTCCGCACAGTCCAGCGCGTAGGTCCCGTCGATGCGGCCATCGACGCGATCAAAGTCAGGGAAGCTCGCCCCGTCCTCCTCGGTGTAACCCTCCGGCACGAAGGCCGCCTCGGGCGAGTCAGGCTGCGGGAGCGCGTCCTCGTCTGCGCAGGAGACGAGGGCCAGGAGAGCGCCAAGGAGCAAAGGGGTCTTGTTCATCCGGATTCCTCCTCAACGGGCAGGTGCGATGCCTGAGCAGGCCTCGAAGGCGGCGTTGCAATGCATGGCCTGGCAGTCGGCGCAGGCAGGGCTCATGGGGTTCAGGCAGACCGCAGCGCACTGGGTCAGGGTGCAGGCGACCGTCTGGGCAAAGCAGCCGGCGCAGGGCTGACTGAGGCCCACATCGCGAACCATGCACGCGGTCACACATTCGGGCATTTGTCCCAGGCATGCAAACACGCAGCCGGTGATCTTGTCCGTCAGCGTGGCCTGGTGGGTTCGCAGGGCCGCCTCATCGGCGTCGTTCTCGCAGGCTCCGTCGGGCTCGGCCTCCGGCTCAGGCTCGGAGACGTCGGGATCCAGGGAGGCGTCCGGCGCATCGGGCTCACCCTCCGGCTCAGGCTCGGAGGCGTCGGACTCCGGGGAGGCGTCCGGCGCGTCGTCGGGCTCCGGGGAGGCGTCCGGGGTGGGCTCAAGGACGTCCCCGTCCCCATCCCCCGCATCGAGGCCGGGGTTGATGTCCCCGTCGGGGTTCCCCTCAGGCTCCGCGCTCGGAGCGCCATCGTCCCCGCCCTCATCCGAGCAGGCCGGCAAGGTCCACGCGAGCAGGACAGCGACGCCCAACCTCACGAACATCCAGTGGTTTTTCCTCATGTTCCGCTCCGCATATGTTCAAGACTGCGATCGCCGCAGCCGCACCACCAGGCGTCGATCCTGGCCTCTTCACAACTTACTGAAGGACACCGCGACACAGCCAGCCCCACGGAGAGGCGCCCCGCGCTCGCTCCCAGACGAGGCCCCTGGCCGGTCGGCCCAAGGCACGGCGCAGGGTCATAGCATATTCCATCACACGATGGAACAACATTTTCATCGCTGGCGCCCACGGCGTCCAAGGCGCCCGAGGCGCCCGAGATGCGAGAGGTGCGACAGGTGCGCGAGAATGAGCTCCTACTCCCGACCGGGATCGACGAGAGTGAGCGGGCTTGCCATGAGGTCCGGTCGAGGCCATCTTCTCCCCGAAGAGTCCCCTTCCCACGAGGCCAGCATCGAGGTGTCCTGGGACCTTTGAGCCTCGAAGTCATGCCATCGAACAAGGGTCCGCTTGTGATCCTGGACAGGGGTTGAGATGAAAGCTGTCAAGCGACGTGGACACGCACCAGGCCCTCGATTCACACCAGCGGCGCCGACGGTGCGCCAGGGAGGCTCGCGCACCTGGGCCTCCGAAGAACCGCGAAGCGCGCGCGCCAGGAGGCAAGACGGGGGGGCGCAGGCGAGGCCGCTGATCGTTTTGGCGTGGTTGCTGGGGATGACCCTCGGATGCGGGGGCTGCGAAGCGCCCGTCGATCGCGGAGGGGAAGGTCGCGAGGATCGGGGAGACACAGCGGACGGCGGCGGAGTCGATCTGGACGTGGCGTCCGAGGGGGATCTGGCCCTTGACGCAGAGATCGACCTCGACGCTGCCCCGGACGACACCCTGCTCTCCGACGATCTGCCGATCTCCGAGGACGCGCCCGTCTCGGACGACACCCCTGTCTCCGACGACGCATCCCCGGACCCGGATCCAGGGCCGCGCTTCCCCTTTGGCGCTCACCGGGGTCGCCCGATCGCCGACGCCCTCCGGGTGGGCCTGCCTCAGGAGGAGCTCGACCGCGAGACGGCCGCCTTCTACGAGATCTGGAAGGCGCGCTACCTCGCGCCGGGGTGCGCGGAGGGCGAGCTGCGCGTCCGCTCGGCGCCAGCGACCGAGGCCTTCACGGTCTCGGAGGGTCAGGGCTACGGGATGCTCATCGCGGTGATGATGGAGGGCTACGATCCCGACGCGCGGGCCACCTTTGACGGGCTGTACAGATACGCGCGCGCCCACCCGAGCAACATCACGCCCGGGCTCATGGCCTGGGCCCAGGACGCGCGCTGCCGCGACATCGACGGAGCCGACGCGGCCACCGACGGCGATCTGGACATCGCCTACGCGCTGCTGAAGGCCAACCGCCAGTGGGGCAGCGATGGCGCCATCGACTACGCGGCCGAGGGCCAGGCCATGATCCGCGCGATCCTGGAGGCCGAGATCCACCCGGCCAACAGCGTCCTCCTCGGGGACTGGGTGGGGCGAGGCACGCAGTGGTACACGGGCACTCGCACCTCCGATCTCATGACAGGGCACTTCGCGGCCTTTGGCGCCGCCACCGGCGAGGCGCGCTGGGGGGAGGTCGCAGACCGGGCCTACCGGATCGTGGAGCACCTGCAGGCCGAGCACGCCCCGGGCACTGGGCTTGTGCCCGACTTCGTGGTCGACGCCACCACCGATCGGCCCGCCCCCGCCCCGGCGGACTGGCTTGAGGGCCGCCACGACGGCCACTACGGCTGGAACGCCTGCCGCGTGCCCTGGCGCCTGGGGATGCACGCGCTCTTCGGCGGCGACGCCCGCGCACAGCGGGCGGTGAGCGTCCTGACGCGGTGGTTCAGGGAGGAGACGGGCGACAGGCCCGGCCGACTGCGCTCAGGCTATCGGCTGGATGGGCGCGCCTTCGGAGAGGGGCCGTCGATGGCCTTCACCGCGCCGCTGGCCCTGGCCGCGATGGTGCCGGGGGAGAGCGATCAGGCGTGGCTCGACGCGCTGTGGGCGGCCATCGCGGCCGCCCCCGCCGAGGAGTACTTCGGAGACAGCATCAAGATGCTGGTGATGATCGTGGTGTCGAACAACGGCTGGAGCCCTTGAGGCCGAGCGCCGGCTACTGGAGGCTCTGGAGGCGCTGGCAGAAGAAGTCGTCGGGATCGAACTCCTCGCCGCAGGACTCCTTGAGGTAGGCCTTGTGGCCTTCGAGGTCGAGGCCCTTGTGCTCTTCGCAGGCCCAGACGTAGTCCTCGTCGCAGACGCTGGCCATGGCCTTCTTGAAGGCCTCGACGTTGAGGGACTTGACCTTGAGGCACTCCTTCTTCTTGGAGGTGGACTCGCAGAAGAGGCCCAGCGCCACACCGGCCTTCTCGGCGTCCTTGATCACGCCCTTGCCAGACTCCAGGATGCCGGCGGCCTTCAGGAGCCGGTCGTCGTCCTCGGAGCTGATCCAGTAGGTGACGCCCTGGGACTTGTTGGCCGGCACGCCCTTCCCCTCGAAGAACATGTCCCCGAGCAGGATCTCGCTCTCGTCGAAGTCGCTGTTCTTGCTGTGGGACAGCGAGGCCTCCAGGTAGAGCCTGGCCTGCTCATACTCCTTGGCGACGTAGAGGACGCGGCCGAGCTCGCCGCAGGAGTAGGGGTCGTTCTTCTTGCAGCCCTTGTCCAGCGTGTCGCGGCCGAGCTTCTCGGCGTCGGTCATGGCGGCCGGGACGGTCGGCCGATTCAGATCGCTGCCGATGTAGGTGCCCAGCAGCTGCTGGCCGAGCTCCAGGCAGACATCGGTGTTGCCCTGATCGCAGAACTGCTTCAGGAAGTTGTAGCCCCGCTGGGGGTCCTTCGAGACGTGCTTGCCCGTGAAGTAGAAGCCGCCCAGCTCCAGGCAGGAGTAGGTGTCGCCCAGCTTGCAGGCCCGATCCAGATCCGACAGGCCCTTGAAGGTGTCCTCGGCCACCCCGGAGCGGCCGCCGAGCCGGTTGAAGGCGATCGAGGAGCATGCGTCGGCCAGCCCCATCTCGCACGCCTTGTCGTAGGACGCCACGCCCTGCTTGAGCAGCTCCTCGTCCTCCTTCCAGAACGACTCGCCGCTGGAGCCGAACTCGTAGCAGCCCTCGGCGAGGCCAGCTTCACAAGCCTTCTTGAAGAAATCCAACGACTTGCGCTCGTCGGCCCCCATCGCGGCCTCGTTGCCGTCCTCGTTCACCTTGTCGCAATGGGCCTTCTTGCTCGGGTCCTTGCACAGGTTGCCGTAGAGCAGCAGCCCGTAGAAGTGGCAGCTCTTCGCATTGCCGGCCTCGCACTGCTTGAGGCAGTCGTCCGAGTTGGTCGGCTCGCAGACCGTCGGCTGGCCGGCCTTGCGCAGCCCGCACTTGCCGTCGACGAAGACCAGCCCCTTGGCACACACCTCCGCCTCGCCAACCCCCTTGTCGTCGCCGTCGCCAGCGTCCTCCTCGACCTCCTCGCCCTTGGCCTTGACCGGCAGCGCGTTGGGGATCGGGGTGAGCATCAGGCGCAGGATCGCCTGGCACTGCTCAGGCGGGCCATCGTCCGAAGACTTGGCGGTCCGGCAAGCCTCCAGATCGCCGTCCTTGCGGTCGCGCGAGTTGGTGCTCGTGCTGCTGGCCCCGGCCGAGGCCACCGCGAAGACGTCCACCGCCCCGGAGACCGCGCCGCGCTCGGCCGTCTTCATCGCGAAGGCGCCAAGGACGGCCTGCTTGAGGTAGTGCGTCGCCTGCGCGCACTGAGCCCCGACGAGCTGGTCGCGGGCCACCTGCGCCGCCGTCGAGCGCCGCCCGATCGACACCAGGCCGATGTTCAACACATTGCCGGACTCCAGCTTCCCCGCCGCCGACCCGCTCGAGAAGGGCATGTTGGCGCTGACCTCGTCCTGGTTCTCCAGCGCCACGATCTCCTCCTGGCGGCTCAGCCCCCGGTAGGCGTAATCGCCCGGCAGCGTGCAGTCCGGCAGCACCGTCAGCACCTTGCAGTCGTAGTTGAGGAAGACCACGCCGTCCTGCATCGCCCCTTCGAGGAAGGCCCGATCCGGCATGTCCACCACCAGCGGCGTCGACACACCCGCCGTGCCGCACCCGCCGCCGCCCAGCGCCGCGCTCCCCGACAGCTCGTCGGGCTTGACCTGGGAGCCCGCGTTGGACGAACCGCAGCCCGCAAGCAGCGACCCGCCCGCAACCAGCGCCAAACCACTGAAGACCATCAACTTTCCGGCCATACTGTCTCCTATCCCCTGTTTCGAGTTCACCGCCATTCGGCACACAGGAGCCTCGCGACAGACGCTCCTTGATGCGCTCGGGAGCTTAAAATCACACGAGCGGACGCGGCGGGACTTTAAGGGATGGAGAAAACGACGTCAACGAAGCCCAAGGCGCTCCTGCTTGACAGACGCGCCGTGGCGCTCATGGCAGCGCTCGGCGAGCCTTTCGAGGATGTCCAGGAGCGCATCTCCAGCCTGGTCGTCGACCATGAAGTCCGGCACGGAGCCCCCGAACTCGGTGTGAAGTTCGTAGGTCAAGCGGGTGGCCTGCCCCCCCCTGGCCGGCTGAAGGAGCCAGACCCCCGTGATCCTCGACAGGCGCACGACATCCGGCAAGGCCGGCACCTTGGGGTGCGAAACAGCGCGGTAGGCGATCGCCCAGGTGCTGCCCTCCGCCGTGAGCTTCGAGGCGATGTCGGCCAGCACCACGAAGTCGCGATCGTCAAGGGCGGGGATCTCCAGGCGGATGTAATAGTGGACCCGCTGGCGATCACCCTCTTCGGCTTGCCTCGACACCACCCGCGACTCCACCACGTTCGGCATGAAGGCCTTGTATTGATCGAAGTCCGTGATGATGGCCGCGACCTCATCCGGCGATCTGGGCAGCTCGATGACCCCCCGGTACGCGCGAACCCCGCTGCCCTGGCGCGCCTGGCTGTAGAGCGAGATCCCTCCGGTCTTCCCGATCTTCTCCCACGGCGCCGAAAGGGCCGACGACGCTCCCAACAGCCCCAACGCGAGGACACATGAAAAGATGATTGCATGACAGCGTTTCACGACCACCTCCAACCCGACAATCGCGCAACGAATGCGCGCTTTTGCGCCATGCGCATTCTCTGCGCGACACGGCGCCCCCTGGAGCCTCGACCTTCGGATGGGCGCCGAGGATCGGCCTGGAGCCCGCTCGCCGCCAGCACGCGGCGGCCAGACGCTCCAGCGCAAGCTCGGGCCTCCCCGCTGCGCCATCCTGGGCCGCCCGTCGGGCGACCTCAGGGGAAGGGAGAGCAACCCACGTGCCAGCCAGAGCGCGGCGGGCGCAGGGCGGCGCGGGCGCAGGACAGGCCGAGCGCGCCGCGCTCCCCTTCGTCGCCGCAGAGGACACGGCCCATGCGGACTGGCCTCCGACGCCGGATGATGGAGGCTTGACAGATCCGTTCTCGGCGCTAAATATACCCCCACCGGGTATCTGCATGGCGCAGAAGACCACGAGGACGCGCCATGGTGAGCCCAGAGACGAGAACTGCAAATGCTGACGAGGATCCCGATGGGCCACCACGAACATGAGCGCGCTCACGAGCCGGAGCACGGCCACGGCGACCCCGATCCTGATCGAGGGGCGACCCGCCGCGATCCGGTTTGCGGGATGAGCGTCTCCGAGGACAGCCAGCGCCGACATGAGCACGGCGGAGAGGATTACGTCTTCTGCTCGGCTCGATGCCTTGAGAAGTTCGCCGCCGACCCGGCGCGCCACCTCCACAAAGAGGAGCGGCCCGGCCCGCCTGCGGCGGCTGTCGGCGTGGCCTTCACCTGCCCGATGCACCCGGAGGTCGAAGAGGCCGGCCCGGGCGATTGTCCGAAGTGCGGCATGGCGCTGGAGCCCAGGGGGGGCGCTGCGGTCGAGACGAGGACCGAGTGGACCTGCCCGATGCATCCCGAGGTGGTCCGCGACGCGCCTGGAGACTGCCCGAAGTGCGGCATGGCGCTGGAGGCGAGGGCGATGAGCGCTGAAGACGCAGAGGGCAACCCGGAGCTGCGCGACATGACGCGCCGGTTCTGGTTCGCGGCCGCGCTCTCTGCGCCGCTGGTCGCGATCGCGATGCTCGACATGCTCCCGAGCCGGCCCATCTCGAGCGTGCTCCCTGGCCGATCGCGCGCGATCGTCGAGTTCGCGTTGGCGACGCCCGTGTGCCTGTGGTCGGCCTGGCCCTTCTATGTGCGGGCTCTGAGGTCGGTGAAGAACATGAGCCCCAACATGTTCACGCTGATCGGGCTTGGGGTCAGCGTGGCCTACCTCTACAGCCTCGTCGCGATCTTGACGCCGGGGATCTTCCCCGCGTCCTTCCGAGGCCACGGCGGGGAGGTCGCCGTGTACTTCGAGGCGGCGGGCGTGATCGTGACGTTGATCCTGCTCGGGCAGGTGCTTGAGCTGCGGGCGCGAAGCCAGACGAGCGCGGCGATCAAGAAGCTGCTCGGGATGGCGGCCAGGACCGCGCGGCTCGTCCGGGACGACGGGACCGAGGCTGACGTGCCGCTTGACCAGGTGCATCGCGGCGATCGGCTGCGCGTCCGCCCCGGCGAGAAGATCCCCGTCGACGGGGAGGTGATCGAAGGCGGCAGCCACGACGACGAGTCCATGGTCACGGGCGAGCCCATCCCCGTCGAGAAGTCCCCTGGAGACAAGGTCAT
Organism: Pseudomonadota bacterium; assembly: GCA_005804885.1. Classification (GTDB taxonomy): domain Bacteria; phylum Myxococcota_A; class Bradymonadia; order Bradymonadales; genus SYOX01. Next base: position 42,797 of record SYOX01000404.1, read on the forward strand.
CGGCGCGACCGTCAACGGCACCGGAGGGCTCGTGATGAGGGCCGAGAAGGTGGGGGCCGAGACCTTGCTCTCGCGCATCGTGGCGATGGTCGCCGAGGCGCAACGCAGCCGGGCGCCCATCCAGAAGCTCGTGGACGTCGTGTCGTCCTACTTCGTCCCGGCGGTCATCCTGTGCGCGGTCCTCACCTTCGCCGTGTGGGCGCTGGCGGGCCCCGAGCCGCCGATGGCCTACGCCCTCATCAACGCCGTATCCGTGCTGATCCTCGCCTGCCCGTGCGCGCGTGGCCTCGCCACGCCGATGTCC
>SYOX01000405.1 GCA_005804885.1 Pseudomonadota bacterium
CAGGCTGAAGTCCTTGGAATCATAGAAGAATCGAAGGGGAGAGAGCAGGGCCTTGTTCCCCTCGAAGGTGACCTTCTTGGCGTTGACGCGGGCCACGAAGAACTTGGTGCCGGCCTCGACGTAGGGTCGCAGCACCGGCTCAGCCCCTTGCGGGATGTTGTACTTGTTGTCCCTGAGCCACTTGTCCAGCGCGCCGGAGTCGTTCGCGCTCAGGATCACGATCTCGTACTCCCCTACCTCGAACTGCGCCTCGATCTTGACCGACTCCCGCTCGGCCATCCCCCGGCCAAAGCCGCCGCCGCCGGGGCCGGCGCTGCCGAGCATGACGCGGTCTGCGACGATATGGGTGGCGCAAGGATCGACCTCCCAGTATTCGACGAGGCGCGGGGCAGCCATCTTGTCGACGCGGTCGAAGATGTCCTTGGAGAGGGTCTTGACGTTCTCCTTCTGGAGCACGACCGGCACCGGGATGACCATGGCGAAGTCCGAGGGCGGCCCCTCGTAGTTGTTCTGCATCGACAGGACCGTCCGGGTACCTTCGCGCATCAGGACGACCTGCGTGGCGTTGGCGAAGAGCTGCCCGTCGGCGCCCGAGACGTAGAACCCGCAGAAGGCCTCCGCGGGGGCCGGCGAGAATGTCGTCAGCGCGGCGAGCGCGCCCGCCAAAGCGACGAGGGAGGGGGTTTTAAGGTGCATGGGAGGCTCCTGTGGGCGGGCGCAGGTCAAGCCAGCGCTTGTTGATGAGGATCAAGACTGCTTGTGGCACATCGGGCAGAGCGCATCAAGGCGGGCCTGCGCGGACCCGCGGATCAGGCAGGTTTGCTCAGTGAAGGTTCCAAGGCCCGCGACGCCACGGCATCCCACGCCACGATCGTGCCGACGGCGTATCGCCCCACGCTCCTCGCACCGCCCCACGCTCCTCGCACCGCCCCGCGCTCCTCGCACCGCCCCACGCTCCTCGCACCGCCCCTGTCGGGGACGGGCTCGTCGGGTGGGGCTACAAGCTCAGGGTGGGCTGCGACCTCTCGGTCGCAGGCCAGCGCACGACCCAGGTCGACACCAGGGGCGTAAAAACCCCAATCCACAGGCCCACTTCGACGCACTGATCCGCCCCGGCGATCCGCTGCCGTCCGCCCACCGGCCTGCGCCCAACGGGCGCAGCCCCCCCGCGCATCCAAGCCCCACCCGACGAGCCCGTCCCCAACGGGGGCGGTGCGAGGAGCGTGGGGCGATCGGCGAGCGCGGCAGGACTTCAGGCTTCACTGAGCAAACCTGCGGATCAGGGGAGAGGGCGCGCGTGGACGAAGAGCCCCTCGCTGGCCCAGGGGATGACCTCGTTGGTCAGGTGTCTTCGCATCAGCGCCTCGATCCGGACGACCTCGTCGGCGCTCAGGGTCTGTCGGAGGCGGCCGGCGTAGCTGGGGCGCTCGGCGGGCTCCTGGCGCGGGAACCAGAGGTCGAGCTGTCCGGCGGTGACGCGGCGCAGCGCGGACCACTCCAGGTGTCGAAGCTCGACCCCCATCGACGCGGCGTCAAAGGCCGCGGCCAGCGCCGCGCCGTCCCAGTTGAGGAGGGGATCGAGCGGGTCGTTGTAGATCGTCTCCTCGGCCTGGGCCCATCGATCGAGGAGATCGCCGATGAGGTCGGGGTCCAGGAGGTGGTAGAGCCGCTGGGTCGCGCCGGGCAGCCCCTCGATGAGCAGGAGGCGCCCCGTCGCAGAGAGGCGCGCGGCCAGCCGCAGGGCGGCGGCTGGCTTGTCGGGGTGGGCCACGAGGGCATTGCGGCCGATGATCCTGTCAAAGCGCAGGCCGGGGGTGAGGCGATCGAGGGCCGCGTCGAGGTCGTCGAGCGGCGCGTGCAGGATGATCGGTCGGCGCAGGGTGTCCAGCGCTGCGGCGCGCTGGGTGAGCGCCTCGGCGGCCTGGGCGTCGGCGCATCGGGCGTAGACGCCGCCCTCGGGGGCCTTGCGGGCGGCCTCCCAGGTCAGCAGCCCGGTGCCCGCGTGCAGGTCGAGGACGACGTGATGGCGCTCGACCTGGGCGGCCTCGAAGAGCTGGTCGCGCAGCCGGGCGAGGTGGTCGCCGACGGATCCGACGGTGCGCTGGAGCCAGCGATCCAGATCGGGGTCGGCGGGGCTGGCGGTCAGGATCTCGGCGGGGCCGGCGCCCAGGGCCTCGCGCTCGATCATGGCGGCGAGCTGGGCGTCGCGGCGGCGGTGGACGGCCTCGTGGATGCGCGCCTCGTGGCCCTGGTCCGAGGGGTTGTAGAAGAGCCTGCCCTGGAGCCCATCGGGCAGATACTGCTGCGCGACCCAGTGATCCCGGAAGGCGTGAGGGTAGAGGTAGCCCTGCCCGTGCCCGAAGCCCTCCTTGTCCCGGCTGGCGTCCTTGAGGTGCGAAGGGACGTCGCCCTCGCGCTCGGCCTGGACCGCCGCCAGAGCGTCGAAAAAACCCATGGTGGAGTTGGACTTGGGCGCGGTCGCCAGCGCCAGGACCGCCTGCGAGAGGTGGAAGCGACCCTCCGGCATCCCCACCCGATCGAAGGCCTCGGCGCAGGCCACGACGATCGACATCGCCTCGGGCTGCGCCATCCCCACGTCCTCCCCCGCGAAGATCAGCAGACGCCGCAGGATGAACCTCGGCTCCTCGCCCGCGTACACCATCCGGGCCAGCCAGTAGAGCGCCGCGTCGGGGTCCGAGCCCCGCAGGCTTTTGATCAACGCGCTGATCGTGTCGAAGTGGACGTCGCCCTCCTTGTCGTAGAGCACCGCGCGGCGCTGGATCGACTCCTCGGCCACCTCCAGCGTGATCGAGACGACCCCAAGCGCGTCCGCCGGCGTCGTCTCGACGGCCAGCTCCAGCGAGTTGAGCAGCGATCGGGCGTCGCCGTTGGCCACGTTGATCAGGTGGGCGCGGGCCTCCTCGTCGACCTTGACGCGCAGATCGCCGTAGCCGCGCTCCTTGTCCGCCAGCGCCCGCACCAGCACCCGCCGCAGGTCCTCCTCGTCCAAAGGCCGGAGCTGGAAGATCCGCGAGCGGCTCACCAGCGCCTTGTTGACCTCGAAGTAGGGGTTCTCGGTCGTGGCCCCGACCAGGATCACCGTCCCGCGCTCGACCCAGGGCAGCAGGGCGTCCTGCTGGGCCTTGTTGAAGCGGTGCACCTCGTCGATGAAGAGGACGGTCTGGCGCCCCTGCTCTCCCAGGCGCCGCCGGGCCTCCGCGATGGCCACGCGCAGATCCTTGACCCCCGCCAGGACCGCGTTGATCGCGCAAAAATGGGCGCGGGTCCGGCGCGCGATCACCTCGGCCAGCGTCGTCTTGCCCGTCCCCGGCGGCCCGTAGAAGATCAGCGAGCTGAGCCGGTCGGCCTCGATCGCACGCCGCAGCAGCCGCCCCGGCGCCATGATGTGCCCCTGCCCGACGTACTCGTCCAGCGTCCGAGGCCGCATCCGCGCCGCCAAGGGCGCCTGCCGCTCCTCCAGCCGTGACCCGTGGTGCTCAAACAGATCCATCCCTCGGCCCTCCACGCTCGACGCCCTCAAGACACCCTATGATAACCAATATCTGCTCAAACGAACAGCGCATCTGCTCCGGCGTATCAAGAAGGCAGGTTTGCTCAGTGAAGGTTCCAAGGCCCGCGACGCCACGGCATCCCACGCCACGATCGTGCCGACGGCGTATCGCCCCACGCTCCTCGCACCGCCCCACGCTCCTCGCACCGCCCCACGCTCCTCGCACCGCCCCTGTCGGGGACGGGCTC
>SYOX01000406.1 GCA_005804885.1 Pseudomonadota bacterium
CCGCGATGGGTCAGCTCGACCTCGGTGACCTGATCACCGGCGCCCTCGGCGTCGCCGGCGGGGCTGGCGGCGCTCGCATCCTGGGGAGGCGGTGATGGGCGACATGGAGCACAAGGTCGAGACCCCGAAGTGGATGCTGGCGTTGCTGGTCTCGATCTCCATGGCCGTCGGAGGGGCCGCCGGCTCGGGTGTGACCCTGGCCTCATCGCCCGACTTGGAGATCGCCAAGCGCCAGGCCGTCGATGAAGCAGTCGCCGAGGCGAGGCGCGAGCGTCGACAGGATCTCGAGGCGCACCAGAAGTGGCTATCCGAGCGCCTCGCCCGGATCGACGACCGCCTCGCGAGCGTGAGCAACAAGCTGGACCACATCGAAAACAACGTCGCGCGCCCCTCCCGGAAGCCATGAGCTGGCGGCCCTACCGCGAGGCCCTCGAAGCTCTTGGGCTGACCGAGGGGCAACTCAAGGGTCGCGCAGCCCGAGGCAAAATCGAGCGCCGTCGAGACGGAGCGGGCTTCTGGGAGTACTGGACGGGCTCCCCCGAGATTGCCGACGCACCCCTGCCCTCATCAAGGAGCACTTCCACCACCCCCGAAGAGCTCGCCGACGCCTACGACCTGGACCTGAGCGACCCGGCCTGGGTCAACCGGGGCCGCTACGTCTACGACGGCCGGCGGCGCGAGTTCATCCTCCAGACCCCGAGCGCCGGCGGCCTGACCGTCTGGTCGCTCGACCACGTCTGTCAGATCTGGTCGGCCTACCTCTCCGGCCTGACCCAGCACGAAGTCTGCCGCGAGTTCGGCATCGCCGACAACCTCTGGCTCGACGCCAAGCGGGCGCTGAGGCTGACCAAGCAGCGGGCGCCGTGGCCCGACGAGGTGCTGGCCGAGGGCGACGAGGGTGAGCTTGAAGAGGACTGGCTCAGGAAGCTGGAGCAGCGCCTCCACACCCGCGTCAAGCGCCGGGAGTGGGAGCGGATCGCCCGCGACGCCGAGCGGTGGAGGGTGGGGCCGGGCGCCCTCGTCGACGCCCTCAAAGGCCGGGAGATCCGCCCGGCGCAGATCCCGCCGCTGTCGCCCCGCGGCCAGAGGGCGCCCCACCTCGCCGCGCTGTGGCTGACCGACGCCCACCTGGGCGAGCGAGCGCACGGTGAGCTCGGAGACCTCGACGCGCAGATCGCCTGGGTTGGAGAGCAGATCGCGCGGGCGGCCTCCGAGGCGCTGGACGCCTGGGGTGCCCCGAGCGGTTGGGTGTTGCCGATCGGCTCGGACCTCTTCCACCACGACAACCCCGCGCAGGGCACGACGCGCGGCACGCCGCAGGGCGCCTCATCTGTCGGCTCGGCGCAGCAGCTCGCTGTCCGCGTCGCCGACCTGATGGCCGGCGTAATCGGCCACCTCGCCCTGAGCGCACCCGTGCATTGCCCCTGGGTGCCCGGCAACCATGACACCCACAGCTCGATGTGGCTCGCGCTGGTCCTCAAGGCTCACTTCCGCGAGGTGCCCCGCGTGCAGTTCGACGTGGGGGAGTCGCGCCGCAAGCTGCTCATCCACCACGGGGTGCCCTACCTCTTCGACCACCAGGACCAGGTGCGATGGCGGGACTACCCCGCCCTTTTGGCGGTCGAGGCCGCCAAGGCCGGAGCAACCCAGATCGAGCACGGCGCCGTCTTCTGCGGCCACCTCCACCGCGACCAGGTCGAGGAGACCGTGATGGGCATCCGCCTGATCCGATCTCGGGCGCTGGCTCACGAGGGCGACTGGGGCGCAGGGCAGGGGTTCGGCCAAGGCGACCCGGCTGTGCCTGTCTACCGACTGACCGATCGAGGTGTCAGGGGAGTGGTTTGGTCTTGAGGGTTCACCCCTCCACCTCCCGCCTCCAGCGAACCTCCCGCCCATCCGTCGTCGCGATCTGGACGAAGTAGCCCGTCCCCACCTCCTCAACCAGCCCCCCTTCGACAAGCGCCTGGAGCGCCCCTCACGGCCTCATCAGCGCCGCGTGAGCACAACCTGGCATGACCTCTCGGATGAGGCGCAGACGGGGCTGGGCGCGCCAGGGGAGTTGCCTGCAAGGTCTGCGGTTCAGTCCTCTCCTTGGGGGCCGAGGTCCAACCACAAGGTCCAACCACCGGGGCATCTGCACCTGTCACCGGGTGATGGCCTGTGTCGTTTTGATCTTGCGCCCACGGGGATCGAGCCACACACTATCGCCCCGGCCGCTGTGGTAAGGCAGCAACCGTGGGTTCGAATCCCACCCTCGGCTTCAAACCCTCGCTCTGCTCTCCAGGGCCAGGGCGTACGGTGTCTGTAGCTCAACTGGCAGAGCGCCGGCTTGTGGTGCCGGATGGTGCGGGTTCGATTCCCGTCAGACACCCTCTCCCCTCCAGATCGCCCCCCCTCCAACCCCGGATTCCGCGCGGGCGGCCTCATCAACCCCCCAGGAGCCGCGCGGACGCCCTCGTCGACGGCTCAACCTCCCCTTCAGCACTCGTCGGCGACGCAGATGGCCTTCGCGAAGTCGCGCTTCTTCAGGGCGGCGTCGGCGAGGAGGAAGAAGATGGAGCTGTCGTCTCCCCACCCGAACCCGGTGCCGCCGCCGCTGCCGAGCTGGAGCAGGAGGGTCTCCCCGCGGCCGGGCAGCCCGAGGTAGTAGGCCGCCCGCGCCAGGCCCAGCGCGCCGTACACCGACGACCGCACGTGCTGCGGGTAGAGGGCGTCGTAGCGGCTCGACTCCTCGGCGAGCAGATCCAGAGCGTAGGCCTGCTGGGGAGGCGGCAGGGGGAGCTCCCGGGTCGGCCTCAGCGCAGTCGCGCGGTGGCGATTGAAGTCCTGCACCTCGGGCGGCGGGGCGACCGGCGTCAGCTCGCCCTCGGTGAGCTCGGTGAAGAGCACCTGGGCCGCCTGCCGGAACAGGTAGCCGTGATCACCCGTCTGGATGTCCTGGCGGACGAAGAAGGAGAGCAGCCCCGCGGGCGGCAGCTTGCCCTCGGTGTCGAGGGGCGCGAGCTCCTCCAGGCGGAGCTGCGCCACGAAGCCGAGCGGCACCAGAACGTGAGCCCCGTCGACTGCGTGCGGCGTCGCCTCGAGCCCCTGGGAGAACTGCTCCTCGGCCGCCTTCCTCGTCAGCCGCAGCGTCGGCCACGGCGTGCCGGGCGCCAGGTCGGGATCCCCGCCGAACCGGCTCTGGCCCACGCCGACGCTCTTCCCCTTGGGCAGCTTCCGCGGCGTGAGCACGATCCGGTTGCGGGCCAGCGCCGCGATCCCGGCGGCCCGCGCCTCCGAGAAGCCGGCGTCGGTGAGCACCTTCGCCAGCGCCTCCCGCTCGGGATCGGCGAGGCCCTTCTTCTTCGCTGCGGCGGCCTTCTTCGGGTCCTTCGGGGCGGTCGTGCCCTCGGGATCGAGCCTCTTGAGCGCCTCCTCGAAGGCGATCTTCGCCCTGCGCTTGGCCAGCGGATGCAGCTCCCGCAGCGCTGGCAGGACCGAGCGCTCTCCCATCGCCACCAGGACGTCGAGCGGCAGCGTGAGCCGGTAGTCCGAGAGGCCCGCCCGCAGCGCGGCGCCCACCGCCTCCACCACCATTGGGGCCGCGGCCTTCGCCTGCGCGCCCCAAGCGGCCAGCGTATGGCCTGGGTACGGGAGCCAGTCCTTGCCGGCCCGCGCGCGCTCGGCGATCAGCGCCGCCACCGCCTCCGTCGCCGCCGGCACCGGGTGGGGGCGCAGGCTGTAGTCGAGGACCACCGCGTCGGGCCCGGCGTAGAAGCGCACCAGGAACGGGAACCAGCGCGGATCGAGGGGCGCCTCGGCCTGGAGTGCGCCGAAGAGCCCCCGCGCGAGGTAGCTGTGCTTCTCCAACAGCTCGCGCTCGAAGCGCGGCTGCAGCCGGTCAAACGCGGTGCGGGGATCGAGCCGGACCGCGGCGTGGGTGCCGACGTCTCGCACCCACACCATCCGCGGATCGGTCAGCTCCATCGCGCTCGCCATCCGGGCCAGCGTGGCCGGCGAGCCGCGCCCGACGAGCGCCTTGCCGACGCCGAGGCGCACGTCGGAGGCGGGGTGCTGCTCGAAGACCCCGAGCATCGCCGCCTCAAGCTCCGGCGTGAGGACCGTGGCTGCGGCCTGCGCCAGCTTGCCGAGGGCGGTGACGCGCGGGCCGGCGGCGTGGAAGACGGCCTCGTAGACCGCGCGCTCGTCGTCCTGGGCGTCGTTGATGGCCCCGATGCTCCCGGCAAGCTGCACGAACCGCCCGAGGATCACCGGGGCGTCCGGGAGCGACTCGACCTCCTGGCCGAGCTCGATCTTCGCGAGCCGCAGGTCGGCGGCGTCGGGGAGGGGGGGGAGGTAGTCCTCGAACCAGGGCATCGCGTGCTCCTCGGGTGGGCGCTTCAGACAGGCGGAGCCTGGCGCGTGGACCGACGGGGTCGCGTCCGAAGTATCCTCGCCAGGGATCGCGCGCACCGGCCGTGCATGCTGAAACCAGACTTCAACATCATCGCCTCAGGGCAGAAGGAGGGGTTGTGCTTCGATGTAGGACTGGAGGGCATCGAACTTGGGGGCTTCGGCGCGCGGTTGGGTGGCGAACTCGAGTGAACCCCAGCGACCAAAAATGCTCCAGGAGTCGCAGTTGTAGAAGTGGGTGAACTGTTGATCGGTGTCCAGGCGCCAGTTGTTCAAATAGGTGCTGTAAACCTCACGGATGCGCGGGTCGCGGTTGACGGTGTCAAAGAGGGTGTTGAGGGCCGGGTCGTCGAGGGCGTTGCCGATGGCGACGAAGTGCTGTCCCCCCTCGTAGCTGATCAGCGGCTTGCCAAAATTCGCTGCCGCATCGCGCGATTGCTGGCTGTTGAAGCGGATGTCTTCAAGCGGTACGCGTTCACCACGCTCTGATGACTTGATCGAGGGGTTGCGGCGAACCGCGTTCCCGAGCATGATAGGAGAACCTATCCCACTAAATGGGATTAAGGATGCGATTGAGCCAGATGTGGATGAAAGCGAGGGAGAGAAAGGCGTCGAAGCAGGCTTCGATGCGCTCCCAGCGGACGACAAGACGGCGAAATTTTCGCTGGAACCAGGAGA
>SYOX01000407.1 GCA_005804885.1 Pseudomonadota bacterium
CACAGACGGGCCCGTTGGCCCGCCGGCACAAGCTGTGCTCGCATCGACGACGCCGGCATCGATCTTGCCGACGGCGTCGATCTTGCCGACGGCGTCGTTGTCGGCCCGTTGGCCGACGGGAGTCAAACCGGTCAGCGTTCTAGTCGGCATCGCTCTCGGGGACATCCCCCTCTACGGCGTCCTCATCCCCCTCGACGTCCTCGGCCACGTCGAGCGGCTCGGCGTCGATGAAGGAGCTGCCGTCCTCCACGGGGATCGGCAGGCAGGTGAACTCGCACTCGGTCTGCGGCGCGACGACGCGCTCAAAACCCTCGGGGCACTCATCGTCGCAGATCGCGGTGGCGTCCTTGTCCTCCGCGATCGCCACGTCGCAGCGAAAGCCGCAGGCCGCCGCCGAATCCAACACGCGGGTCGTGCTGGCCGGGCATTGCTGGGGACACACGGGGCCGTCGTCGCCGTTGTTGCCGTTGTTGCCCTCATCAACCGAGGGCGCGGCCTCCTCGATCGTGTCCGAACAGGCCGTCAGACCGACGCAGACGGCCGCGGCGAGCAAACCAGACAGAAAAAACCGACTCATATCATCACCTTACACCATGGACCGAGATTGAAAAACTCAGCCGGGTCCGTCCATTTGGACAGTGCCTATAGCAAACCATGGGGACAAGACGCAACCATCTGAGGGCGCCAAGCCCCTGAAATGCACCCAAGGATCAAGGATTGGGGGGGAGGCCGCGGGGTCACGAACCCCAGGAGGGTCGCTCGACAAGGTTGACGGCCTGCGGGGTCAGCGCGCCGGCCGCCCCATCACTTGGCCAGCTTGAAGCCGTGGGCCTCATCGATGCTCATGCTCCAGCCGCCGTCGTCGTTGCTCTGGGTGACGATGACGACAACCCGCAACGAGTCCGGAGACCAGTAGGCGGTGCGCAGGTTGGTCTTGGCGAAGGTGTTGGTGGCCGAATCAGGCCTCGCCTGGACCCTGCCAAGCTCCATCGTATCGCGGCCATTGCTCAAGCCTATCCGGAAGAGCTGCCCCTCGCGCTGACCAAAGACGGCCCAGCCGTTGGGGGCGGTCAAGCCCTGAACGCCAGGGGTGATGAAGGACCACTGGGCGAATTGCTGCGAGCCGAAGACCTCTCGCTCCTGCTCGGGCTTGACGTCCAGCTTGAGCAGCGGAATGGGGTTGCCGATCTGCCGGACTTCGAGCCTGTTGCCCTTGGACGGATCCACGACTCGGATGCAGAAGGTGTCGGGGTTGACCCCGGACCACGCCATGAACTGAATCTCGTTCACCCGCTGACGGCCCGCCTGGGCTGGCCCGGCCACCAACGAGAGCGCCAGCGCGAAACAGGTCGAGGCGACTGCGGCTCCCAGAAACGCTCTCCTTGACCATGATTGCCTGCTCATCATCCACCTCCAATTGCCTCAAGCTACTGAATCACAAAGGACCTCTTGACCTTCATCGAGTTCCCCTGAAAAGGAGGAAAGTTCCAGCGCGTCTTGTGGGACTGCAGGCAAGCGCCAAAGACGGAGTCGTCCAGCCCCGCGTCGACGCCGACGCCGCTGACGAAGCCGCCGGACTCTATCGTCACGGTGAGCTTGACCTTGCCGCTGTCAAAGTCCATGCCCGAGCGCTTCGTGTGCTTCTCGACGCACTGGAAGACGGACTTCCGGATGCTGACGAAGCCCTCGTTGAGCTGCTCCCGGCTCAGGCTCAGCGCCGTCTGCGCGCCATCCTCCGGGGCGTCCTTGCGACGGCTGGGACCCTCGATGCTCGAAGGGCGGACGGCCCCAAGGGCCTCCAGAGAGGATCCCTTGTCGTCGCCTTCCAGAGAGAGATCGCCGACACCCTTGATGGGATCGGCCTTCTGGACCCTGCCGCTCTCGTCGAAGTCCGCCCGCTTCAGGCCGCCCTTGTCACCCTGCTCGCCGTTGGACTGACCGAGGGCCTGGTCGAGCTTGTCGCCCTGACCTCGGCTCAGGTTCCTCACGCCGCTGAGCGCCGCGAACCCTTCATCCTTCTCTCGCCCTGCGCCCTGATCGGACGGAAGGGCCCCCGCCTCTCCGATGGGCTGGCCGTCGATCACCCCAGCCTCCCCTTCTGTCGGCTGATCCCCCTTCAGGGCCTCCGCGTCCTCGGCCCCCAAGGGCGTGAGGTCTTCTCCCAGGTCAACCTCGGTGACCTTCCCGAGCTTGTCCTGATCGTAGCCCTTGAGGTTGTCGACCTTCTCCGAGCGCGCGTGCTGGGCCTTGTTGATGGCCCGCTGCTGCTCGGCCTGCTCGCCCAGATCGGCAGAGAGCGACTTCTGATCCTTGGTCAAGGTGTAGACGATGAAGGCCGTCACGCCCATGGAGAGGACCAGCACGACCAGGGCGGCGCCGGTCATCGCGCGGCGCTTCCGATCGGACTTCTTCAAGTCCGAGAGCTGGATCAGGAGCGAATGCGACATCTCGTCGCTGCCGGAGAAGCTGTCCTTGGCCTCCTGAGACATCGGCCTCAGGCCGCTGGACGAGGGCCCCTTCGGGAAGAGGGGGGCCCTCGGCGCGACAGGCTCGGGCGCCACCCACGGAGCGGCCTCGGGCGCCGCGCCGGGCGCGAGGTCAAACATCGCAAAGAGGCCGCTGTGATCCTCGCTGGACCTGAGCGAGTTCTTGTCGAAGAAGCCCGCCTCTCCCGGCGCCAGATCCAACGAGCCTGCCCCCGAAGGGCTCGACTCGAAGCCATCGCGACTCGAAGAACCCCTATCGACGCTGATAAAGTCGAGATCGACGGAGGGGACGACGGCCTCGGCCACCTGAAGAGGCCCTCCGGCCTCGAAATCCGCATCCAGTTCAAGGGCTTCGACGTTCCCGGCCGCCTCGTCCCCCTGGTCCGAGGAGCCCCTGGCCGCTTCGGCCATCAGCGCCTCGACCTCGTCGGCTGAAGCGGACGAGAACAGATCGGTGCTCGTCGCGTCGAGATCATCCAGAGAGGCGACCTCCATCTCCTCGACATCCATCGAGGCGACGAGGACCGCACTCAGGACAGGGTCGGAGTCTTCCAGCGCGTCAGCGTCGCTATTGGACGCCCTCGCCTCCCAAGCCCCGACCCGGCCCTCGGCCACCGGCAAGGACGGCGCGGCGTCCTCATCGATCGAAGCAAGGACGTCCCGAGAGGCCGCGTCGTCCTGAGAGGCCACCTCGCCGTGCTGGCCCCTGCTCTCCTCGCGCCTCTCGAGGTCAAACACGCCGACGGCGCCTCCGACCTCTCCGACCAGGGCGTCCACCTGGCCGTCGACCTCACCGACGCCGTCTCCGACAGCGTTGATCTGGCCGACGGCGTCGATCTGGCCGACGGCGTCTCTCTGGCCGACGGCGTCGATCTGGCCGACGGCGTCGATCTGGCCGACAGCGTCGATCTGGCCGACAGCGTCGATCTGGCCGACGGCGCCTCCCACGGCGACAACGGCCTCCAGGGAGTCACCGGAGCGGACCTCCTCGGCCTTGCGAGCGACGGCCTTGAGGCGCTCCCTCAAGGAGCTTTTTTGCGCCGCAGCCAGCCCCGACGAGGGCCTGAGGCGATCGCGGAGCGCCTGGAGGCGATCGACGGCCTCCCCGTCCGCCCCCTCCTCGCCCGCGGGGCTGGCCGCCTGGACCGCCTGGACCGCCTGGACCGCCTGGGCCACCGGCTCAACGCGGGACAGAATGGGCGTCTCGGTCGTCATCCCGCGCGTGCGAGAGGCCCGCTGGAGGATGCGCGAGGAAGCCTGAGGCGTCTGTGCAAGCTCTGCCGGCTGCTCGACGCCCTCGCGCGCTCGACTGGCCTGCTGGATGTCGACGGTTGACAGAGCGACGGTCGGGCTCTTGGGTTTGCGCGTCAGCCCTCTCTTGAAGGCGGCGTCGAAGTCGGAACAGTCTCTGGCGGGGATCCAGTCCACCATGTTCTTGTTCCAGACGTAGGCCTCATCGCCGAGGAGCCCGCGCTCGAACTTGCCTTGGAGCTCTTCCAGCGGCAGCGGGCCAAAGCTCTGCCCAGAAATCGAATAATACCAGGGAGTTGGTGAGGAGGCGGCCACCGGCGGCGGCACAGCCAGCACGGCAGAACCCCCGGTCATCACCACAGGACGCGAAGCCACCGAAGGTTGCGACTCAGGCCGCTTGATGACCTTGTGAGTCCCTGTCGAGCGGAGCTTCTGCTTGAGCTCCGCGAGCGAGGTTTGAGCCCCGGAGACCGGGCTGGTCGGCTCCTTGACGACGATGATGTGCTCGCAGTTCTTGCAGCGTATCCTGAGGATCTTGCCCCGGACCTTCTCATCGTCGATGAGATACTTGGCCTCGCATTTCTCACAATAGAACTTCATTCACAGCCTCGACAAAGAACTGCCCCACAAGGAAGGCCACAGATAGACCCTCGGGGTCGCGGCGGCCGACCTTCCGGCGTTGGACGGTGAGGTCCCCCTGCCGTCCCGGAATCCCTCTCCAACTCTACCACGCCGCCCCCCACCCCGACAAGAACCCCCCTGTTCGAGCCCGACCGCGCCGAGCCTGCGCGATATCGGGCGTGTTGCGAGCGGCGGTCTGGACACCCCCTCGACGATCCAGAATAATGACGCCGAGGCTCCACCGAACAGGAGATCAACACGACGATGTCAGGCTCTGTTCTTCAACAGGTTCAAAAACATCTGGGCGATCTGGGGATCAACTTCTCCCTGACGGGTCGCTACGCCCGCCAGAAACTGACGGTCATCGGCGGCTACGTCCTCGCCAGCCTCTTGACGGTGGGCTGGGCCTTTTCTTCAAGCCAGCCTCTGGCCAACGCCATCGGCGCCAGCATCGAGGCTCAGGTCATCCCATCCACCGGGGAGCAATGGATCCTCCTGCGCAACAACTCCAGCGACAACTGGAGCGACGTGAGGCTCTTGCTCAACGATCGCTATCTCTTCATCGGGCCCGAGAGCGTGACCGCCGGAGAGTCCGCCAGGGTCTTCGTCAAAGACTTCGACTACCTGCTCTATGTCCCCAGAGCGCGACACTTCGGCACCCTGGAGGACACCTCCGAGGAACCCCCCCAGCCCAAGGCCTCCGCGACGCTGAAGCCCACCTCGCTGACCTTGAGCTGCGATCAGGGGTTCCACACCATCGCCTTCTGAAGCCAACGACCCGACCCGGCGGCGCACCTCGGAGTTGCCCCGGCGCCTTCGCGCGGCGCTCGCCCGCGCTTGACCCAGGACCGCTCCTGAGCGGACCGCCGCGAGTGTCTCACCTTGAGCGGAGCGCTGTCAGCGACATTCCTGCGGGAGCTGCTCCAGCGAGTCTTCCAACCAAAGCTTGAGCAGGACGTAGCCGCAGTCATCCTGGCCCTGGAAGACCACCGAGCCGCCGTGGAGCTGATTCTGCTCCTGCTGGCCCAGAGGCTGAGTGAGGATGGGGGAGGACAGGATGTTGGCCTGAGAGGGCTCGACGAACCACCGCACGACGAGGAAGTTCTGGGTGACGCTGCACAGATCGTCCTGGCGAAGCAACCAGAGGCCGCCGCCATTGCCGGGGACCGCGTGGCAGCCACCAGCGCGGGTGCACCGGTCCACGAGCATGTTGTTGACCTGACTCTGGTAGGCGTCAAAGCTGTAGATGCCAGGCAAGGCGTTCGGGTTGGGCAGCGCCTCACAAGGAACAAGCTGCGCCACGGGGTCGTCATCGCCACCACCGTCCGGGGTCCCCACGTCCTGATCGTCGCCAGGGAAGACCACCTTGACCGATTCCGAGATCCACCGGCTCACCATCCGATAGTCCTCGCCCGTAGGGCTCCAGATCAAGGGGTGGGTGCCGCAGCAGGTGAAGTCTGCGCTGCCCTTGAGCAGCAGAGAGCTCTGGGCCGGATCGTCGTAGTCGATGAAGTTGACCATGTTGCGCAGATCTTTGTCGATCGTGGCGTCGTCGGGCGACGAGGTCGTGGAGATGAGGAAGCGGCGGCTGTTGGCGCCGTTGTCGGGGTGGCAAATCGTGTTCTGAGCGCAGCCCTGGATGGAGATGGGGCGGATGACCTCGACGAAGAAGTCCCTGTCGGGCTCGATGACGATCATGCCCTCACCGACGTCCCTCGGGGGGCTCGTGTCAGGAGGGTCGCCGGCGTCACCGGGATCAGGGTTTCCCTCCGGCTCGTTGTCGGGGCCAGGGTCCGGGCCAGGCTCGTTGTTGGCGTTTGGATCGAAGACGACAGGCTCGTTGCAAGCCGCAAGGGGCGCCATCAAGCCAAGGAGAGACAACGCTGCTGTGAGGTGGCGCATGACTTGTCCCGCTATTGAAGAGGGCGAGCGCCGAGGCCTCTGTGCCCCCGTTGAGATGATCCATCGTCGACCAGGAGCGAAAAATCGACACGGAGAGGGCCGCGGTGGGCCCCCTCCGTGTCGACGATCAAGCGCTACTGGATGAAGTTGGCGGCGTCGCCCTGGGCGTCGCTGTTGGCGTCAATCCAGGAATCAAGCACGCGACCGACGTTGGGGTTGGCGAGCTTCTGGAGCGTCGCCGCGCCGAGGGGACCTCCCATCTCGCCGTTGGACGCGCCGATGCGCTGCGCGCCCTGGAGCTTCAGGCGCGGGTGGCGCGAGGAGGCGTTGGGCACGCCGGTGGCCTCCACCAGACGGTCGAGATCGTAGACGACGTTGTTGGCGTCGAAGTTGTCGGCGGGCGCGCCGTCGGGGCAGTACTGGCGGTTGGCGTTGGCGTCCAGCGGGTTGACGGGACAGCCGGTCTCATCCATCAGGAAGAGGCCGGAGCCGAGGCCGGCGACCATGTGCACCCAGATGGGGTGGTTGAGTTGGTTGCCCGAGTTCTGCCCGATGACCTGCTGGAGCAGGGCGAAGTCGAGGTTGGCGAAGTCGTTGTTGGCGTAGGCCGCCAGGAAGGCGTCGTAATCGGCGCCGAAGTTGTTGATGGCGTCGGTGTTGAGGTGGCAGGCCACGCAGTAGCGCGTGCCCTCCTTGTCCTGGGTGACCTTGCCCCGGATGGAGTGGGCAGACATCTGGTTCTGGCTCAAGGCCGGGAAGGCGTTCTTGCCCGCGCCGACGGGGTTGTTGCCCTCGCCGAGGCGATCGGAGAAGGCCAGGACCGCCGACTCGTTGCCGTTCAGATCGACGTACCGGTAGAAGACCTTCTCAGCCGGGGAGATCTGGGTGATCTTCCCGCGGCTGTTGACGCCCAGGTAGAAGGGCACGGGGGTCTGGTAGACGAAGTCCGCCGCCTTCTGGAAGAGCAGGATCCGCTCGCCGGTGATGTTCGAGAAGAAGTAGTTGTTGGGGTTGACGTCGTACTGGTTGGCCAGGTGGCAGCCAATGCAGTTGTTCGTCCACGAGGCGTGGCAGGAGGCGCAGTCCATCGTGTCCATGTGGGAGAAGCCCGGCTGGAGCAAGTTGGGGTTGGTCTGCAGGGGGCCCGTGCCGGTCTGAGGGTTGCCGTCGGCGCGACCCATGGCGTAGGAGGCCTTGGGGTTGTAGACGAGGCGCTGGGTCAGCGGGTTCTGGCGGTTGTTGTTGACGATCGTGTCAAGGGTCTGCGGGATGAAGTGCCGCTGGCCGTTGAGGCGGCTCGTCAAGAAGTAGTGCCCGTTGGGATCGCGGTTGACGTGCCGGATGGGGTTGTTCTTGATGTCGACCGCACAGTCGGCCTGCTGGCCCGTGTAGGTCGTGCAGGGCTGGACGGCCGCGTAGCCGGAGACCGTCCCGTGGCAGTTCTCGCACTGGATGGCGACGGCCTGATCCATCGCCGAGCGGAGCTTGCCGCTGCTCTGCTGGCCCTTCGTGCCGCCGTGCATGTCGTTGCTGCCGTGGCAGTCGATGCAGCCCAGCCCCATCTCGTAGTGGATGTCCGGCGGGGTGTCGTCGCGGCCGTCGTCGTCGTAGTCCTCAAAGAGGATGTGCTGGTTGGCGTTGCGGCCGTTGAAGGTGGCGTTGTTGACCGCCGGATCATAGAGCCGCTCGTCCTGGGCCGTGTTGGTGAAGTTGGCCGGGTTGGCCGGGTACTGGAAGTTGTTGACGACGTCCTGGTTCTGATCCATCCGGATGCCCCAGTACTGGAGCACGGTGCGGTTCGAACCCTGGTGGCAGCCGACGCAGGCCCGGTCGGAGATGCCGCGCACGAAGGCGCCATTGCCGAGGAACTTGGCCACGTTGCGGATCTGGTGAGCCTCGACGTGGGCGCGCTCGGGGGCGGCGATCGCGTCGGGGTTGACGGGCTCGAGGCGGTTGACGTTCGGATCGCCCGAGCGCGAGCGGCCGTCGTAACTGTACTCCATGTGGCAGGCCGTGCAGCCCGAGGAGCGGAAGTCCGCATAGCGGTTGTTGGCGCCCGCGCTGCCCAGGTGGCAGTCGCCGCAGGTGATCGAGATCTGCTCGTCGTAGAGCTGCTCCAGGGGGCTGCCGGTCCGGATGCGGTTGGGGCGAGCGGGATCCTGGTTGGCGTTGACGAGGAAGTTGGCCAGGTTGTTGGCGTCGTAGACGGCGTTGTCCCGCATCGGGCCGAAGAAGCCGGCGACCTCGGGCTGCTCCAGCAGGCGGCCGACCTCACCGACCTCGGAGTTGGCCTGGTTGAAGGAGGGGTTCGAGACCGAGCGGAAGCCCGTGTCGGCGAGGCTGTCGCCGGCGTTGTTGCGGCCTCGGTACTCCTGGATGCGGTTGTCGACGCCGGCCAGGATGCGCGAGCCGGAGAAGAAGCCCGCCTCGGTGGCGAGCAGGCTGCGCGGCACCCACTGGGCGTGCTCGTCAAAGTGGCAGCCCTGGGCGCCGCAACCGCGGCCGTCGCTGACGACGCGCAGGTCGCCGGGGTTGATGAACTGGATGTAATCGAGGTTCGTGAAGGTCTCGCCAGCCCTGTTCGGCGCCGTGTAGGTCTCGGGCGTCAGCTTGTCCAGGCCGGCCATGGTCAGGCGGTTGAAGTAGGCCTTCGGATCAAAGACCTGGTTCTGCTTGTCGCCGATCCCAGGAGGCGCCGGGACGTGGCTGCCGAGGCGGCCCGCGCCGGCCGGATTGCCGCCGTGGCACCCCGAGCAGGTCACGTTGTCGGCCCCCGGGAAGGGGTGCGGGTTCGCGAGGCCCGCGCCGCTGTAGTTGTTGCCGTCGGTGGCGCCGTTGTGGCAGCTCATGCAGCTCTCGATCCGACCGCCGTTGCAGTCGCCGCCGCAGGTCGCCTGCGTCTCGCCGACGTCGCAGATGCCGTCGTTGTCGCACGCCACGCACAGGCCAGGGGGCGGGTTGCACAGCCCGGGGTCGCACTCGCAGCACGCCACGCGCTTCTGAATGTCCGCCTCGGGGCTGCAGATCTCCGGCGTACCGCCGGGGCCAGCCTCAAAGAGCGTGTCGCAGTTGTAGATCTGGCCGCGGTACTCGTAGTTGGAGCACTCGACATCCTCGCCGAACGCGTCCGCAGGCGGCGGCTCATCGGGCGGATCGAAGATGTCCGGCATACCGCCGTCCGGAGTCGGGTTCGGCTCAGGCGCACCCTCCGGCTCATTCTCCCCAGGGTCAGGTTGGATGATGACATCGTCCCCCCCGCACGCCCAGGTCAAGCTGAGCAGCGCGGCGAGGCAAACCACCGTGATGGGCCGCAGCCCGCTTGCCGTTGTGAACACTTCTCTACCCCCGTACGTTTACGCGCTCTGTCGTGTGTGCCAGCATCACCGTCTCTTCAGAGCCCTCTAACCCTAACATGGCTCATGTCAAAAGATACCAGTATGTCTGGCGTCGTCAAGCCCCACGCCAGACCCAAATGGCGATTTTTCCTCGACAAGTGGGGTCTTGTGTCCCCACTTGCCCCTGTGGCTCAGGCGCCACAACCGGCTCCGGAGCCCTGAACGCCGGTCACCGCAGGTGCGCAAGGACGGCGCGCGTGACCCCCTCCATATCGAGGACCCCGCCCAGATCCGGGGTCGTCTCGTTGGCCTCGAGCGCCGCCTCCACCGCCACCTCGATCGCCTCGGCCGCCGGGCGCTGCCCCTGGTGCTCAAAAAGCAGCGCGCCGGTCAGGATCGCCGCCAGCGGGTTGGCGATCCCCTTGCCGGCAATGTCTGGCGCCGTGCCGTGGACCGGCTCGTAGAGGCCGATCCGACCCGGGTGGCGGTTGGCGCTGACCGCCAGGCCCAGCCCACCCTGGAGCGCGGCGCCCAGATCCGTCAGGATGTCTCCGAACATGTTGCCCGTCACGATCACGTCGAACTGCTCCGGCGATCGGATCAGGTGCATGCACAGCGCGTCGATGTACTCCGCCCGCGTCTCCACCTCCGGGTACTCCCGCGACACGTGCGCGAAGGTCTCTCGCCACAGCCCCCCGACGTGCGTCAAGGCGTTGGCCTTGTCCGACAGGCACACCCGCCTCAACCCCCTGTCGCGCGCGTGCTCGAAGGCCGCCCGGATGATGCGCTCCACGCCCATGCGCGTGCAGATCATCTCCTGGGTCGCCACCTCCTCGGCCGTCCCCGGCCTCAGCCGCCCCCCCGAGTTCGTGTACAGCCCCTCGGTGTTCTCCCGGAAGACCACGAAGTTCACGTCCTGCCTCCCCTTGCCCTTGAGCGGGCAGAGAGACTCCCTCCAAAGGCGGATCGGGCGGTAGTTGATGTACAGGTCCAGCCGGAAGCGCAGCCCCAGCAGGATGTCCCGCGCGTGCACATTGCCTCGCACCCTCGGGTCGCCGAGCCCCCCCAGGAAGATCGCGTCGAACTGCGCCGGCAGCCGCTCGAACTCCAGCTCGGGCATCGTCACGCCCGTCGCCAGGTAATGATCTGCGCCGTAGGGCAGAGTCTCGACCTCAAGCTCGAACCCGAAGCGCGACGCGGCCGCCTCCATCACCCGCAGCGCCGCCGGCACAACCTCCTGGCCGATCCCGTCACCGGGCAGGCTCGCGATCTTCAGCACCTCTTGAGACATCCAACCTCCTCTTGCGCGCCCTCTGCGCCCTGAACCCCGACGAGGCCCCATGGCCCCGCGCGGCGCCTCGACGGCGCCAGGTCACGCACTCTAGCCCTCATGAACACCAAAGTCACCCGCTCAGAGGGCTTTCTTATTGACACGCCTCCTGTCCGGACGTATAAGCCTCCCCTACGCCGGGTGTCATCATCCGGGGAGCGGTCAGATAGCTCAGCAGGTAGAGCAGTGGACTGAAAATCCACGTGTCGGCGGTTCGATTCCGTCTCTGACCACTCTTTTTTGTTGATGATTTGTTCAGAATTGAAAATGACTGGCTGAGATACTGATGGTCCAACTTTCCCGAGTTGGACTTTTCTTTTTCTTGCCTCGCGTCACCTCAAGGATCCACGCGCTCGGTCGCGGCCAGCCTCAGGCCGCCAGCCGTCCTGCACCCAGCGCCGGGCGGTAACCCGTCCACGCCTCGAAGAGCCGCCTGGACTCCTCGGGGTGCCAGGGCTCAAGCTCCTCGATCCGCGCGCTGTAGCCGCTCTCCTCAAGCGCAATACGTCGGCAAAGGTCCGCAAAAACAGTCGCCAGAGCGTCGCTGCGCTGTAAACGCAACGCGACACCCCCCACCTCAGCCTGCGCCTCGAACCCGACCAGCCCCAGGCCCTGGCGGTACAGATTGACCATCAGCCCGACGACCTCCCGATCGAGCGCGTCCATCGCCTCGACGTCGAAGGCGCCGTCAAACAGAGTGACGTAGATCCGCTCGTCCGTGAAACCTGTGACGCTCCTCATCGCGTCCTCCCCCACACCCCGCCCGGATTCCAGGCGACAATTTCATGACACTGCCTGCCTGCTCTCTTGCAGAGTTCATGCCACCTCAACCCGTGCACCGCGACGAGGCCCCGGCCGACACCTCAAGCCCTGGGATGTACGCCACGGAGGCCGTCGTGGCCGGGATCCTCGCCCAAAGAGGCGCGAGCCTGGAGGGGATGCGTCGCCAGGAGATTGACGCGCTCCCTCCCCTTCCCTGAAGAGACAATCTGATAGGGGCACGCCCGACAGGATAAAAATACAAGGGACAGGAAAGGAAGATGACGAGCGGCAGGGAGAGGGATCAGGCGAGCGGAGGGGCGAGCCCGGAGGGGCCCACGATCACTGGGCGCCCTTGAAGATGAAGGGGTAGGAGATGGCGCAGTGGCCGCCCTGGGGAGGGTCGAAGCGCCAGCGCTGGACGACGCGCACCATGCACCCCTCCACCTTCGGGTTGCTCATCGTCGAGGAGGAGACGAAGGCCTTCATGACGGCGCCGTTGAGCCCGACGGTCCAGTTGATGGTGACCTTGCCGCTCAGCGAGGGGTTGAGCTGGAGCTCCTGCTCGTAGCAGTACTTGATGGCGCCTGACCCCCGACCGACGACCGCGCTGATGTTGCCCTTGGCGCAGAAGGCGCCCACGGCGGCCGCGCCTCGGCTGACCTGAGCCTTGACGGTGGCCTTGCCCTTACCGCCGATCTTGGCGTTGACGCCCTTGCCGCCGCCCGTGTCGACGTTGCCGAGGCCGTGGACGCGGCCGAAGCCGTCGCCGCCCCCCCCTCGGCCCGTGCCGCGCATACCCATGCCGCCGGCCCCGCGGCCGATCACCAGCGAGTTGCCCTCGCCGCTCATGGCCACGTTCATCTTGGCGTCAAAGCCGTCGACGTTGCCGAAGATGTTCTTGAGGGGACCCTGGCCGAGCAGGTTCGAGCCCAGGGCCTTGTTGATGCCCAGGTTCTTGACGTCGATCTTGTCGACCATCTCGCCGTCGACCTTCGGGATCTTCGACTCGGGGATGTCCTTGTCGGGATCGCCGAACTTGCCCTCCTCGCCGCCGGCCTTCTTGCCGGTGGTGTCCTCCTCGGGCTCCTCAAGCTCCTCCTCCTCCTCGATGGGCTCGGGGGGCTCATCGGCGATGAACTTCACGAAGCGATCGGGGATTTCGAGGTTGGCGCGGTCGACGTTGGGATCGTAGCTCAGAGCCGCGATCAACAGGAAGACCCCGTGCAGGACCAGCCCCAGCATCACGGTGCCGAACAAAGGCCAGTCGAAGCCGGAGAGCCCTCGGTGGGGCAGCGCGATGGCGCCTTCGACGAACTGGAAGAAGATCGACACGTCGCCGAGCTGGAGCACGCCCCAGTCGCCCTCGGTGATGGAGAGCTCGTAGGTGGTCACGCTCGCGCCGCCCACAGAGCCCACCATGCCGGTCTTCGTGACGCCCTTGGCGCCCCCGATCTCCTCGATGGTGTAGTCCTGCCCGCCGAAGTGGATCTTGCCCTTGAGGCCATCCGTCAACCGCAGCAGGTACCCCTCGCCTGTGCGCCGGAACATCTCGAATTGCTCAGGGAGCCCCTCGGCCGGGGTGAAGAAGTCGTTGCTCCGGTTGTCGCCAACCGTGATCGTGTCGCCGCTCACCCGCGTGAACGTCTTCTCCTGGAAGACGGTCCCGTTCCAAACGAGGGCGACCCTCAAGTCTTGATTGCTCTTCACTTTTTAAACCCTCTTGATGCTGTCCAGTGGCGACACGGAGCGACGCTCCTGTCGTCGGACACACCTTCATAAAAAGGTGCCACACCCTACAGGGGTGGCCTCGATCCGGTCAAGCAATTTGAGGGAGCCCCCCTTTGCGCGGGCGGCCCATCAACCTTCCCCGAGCTTCGACACGGGCCTTTGGCAAAGGTTCCGAAAAAATTTGAGGGCTGGATTTTCTTGCGCGCCCAGGCTCGCCCTCCCTTAATGATGGAGCCCTGACCTGCGACCTGGAGCCGCCATGCGCCGCGCCCCGATCCTCCTTGCGCTCACCCTGGTTCTGTCGTCCGGCGCGGCCGGCGCCCAGGAGCTGCCGCGCCGCGACGTCGTGACGATCGACGACATGACGATCGGCCCCGAGAGCCACGACGCGCTCAAGCGCCAGGTGAAGGCGCTCGGTCGATCCGTCTTCCGCCTGCGCGTCACCCCCTCGCTGGGCCCTCACATGCGCCCCATCGGCGATCCGGCGCGTCTGGGCGCGGCCACCCTCATCCAGACCGACGAGGGGCCTGCGCTGATCACGGCCGAGATCTTCGTGCGCGACGCCGCGAAGGTCGAGGTCGTCGTCGACGGCGTCGGCCACCCGGCCGAGGTCCTGCGGGCCGACCTCGACAAGGGCATGGCGCTGATCTCGATCCCCGAGGTGCTCGCGGAGGGCTTCGTGGCGCTGCCCGTCGCCGGAGGCGCGCTGTCGCCGACCGACAGGCTCGTCGCCGTGGTCCACGAGGCCAAGGGCGAGCTGGTCATCTTCAGGGCCACGCTTGGGGGGCCGGGCCAGGGGGCGCTGGCCTACTACACGCTGGCCAGCCCGGCCTTGCAATCCGGCTACCCGCTGATCACCCACGACGGGCGCTTCCACGGCTTGTACACCTTCAGGCCGGTCAAGAAGGAGATCGGCCTTGCGCTCGTCGGCGAGCGCGTCGCGCAGTTCCTGGCCCCGCCGCCGCCCAGGATCCGGGAGGAGGTCCTCCAGCTTGAAGATCGCGGCCCGTCCTTGCGGCCCTTGCGCTGAGCCCGCCATGATCGCCGCCGAGCTTGAGCGCGCCCTGAAGGACCTCTGTCCGGAGGCGCTGGCCCCGCCCTTCGCGGCGGTGGCGTGGAGCGGCGGCGCCGACTCGACGGCGCTCCTCCTGGCGCTGCTGGAGCTCCTGGAGGCGCGCCACGGCGGCGCGCTGCCTCGCCGGCTGGTCGCGATCCACGTCGATCACGGCTTGCGCCCGGACAGCGCCCAGGACGCCGCCCACTGCGCTCGGGTCGCCGCAGCGCTCGGCGGCGACAGGGTTGAGCTCCTGACCTTGACCTTGCCCGAGGGGCCCTCGCTCGCTCGGGCTGAAGGGGGCGTGGAGGGCCCGGCGAGGCTGGGCCGCTATCGGCTGATGGGGGAGGCGCTGCGGGGGCATGGCCTCGGGGTGGTGCTGACGGCCCACCACGCCGATGACAACGTCGAGGGGTTGCTGCTGGCGCTGATCCGGGGGGCTGGCCTGACTGGGCTGGCTGGCGCCCGGGCCGAGATCGGGCTGGATCGGATCACCGGTGTGGCCGAGGACGCGTCGCTTCGCGCGGTGCGCCCCTTGCTTGGGTTGACGCGGGCGCAGCTGCGCGGCTGGCTCGAGGCCCGAGGGCTGGCCTGGCGAGAGGATCCGACCAACGCGCTGGTCGACCGCAGGCGCAATGTCCTGCGTCACCAGATCATCCCCGCGCTCGCGGCGCTGGCAGACTCACCCGCGCCGATGCAGCGGGCGCCGGGGATACTCGCCGGGGAGCGCGATCTGCTGGAGTCCTTGTCCCTGGAGGCGCTGGTGGACGCGGGCGCGGCGAGGCCACCGTGGTACGAGGCGGGGCTGTGCCTGAGCAGGGAGGCGCTTCGGCGGATGCGTCGGGGTCTTGCGATCCACGCGATCCGACTCGCGCTCCGAGGACAGGGGCGACTCTTTGCGCCGGACGCCGCATCTATTGAGGAGATGGTCGACGCGCTTCGGTCTCCCGACCCGAAGCCGAAGACCTTCGATGCCGGGCAGGGGGTGAGCGTCGCCGTCGAGGCGTCGCTCGTCGTCATCGGCGCGCGGCTGGCGGCGACGCCGGAGGGGGTCCGCTGGGAGGTCCCTGGTGAGCGCGCCTGGGGTGGATTGACCCTTCGGTGCAGGGTGGTCGAGGGGGGCCGCGAGGCCATGAAGGAGATCCTTGCAAGGACCGGCCTTGAAGATCGTCTGGGGGTGGAGATGTTTGACGCCGACGCGCTGGCCTTGCCCTTGCAAATCCGATCGGGCGCTCCCGGCGAGCGGCTCAAGCGATGGAGGGGAGGAACGAAGCGCCTGGGCAGGTTGTTGACGGACGCGAAGGTGTCGACGCCGGGCCGCCCGTGGGTGCCGGTGGTGGAGGACGCCGAGGGGCGGGTGATGTGGGTGGCGCCCTTGTTCAGGACCGACGCGGCGCCGGTCAACGAAGCCACGAGGCGTCTGGTGGTGGTTGAGGCATTTGAGGCGCGGTCGCCGCGCGACGATTGAATTGGTCGGGGGCTTTTCCTATAGTGCCCCAGGAGCTCGCTCCATTCAGACGGGCGTTGATCGCCTCCCCGGGTCAGATCCGGGCGAGGTCGAAGAGGTGAAGAGTTGTTCAACAAGCAATCGAGCAAGACGATCTTGCTGTGGGCCGTCGCGATCCTCGTCTTCGTCCTCATCTACCAGCAGGTCTCCAGCGACCATGAGGACGGCAAGAAGATCATCTTCTCGGAGTTCCAGGCTGCGGCCGAGGCGAACTTGATCGAGGAGGTCACGATCACCGGCATGGAGGTCGAGGGGGTCTTCACCGAGGAGGGCGCCAAGACACACGGCAAGGAGAACAAGAGGGCCTTTACGACCGTGGGCGTGGTCGATCCCGATCTGCGGGACATGATGATGGCCAACAAGGTCAAGTACGAGTTCAAGAATGAGGACGAGGGGTCCTTCTGGCAGGCCTTCCTGATCTCCTGGATACCGATGTTCTTGATCTTGTTCATCTTCTTCATCTTCATGCGCCAGATCCAGTCGGGCGGCGGCAAGGCGATGAGCTTTGGCAAGAGCAAGGCGCGGTTGCTCAACGAGTCGCAGAACAAGGTGACCTTCGCGGACGTGGCGGGGATCACGGAGGCCAAGGATGAGCTTGGCGAGATCATCGAGTTCCTCAAGGATCCGAAGCGCTTTACGCGGCTGGGCGGGCGCATCCCGAAGGGGGTGTTGTTGATGGGGTCGCCGGGGACGGGCAAGACCTTGCTGGCGCGCGGTGTGGCGGGTGAGGCGGGCGTGCCCTTCTTCTCGATCTC